>JBQCGU010000090.1:0-35065 GCA_051955355.1 Solirubrobacteraceae bacterium | reverse complement strand
CTCTCTCGCGCCGAAGTGGCTGATCTGGTTGCCTACCTGCGGAGCCTGCGCTAGCGATGGCGAGCGTCATCACGCCTCCCGCCCAGGTGTACGTGGACCGCCTCGAGCGGGTGTGGAAGCCGCGCCCGGGTCTGGTCGGCTGGCTGACCACAACCGACCATAAGCGCATCGGGCTCATGTATTTCTTCACCGCGCTGGCGATGTTCGGCGCGGGCGGGGTGGAGGCGCTGCTCGTGCGCACACAGCTGATCGGACCCAACGGCCACGTCTTGAGCCCGCAGGCCTACGACGAGGTTTTCACGATGCACGGCATCACGATGATCTTCCTGTTCGTCATCCCGATGACGACCGGGGCGTTCGGCAACTACCTCGTGCCGCTGATGATCGGAGCGCGCGACATGGCGTTCCCGCGCACGAACGCCGTCTCCTTCTGGATCTACCTGGGCTCGGGCATCCTCATGTACACGGGAATGGCCACCGGGCACGCGCCCAACGCAGGCTGGTTCAACTACGTGCCGCTCGCCTCGCGCGCGTACAGCCCCGGGAGCAACATCGACTTCTACGGGTACGGGCTGATCCTCAACGGGATCTCCAGCACGGCGGCGGCGATCAACCTGATCGTCACGATCTTCAAGCTGCGCGCGCCCGGGATGGCGCTCCAGCGCATGCCGCTGTTCTGCTACGCGTTCTTGGCTGCCGCCTTCTCGCTGGTGTTCGCGCTGCCCTCGCTCAGCGCCGCCGCGCTCTTCTTGGAGCTGGACCGCCAGCTGGGCTTTCACTTCTATGACGCCGGCTTCGGCGGCAACCCGCTGTTGTGGCAGAACCTGTTCTGGATCTTCGGCCACCCTGAGGTGTACATCATCATCCTGCCGGCGTTCGGGATCGCGACGTCGATCATTCCCACCTTCACCCACCGCAAGATGGTGATGTTCCCGCTCGTAGCGCTCGCCGAGCTGCTCGTCGCGTTCCTGGGCTTCGGCGTGTGGGCACACCACATGTTCGCTGTCGGCCTGGCGACGGTCGAGACGATCTACTTCGCCGCCACGAGCCTCATCATCGTCATACCAAGCGGGATTCAGCTGTTCGCGTGGATCACCACGATCCTCACGGGCACGCCCGAGTTCAAGACCCCGCTGCTGTGGATCGTCGGGTTCATCGTCTTCTTCATGATCGGCGGCCTCTCCGGAGTGACGGTCGCCGCGATTCCCTTCGATCAGCAGGTGGAGGACAGCTACTACATCGTCGCCCATTTTCACTTCGTGATCTTCGGCGCCGCGGTGTTCCCGATACTCGGCGGCATGTACTACTGGTTCCCGAAGGTGACGGGGCGGATGTATCACGAGGGAATCGGCAAGCTCAGCTTCTGGATGACGTTCACGGGCACGTTCGTCACCTTCTTCCCGATGCACATCCTCGGCTTGGATGGGATGCCGCGACGCGTTTACACGTACCCCGCAGACGCCGGCTGGACAGCGCTCAACGCCCTGGAGTCGGTCGGCTCCTACGTGCTGGCAGCCGGCCTGCTGCTGATCGTCGCGAACCTGGCGGTAAGCCTGCGGCGCGGGCCGCGCGTGGGCAACGACCCGTGGGGCGGCGACACGCTGGAGTGGTCAACCTCCTCGCCTCCGCCGGAGTACAACTATGCGGTCATCCCCACCGTGTCGAGCCCCTATGCGATGTGGGACCGCGCGGACCGCGAGCGCGACGCTCGCCGGCTGGAGCGCGGGGAGGGGGTGCTCGGCCTCGGACACGAGACGCCGGCGTCGACCGTGCAGGACGCCGACTGGGACGAGGTGCTCTCGATGCCGCCGCACTCCTGGGCGCCGCCCGCGATCGGGTTTGTGCTGACGCTGGCGTTCGCGATGCTCGTGCTCGCGCACTTCGTGATCGCCGCCGGCCTGTTCGTCGTGGGCGCGCTCGTGCTGTTCGCCTGGCACAGCAGGGAGCCCGGGCAGTGAGTGTCGCCGTTCAGGCTCGGGAGCGGCGCGCGTGGCCGAACGGGATGTGGGCGATGGTGCTGTTCGTGTGCGCCGAGGCCACTCTGTTCGGCACGCTGATCGCCACCTACTTCTATCTCGACTTCAACGCCTCCCACTGGCCTCCGCCGAACATCGAGCGTCCCTCTGTCGGGCTGCCGGCGGCAGCCACCGCGATGCTGGTGCTGACGAGCATTCCGATGGCGCTCGCAGCCCGCGCGGCGCTGGCGGGAGCGCGGCGCCCCGCCGTCCTCTTGCTGGCGGGCGCGATGGCCGTCCAGTGCGGCTATCTCGCCTGGCAGATCGTGCTCTTCTCCGAAGACCTCGCCCGCTTCAGCCCGAAAGGCAGCGCATACGGGTCGATCTATTTCACGCTGCTCGCCGCCCACCACGCGCACGTGCTGCTCGGCATCCTCTTCGACCTTGCGCTGCTGTGGTGGCTGTTGCGCGACGGCCTCACCAACTACCGGCTGACCGGCGTGCGAGCGACCGCCCTGTACTGGCACGTGGTGAACGTGCTGGCGGTGTTCGTCCTGCTCACCCAGCTCTCCCCATCGCTATGACGCTCAAGCGACTGAACGCGTTCGTGTGGTTTGCGGTCCTCGGGGGATCGCTCGCGTGGGTGGCGCAATTGGCAGCCGGCTATCAGCTCGGGATCGCGCGCTGCTCCTCGCCCAACGAACGCTTCGCGTTCTCGTTTCACTCTTGGAGCGTGGCGTTCGCGGTGGCCGCCGTGGTGGTGGCGCTGCTGTCGGAGGGGGCGGCGATCTTCGTGTTCCGTGCAACTCGCGACGCCGAGCGCCTGCCGATCAAGCGCGTCCATTTCCTCGCCACGGTCGCCATCGCGGTGAACCCGCTCGTGCTCGCGATCTCGGCGATGACCGCAGTCGGCACCTCGCTGCTTTCCCTCTGCCATCAGTCATGAGACGCGCAGCTCTCGTCTTGGTGGTTCTGCTCCCGCTCGCTTCAGTCGCGTTTGCACAACCTCAGTCTGGAATCGTGCGCCCGGCGCAGGAGCCCCCCCGCCCGAGCGTCCAGCTCGGCGCCGAACTGTTCGCCGGCAACTGCGCCAGCTGTCACGGGATCGCGGGGGTGGGCATATACGCGCCCAGGCCCGGTGCCGGGGGCATAGCCGGCGCCGGACCGAGCCTGCGCGGGGTTGGCGCGCGGGCGGCAGACTTCTACCTGCGCACCGGCTACATGCCGCTGTCGAGCATCCACTCCCAGCCCAGGCGAGAGCGGGTGCTGCTGAACGAGAAGGAGATCCGCTCGCTCGTCGCCTACGTCGCCTCGCTCGGCCCAGGCCCGCCGGTTCCGCGGGTGCAGCCATCCGCCGGAGACATATCCCAGGGGCAGGAGCTTTTCGCCGAGCATTGCGCGGGCTGCCACCAGATCATGGCGCGCGGTGGCTTCGTCACTGGTGCGCGCGTTCCACCGCTTCAGGGGCTCACCGCTCAGGAGATCGCCGAGGCGGTGCGCATAGGGCCGTATCTGATGCCGCACTTCTCCGAGCGCCAGATCAGCAACGCCCAGCTGAACTCGCTGGTTGCATACGTGCTCAGCACGCGCCATCCCGAAGACATCGGTGGCTGGAAAATCGGCAACATCGGCCCGATCCCCGAGGGGTTGGTCGCATGGGCGGCTGTCGGGGTACTTGCCGTCGTGTGTGTGGGCCTGGGAAAGAGGTTGAGCGCGTGAGGCCGCTGCGTTGGATGGTGGCGCTCTCGGTGCTCGCCTACACGCGGCTGCGACGCTGGATCGTGGGGGTGGGCACACTGGCGCTTGGTCGCGTGCTGCGACGGCGCTCGAAGGCGCGACGCCGGGAGCGGGAGCGTCGCCGGATCGTTCCAGCCGGCTCGCCCCAACCGAGCGCGGAGATCGCCGTGGTGGTGCTGCTCGGCATCTCGACGCTGTTCGCCGCCGGGTTCATGGTGGTGTACGGCGTGTACGGCGTCTCTGACATGCCCAACGAGCTGCTGGGCGTGGGCATGGGCGGGGCGCTCGCGTTCATCGCCCTGGCGCTCGCCGTGGTGGCAAAGCGTCTGGTGGTGACCGAGGAGATCGAGGAGCCATATCCGCAGGAGAACCCGCAGGAGCAGCAGGAGGTCGTCGAGATCGTCAAAGACAGCGGCAGCCGCATCACCCGTCGCCGGCTGCTCGCGGGAGCGGCTGCCACGGCGGGTGGCGCCCTCGGAGTGTCGGCGCTCACACCGGCTCTGTCGCTCGGGCCGCTGTGGGACACAAGGCCGCTCTACCAGACGCCCTGGCGGCGCGGACGGCGGCTGGTCGACAAGGACGGCGGTCCATACCTGGCGCAGGAGATCGAAGAAGGCTCGTTCTACACCGCCTTCCCGGAGGGAGCCAACCAGACGGAGGAGATCGGCGCCGCGCTGGTGCTCGTCAGGCTCGCGCCGGGCGAGCTGCAACTGCCGCCCGAACGCGCCAGGTGGGCGCCGGAAGGCATCCTTGCCTACTCGAAGATCTGCACCCACGCCGGC
Source organism: Solirubrobacteraceae bacterium (assembly GCA_051955355.1). Lineage (GTDB taxonomy): Bacteria > Actinomycetota > Thermoleophilia > Solirubrobacterales > Solirubrobacteraceae > Palsa-744. The sequence goes on along the minus strand of JBQCGU010000090.1, from coordinate 30,591 downwards.
TGTGCGGTGGCGCTCTACCGCAAGCCGACGTTCCCGGTCCTCGAGCCGCGACCGGCGCTCGTGTGCCCATGTCACTACTCGACGTTCGACCCGGCGCGCGCGGGCGCCGTCATCTACGGGCCAGCCGGTCGTCCGCTGCCCCAACTGCCGCTCGCGATCGACCGTTCCGGCTATCTGCGCGCCGCCGGCAACTTCTCCGGCCCCGTCGGACCCTCCTGGTGGGGCGTCAGATCGGGGAGGGCGACGTGAGCCGCCGCGACGGAACCCCCGACCCTCTGAGCGATCCGGTTCGCTTCATCGACCAGCGCACCTCCTCGGCCCCGCTGCTGAAGAAGGCGCTGCGCTACCTGTTTCCCGACCACTGGTCGTTTTTGCTCGGGGAGGTGGCGCTGTACGCGTTCATCGTCCTGGTGGCCACCGGCGTCTACCTGACGCTGTTCTTCGAGCCGAGCCTCGCCAAGGTGGTCTACCACGGCCGTTACGCGCTCTTGCGAGGCCAGACGATGAGCGCCGCCTACCGCTCTGTCGTGGACATCTCCTTCGAACACAAGGCCGGTTTGCTGATCCGCCAGACCCACCATTGGGCAGCCGACGTGTTCGTCGCCTCGATCGTGCTGCACCTGATGCGGGTGTTCTTCACCGGTGCTTTTCGCCGTCCGCGCGAGCTGATCTGGCTGGTGGGCCTGGTGATGCTGTTCACCTCGCTGCTCGAGGGCTATCTGGGCTACTCGATCGTCGACGACCTGCTCTCCGGGATGGGCCTGGCGATCGGCTACTCGGTGCTGCTGTCGCTGCCGATCGTCGGCGGGCCGCTCGGCATCTGGCTGTGGGGCGCGCCGTTCCCGGGCAGGCACGAGTTCGAGTCGCGCATGTTCATCGCCCACGTCTTCCTGCTGCCGGTGCTGATTGGAACGTTGATGGCCGTGCACCTGGCGCTGGTGGCGGCCCGCCACCACAGCCAGTTCCGTCGCACGCGCGTGCAAACCCAGCGCAAACTGCTCGGCGTGCCAGCCTTTCCCGGACAGGCTCCGCGCTCGCTCGCACTGATGTTCGCCGTGGCAGCCGTGCTGTTCCTGCTCGGCGGGCTGGTGCAAATCAACCCGATCTGGCAGTGGGGTCCGTACGAGCCGTGGCTGGGCACCAACGGTGCGCAGCCCGACTGGTACCTGGGGTGGCTGATCGGTGCGCTGCGCCTGATGCCGAGCTTCGACTTGGTGGTCGGCAAATACACGCTCGTCCCCAACCCCTTCTGGGGCGGAGCGCTGTTCCCGTTGTTCGTTCTGATGGTGCTCGCCGCCTTCCCGTGGATGGAGCGCCGGCTCACCAGAGACCGCTCTGCGCACAACCTGCTCGACCGACCGCGCGACGCCCCCAACCGCACGGCGTTCGGCGTGGCGTTCCTGAGCTGGATCTTCCTGATATTCGCCTTCGGCGCCGGCGACCGGGTGCTGGTGCTGTTCGACCTGAGCTACAACCTCCAGCTGGATGTCTTCCGGATCGCCATCTGGGTGGTGCCGGCGGCGCTGTTCGTCATCGTGCGGCGCATCTGCCGCGAGCTGCGCGCATCGGAGCTGATCGAAGTGGAGCGCGAGGGGGCAGAGCACGAGCAGGAGGCCGCCGAAGCGGCTCAGCGGCGAGGCTCGGCGGTCACCGCCGCCGAGGCATAGACCGAACGATCACGCCGAGGCGATCAGATGAGACGTCACTGCCGCGGGATAGAGCGGCTGTGCTGCTCGCTGGAGACGTGCGTGTGCTCAGGGTGTGCATCCTCGCGGGGAGCGTCCCCGTTGGAAGGTGCGGCCCCTGCGTCGCCCGCCCGGCCCTCGAGCATTTGGCGATCGAGCTTGTCTTCCTCGGGATTCAGCTTACGTCGCCGCAGCGTGGCGCTCAGCAGCCACAGCCCGCCTCCGACGATCGCCACGAAGATCAGGATCAAGAGCAGTAGGAATGCAGCTCCAGCTTCCATCGCTGGCAAAGTACCCGGGCAGGGAAGCGGCAAACGGGCTTGAGACGGTGCGACCCACTCCGTGCATGCCGAGGCTCAGGCGGCGTGCATGCGCACGCGCACTGCCGTGCCCTCGTCGATCCAGCGGATCTGGACGAGGTCGCAAAGCTGGTTTGCGAGCCACACACCGCGCCCGCGACTCTGCGTGGGGGTGGGCCGGCGACGGCCTACGAGCTGGTCGCCCATACGCCCGCGGTCGCGCACCTCGCACACGAGCGCATCCTGCGAGCGCCAGATTCGCAACAGCCCGCTGCCGCCGCCGTGGCTGATGCTGTTGGCAGCCAGCTCGTTGACCGCGAGGACGAGGTCCGATGCGCGCTCGGCGGGCAGCCCCGCAGCCGTTGCCTGGTTGGCGACCACCTGGCGCACGACCGCGAGTCGCCGCAGGTCGAAGCGCATCTGAAAGGTGGCATTGTCCGGTTCGGACAGCCCGCCGTGGAAGGCCACCGGAGCCCGGTCGGGCGCCAAGTACTCGGGGCTGGCGCGCAGCATGCCGTCGGCGTCGCAGAGGCAGGGGTGTGTGTGACAGGCTCCTTCGAGCACCTCGTCCTCGAGCGTCGAGGTGTCGTAGGGGCACAGCAGCTCCCAAGCGGGCGCGTCGGCGAACGCCAGGTTCAGCAGCGCCTCGTGGCGGCGGCACTCCGCCAGCTCCTCGGCGCTGCGACCGCGCCAGATCGGTTCGCCGATGCCTCGCACCGGGCTCTCATGCCCGCCGTGGTCCTCGACGAACTGCTGCCAGGCGGGAATGATCCGCGCAGGGTTGCGACCCAGGCGCTCCATCTCGGCGAACTGCACCTGCGACGCCGCATCTGACGCCGCGTCTCCGAGCTCGCCTTCGAGTGCGCGGGCGCGTGGCCGGGTCACGGCTACGAGCACCGGTTCTTCGCGCTCGACCGCCGCCCGTACGAATGGCACCGTGCCTGCGAGGAACTCCTCCAAGCCGTCGTAGAACAGGGCTTGGTGGCTGAACGTGCGTTCGCTTGGCTGGCCGCTCGTCATCGGCCCCTCGCCGGTGATCGCTCCGGGGTGGTCGTGCATTGGGGTCTCAATGCTCCTTCCGTCTCGGGATACCCACGCCCGGACGGGCATCATCATGTTTTTCAAGTTAAGGATCGGGCGCTCACGCCCTGGTGACTCGGCGTGTTCGCGTGCCGCTGGAGCTCCGCAGGGAAGTGTGTGGGCGGGTCGGGGAGGGGTAGCAGGCGATCGAGGGTTCGATGAGCTCAAACGGCGTGCACCGGCAGCAGCGATCGCAGCTGCGCGGCTACATCGTGCTGATGGGCGTCTACAACGTCCTCGTCGGCGTGGCGCTCGTCGCCGCCAAGCGGGCGGGCAGACTGGGTGCGCGACCGCGCGTGGCGGACCTCGTGCTGATCGCGCTCGCCACGCAGCGTGTCAGCCGGCTGGTGAGCAAGGACCGCGTCACGAGCGCCGTCCGTGCGCCGTTCACCGCCTATGAGGGCGAGGGTGGGCCGGGCGAGGTGGAGGAACGCGCGCGTGGCCGGGGTTTGCGGCGTGCTGTGGGCGAGCTGCTGGTGTGCCCCTTCTGCCTGGCGCAGTGGATCGCCACGGCGTTCGCGTTCGGGCTGCTGTTCGCTCCGCGTGTCACTCGCTTCCTGGCGGGCGTGTTCAGCGTGGTGGGCCTTGCAGACCTGCTGCAGCTGCTCTACAAGGGAGCCGAGAAGGCGACGGTCGGGGATTAGCCGCCGATCCGCTGTGCCCCTGCGTACACGTTCATGCGTCCCGCGCGTACGAACCCGCACAACGTCATGCCACGGTCCTGTGCGAGATCGATCGCCAGCGAGCTCGGCGCCCCCACGCCCACGAGCACCGGGCAGCCCGCCACGGCAGCCTTCTGGACGAGCTCGAACGAGAGCCGCCCGCTGACGCACAGAAGGTTGCGGTGCAGCGGCAGCAGCCCGTCGAGCAGAGCACGGCCCACCACCTTGTCCATGGCGTTGTGGCGCCCCACGTCCTCGTATACGAGCAGCGGGTGTCCCCGCTCGTCGAACACGCCGGTGGCGTGCGTTCCGCCCGTGCGCTCGAATCCCGGCTGCACGAGGCGGTCGGGGAGCGTTGCGAGCATCTGGTGCTCGTAGCGCTGCCCTTGGGGGAGCTTCGGTGCGATCACGCTCACCTCCTCCAGCGCCCCCTTGCCGCACACCCCGCACGAGGAGGTCGTGTAGAAGCGGCGCGCGGGCAGCTCGCGAGCGAGCGGGGAGCTGACTTCGATCGCGTTGCCCGCGAAGTCCGGGGTGGGGCCGAGCACCGGCGGCTGGTCGATCAGCCCCTCGCCGTAGAGGAAGCCGGCGGTGAGCTCCTCGTCGTGGCCGGGCGTGCGCATCGTGACCGCCAGCGGCTCTCCGAGCACGCGGATCTCGAGCGGGTCCTCCACCGCCACGTGATCGGTGACGCCGTCCGCGCGGACGATCGCGCGCACGCCGGTGGTTGCCGCCGAGAGCATGCTGCTCGGGAGCTACCCGCTTGTGGGCGCCGCTCAACGGGTATCTCGCGGGCACATGGGTGCGCCCGCCGCCACACTGACCTCCCTCGCCGGTGGGGCGGGCTGTGGCTGCAAGCTCGGTGCCGCCGAGCTGCTGCCGATCGTGCGCGGTCTTCCGGCTGCCGGCGACGAGCGGGTGCTCGTGGGCTCGGCGACGGGCGACGACGCAGGCGTGTTCCGCATCGACGAGCAGCGCGCGCTCGTGCAGAGCGTCGACTTCTTCACCCCGCTCGTCGACGACCCCTATGACTTCGGGCGGATCGCCGCCGCGAACGCGCTGTCGGACATCTATGCGATGGGGGCGACCCCGCTCACCGCTCTCAACCTCGTCGCGTTCCCGCTGCGACAGCTCGGCGGTGAGACGTTGCGGGCGATATTGCGCGGCGGGTTGGATGTCGCCACCCAGGCGGGCGTGGCGATCCTCGGCGGGCATTCGATCGACGACGCCGAGCCCAAGTACGGGATGGCGGTCACGGGCGTCGTGGACCCGGAGCGCGTGGTGACCAACGCCGGCGGGCAGCCGGGCGATGCGCTCGTGCTGACCAAGCCGCTCGGCACCGGCGCGATAGTCGCAGCCGCAAAGCGCGGGGTGCGCGAGCCGGCGCTCCTCTCGCGCGCGGTGGCGACGATGGTGACGCTCAACGCGGGCGCCGCCGCCGCGGCACTCCAGGCGGGTGTGCACGCGATGACCGACGTGACGGGCTTCGGGCTGCTCGGCCATCTGCACAACCTCTGTCGTGAGAGCGGCTTGTCGGCGGAGCTGCGTGCGGCTGACGTGCCGGCGCTCGGTGGTGTGCGCGAGCTGCTTCAGAGCGGCGAGGGCGCATCCGGCGGCAGCCGCCGCAACGCCGAGTGGGCGGAGTCGTTCGCGTCGTTCGACGAGGAGGTGCAGGAGTGGCAAAGGCGGCTGGTGTGCGATCCAACCACCTCCGGTGGCCTGCTGGTCGCCCTGCCGGCATCGGGCGTCGAGCGCTTGCCGGGCGTGGTGGTGGGCGAGCTCGTCGAAGGCCCCGCGGGCTCTGTGTGCGTGCGGGCGTGAGCTGTCGTGTGCGCCTTTGAGATGCCTGGAGCGGCCCGGGGCCGGTGCCCCGAGCGGCCTTCAAAGCCGTCGGCGGCGCGCTCGGCGCGCCGGGAAGGTTCGACTCCTTCGTCGCTCCGTCACCAACCCCTGACGCTCGGCACAGCCGGACACGTCGATCACGGCAAGACCGCCTTGGTCGCCGCCCTTACCGGCGTCGACACCGATCGCCTGCCCGAGGAGAAGGCGCGCGGGCTTTCGATCGTGCTCGGCTATGCGCCGTTGACGCTCCCGTCAGGACCGACGATGTCGGTCATAGACGTGCCCGGACACGAGCGCTTCGTGCGCACGATGGTGGCGGGCGCCACCGGCGTCGACTGCTTCCTGATGGTTGTGGCGGCGGACGACGGCGTGATGCCCCAGACGCGTGAGCACGCCGAGGTGCTGCGCGGCCTGGGCATCGAGCACGGGTTGCTTGCGATCACCAAGGCCGACCTCGCCGACCCCGCCCGCGCGCGCGAAGAAGCTCGCGAGCTGCTGCCGCACAGCAGGATCCTCGTGTGCTCCACCCACACGGGCGCCGGCGTCGAGCAGCTGCTGTGGGCGATCGACGCGCTCGCGCTCTCGCTCCCCGGTCGAGCGGGTCGCCCCGGGGCGGCGCGGCTGCACGTCGACCGGGCGTTCACGGTCGCCGGGCGCGGCACTGTTCTAACCGGCACGCTCTGGTCGGGGTCGATCGCCGTCGAGGACCGGCTCGAGCTCATGCCCGCGGGCGTGGAGGCGAGCGTGCGCTCGGTCGAGGTCCACGATCGTCCGGTCGAGCGTGCGTCGGCGGGCCAGCGCGTAGCCGTGAACCTGCGTGGGGTCGGGCTCGAGCAGGTCGCCCGCGGCGATCTTCTGACCGAGCCGGGAGCGGTTCAGGAGCGCCTCGTGCTCGACTGCCGCCTGGAGCTGCGCCAGGCACGACACGGCGAGCGCGTGCAGGTCCATCACGGCACGCGTCACGTGCCCGCACGCCTGTGTGCGCTCGGCGAGGGGCTGTGGCAGCTTCGACTGGAGCGTGCGCTGCTGGCGTGCGACGGCGACCGCCTGATCGTCCGCCGGCACGCTCCGCCGGAAACGCTGGGCGGCGGCGTTGTGCTCGATGCGGGTGCGCGGCGCCACGGCAGGCGCACGCAGCCCTCCGCGCCGGCGCCGAGCGCCTCTGCTCCCCCGAAGGTCGCGGAGGTTGTGCCCGACGCGCTGCTGGCTGCTGTGGAGCGTCTGTTGGCGGACGCCGGCGCCGGTCTGTGCTCGGAGGCGCAGTTGGAGCAGTCGCTGGCAACAAGGGCTTCTCCGCGCCAGGTGGCACGCGCTCTGCGGGTGCTGCGCGATCAGGGTCGCGCTGTGCGCGTGAGCGGCCGGCTGTACGGGCATGGGGCAGCCCTCTCGGACGTGCGGGCGCGGCTGCGCGCGGCGCTCGAGCGCGACGGTGCGCTCACGCTCGCCCAGGCGCGCGACACGCTCGGCGTCGGCCGCAGGGCCACCCAGGCTCTGCTCGAGCATCTGGATCGCGAGCGCATGACGCGCCGCCTGCAGGACGACAGTCGGGTGCTCGCATGAGCGCACGGGCATCGGCATGAGCGCCACCGGGCAGAGGCGGGACCGGTTGCGAGCCCTGCCCTCGGTGGACAGGCTCGCGGTTGCGCTCGCGCGGGTCGTGCTCGAAGAGCGCCGCGCAGAGCTGCTCGCCGGCGCGCAGGACGACGTGGATTTGATCGCCCGTGCCCGGGAGCGGCTGGCGCCGTCGCTGCGCCGCGTGCTCAACTGCACGGGCGTCGTGATCCACACCAACCTCGGGCGCGTGCCGCTGTCCGAGTCGGCGATCGCCGCCGTGGAGGAGGCGGCGCGCGGCTACAGCAACCTGGAGATGGACATGGGCAGCGGGCGGCGCGGCTCGCGCGAGGATCACGTGCGCGGGCTCTTGCGCGAGCTCACCGGGGCAGAGGATGCGCTGGTGCTCAACAACGGCGCAGCCGCCGTGCTGCTGGCCGTCGCGGCGCTCGCCCGCGCCCGGGTGGTGGTGTCGCGTGGCCAGCTCGTGGAGATCGGCGGCGGCTTTCGCATCCCGGAGATCGTGGCGCAGGCGGGGGCGGAGCTGCTCGAGGTGGGCACCACCAACCGCACACGACTGGAGGACTACACCCGTGTGCTGGACGGCGAGGATGTGCTGTTGCGCGTTCACCAGTCGAACTTCCGCACGGTTGGGTTCGTCGAGCAGGTGGAGATCGAGCCGCTCTGCTCGCTCGGCATCCCGGTGATCGACGACCTCGGCTCCGGTGCGCTGCTCTCCGACGCGCGGGCGCTCGCCGAGGAGCCGCAGGTGCGCACGTCGGTGGCGGCGGGCGCGGCGCTCGTGTGCTTCAGCGGCGACAAGCTGCTCGGCGGCCCTCAGGCGGGCGTGATCGTCGGGCGCGCCGAGGCGGTGCACGCCTGCCGGCGCCATCCGCTGGCTCGCGCGATGCGCATCGGCAGGCTGCCGCTCGCGGCGCTGGAGGCGACGCTTGCGCTGTATCGCGACCCACAGCGCGCCATGCGGGAGATACCGGTGCTGAGGATGCTGTGCGTCGATCGCCGCACGCTTGCGCGCCGTGCGCAGCGGCTCGCCGAGGCGACCGGAGGGGAGATCGTCGACGCGGTGGCGCGGGTGGGGGGAGGTGCCTTGCCGCTGGCGGAGCTGGAAGGCCCGGTGGTGGCGCTCGCTCCCACCGGCGGGGACGCTGCGGTTTTGGCGGGCGCCCTGCGGCGCGGCGATCCGGCGCTCGTGCCGCGGATCGCCGACGGCAGGGTGCTGATCGATCCGCGCACGCTCGCCGAGGAGGAGGTGGAGATGGCGATCGGGGCGATCAGGGCTGCCGCCACAGGCGGCTGTGCTCGATCGCAATGAGGATGCCTCTGCGCTGCTCAGCGGAAGATCGGGCGAGCGGGGCTGGGGGGGACGGCTCGGCGAAGGTCGAGCCCACCCGTTCGCTCACTGCCCGTGCCCTCAGCATGGCAGCGCCCAGCTCGACTCTGCGGCGTCGATCTTGCGCTCGACCGTCCACTGGCCTTTCTGGAGCCTCACCTCGGCGAGCAGCTTGCCGTCCTCGCTTCCCAGGATCTGGCCGCTGGTGGGGCCGGTGGCTCTGACCTGGATCTTCGGCTCGTGGGCGATCGCCCCGAGCACGATCTCCTGGGCTCGACGAGGGTCGAAGCGCTCGGGGCGCTGGTCGCGCAGCGTCGTGCTGAGCGCGTTCAGCGAACGGCTGATCTCGACGTCTGTGAGCATCAGCCCTCCTCCGCCAGCACCCGGCGGCTGGCGCCGCGCGTGAGCCCGGCGGCGATCCGGCGGCGCTGGGGGCCGACGGTGTAGCGGGGCTCGCGCGCCGATTGGAAGCCCGCCTTGAAGACGCTCCAGCGCTCGCATATCGCGCCGGCGAGCACCATCGTCCCGCCCGCCACGGCTGCCGTGCGGCTGCGCGAGGCGAGTGCGGAGATCGCGAACGCGCCGGTTGCCGTGAGCGCGCGTGCCAGGCGCCCGTACGATCCGGCGGCCTCGGTGTGGTAGGGCTCGGCGAGGTCGTCGAGGCGCTGCTCGAGCGCCGCCACCGACACCAGCTCGGCTGCCGACCCGAGCACCGCCAGCCGCCGAGCAGGCGCTGCAAAGGGCACCGGCGTGACGATCGTGGCGGCTGCGCCGGCGGATGCGGCGGCGCCGGCGGCGAACAGCACCGGCAGCTCGCGCCGCGCCTCATGCCAGGCGGGCACGGCGGTTTGCGCGATCAGGGCGCCGGTGTATGTCGACAGCGGCAGGCCGAGCAGCGCCGCCGCCGGTCGGGCAACCGCCGCCGCGGGCTTGAGCCTCCGCGACGCCCGGCGGCGGCGAAGCGCGGGAGAGACGCCGAGGAGCGCGTCGAGCGCCGCGATGCCGGTGCTGGCTCCGGAGCCCGCGAGGATCCATGAGCCCACGCTCATCGGCGAAGTCACCTTGAACATGCGCAGCATGTTCAAGAAGCGCGAGGGCACGCCGAGGTCGGCGATCAGCAACGCCGGGCTCGCGCTCACCGCCGTGAGCGCCACCATCCACGCGCGCCGCGCGAGCAGCTCGTTGCCGCGCACGCCGGAGAGCCATGCCAGGCCGGCTGACGCGCCGCCGAGCCCCCCGGCGAAGAAGTACCAGGGGATCTCCGGATGCCAGATCGGCTCCTTGATGACCGGATGCCCGTAGTAGGAGCGCTCGCCCTGGGACGCCCGCTCGCGGTCTGGCAGCGCAGCGCCGCGCTCACGGGTGCCGGCGGCGCTCATCGCCGGCCTCCGAGCACGGCGGCTGCGATCGCCGCCCCCAGCCCGAGCGCCGCCGCGCCGGCTGCCTTCCATGAGGAGGCGAGGTCGCGCGTGGCGTCGAGCGGATCGGGCGGCAGCCCGTACACCTCGGGGTCGTCGAGCAGCAGGAAGAACGCCCCCGCGCCCCCGATGCCGTCCTGGTCGTCCGCCAGATACAGCTGAGCGCCGTCGGCGCCCGCCTGTGTGAGCTGCTCCAAGCGCTCACCCGCGCGCTCGCGCAGCTCGGACAGCTCGCCGAATTGAATCGAGTTGGTCGGGCACGCCTGCGCGCACGCCGGCTGCTTGTCGTCCTTCAAGCGGTCGTAGCAGAGCGTGCACTTCCACACGCGCCCATCCTCCTCGCGCTGGTCGAGCACGCCGAACGGGCACGCCGGCACGCAGTAGCCGCAGCCGTTGCACACATCCTCCTGCACCACCACCGTCCCGAACTCGGTGCGGAACAGGGCGCCCGTGGGGCACACCTCCAGGCACGCCGCCTCGGTGCAGTGCTTGCAGACGTCGGACGCCATCAGCCAGCGGATGCCCTCGCCCTCCTGGTAGGTCTGAAGACCGGTGTTCGAGATCAGCGACTCCAGGCTCGCCGTCTGCACGAGCCCGCCTGCTGCCACGCCGTCCGCCCCCAGCTCCTTGCGCTGCTCGACGAACGCCACATGGCGCCAGGTGTCGGCGCCGAGGTCGATCGTGTTGTCGTAGGAGTTGCCCGTGAAGCCCTGCGGCGAGGAGGGCACGCGGTTCCACTCCTTGCACGCCACCTCGCACGCCTTGCACCCGATGCACACGCTCGTGTCGGTGAAGAAGCCCATGCGCGGCTGCTCCTCGGCGCCGTAGGTCATGGCTGCACCCCCGCGCGGCGGCGGTAGTCCTCGACGAGCTCGCGCAGCGCCGCCCCGCGCGGTCTGCGGCCGGGGCGGATGTCGCAGGTGGCGACCTTGTACTCGGAGATGTGAACGTTGCGGTCGAGAACCACCGACAGCAGCTCGTTGGCGGAGTCGCCCTTCACCAAACCGCTGCGTCCCCAGTGGTAGGGGAGGCCAACCTGGTGGACGAGGCGGTCGTGCACCTTCAGCGGCTTGACCCGATCGGTGACGAGCACGCGCGCCTCGATAGCCGTGCGGCTCGTGACGATCGTCGCCCAGCCGCCGTGCTCCAGGCGCCGATCGGCTGCCAGGTGCGGGCTCACCTCGCAGAACAGCTCGGGCTGGAGCTCGGCCAGGTAGGAGACGCTGCGCGACATGCCGCCGGCGGTGTGGTGCTCGGTGAGGCGGTAGGTGCCGAGCACGAACGGGAACACCTCGGCGCCCGGTTGGGCGTCGGATGGGTTGTAGGGGTTCTCCGGACGCGGGAACTCCTGACGGGTGGGGTTGGCGCGCTGCGAGTAGAGGAGGTTCGGGAAAGGCGACTCGTGCGGCTCGTAGTGGGAGGGCAGAGGGCCGTCCACGAGGCCGGTGGGCGAGTACAGCCAGCCAAGGCCGTCCGGGTGCAGGATGAACGGCGAGTCGCCGGTGATCGCCTCCATGCCCTTGGCGCCGCGCTTGGGCTTGTAGTCGGGCGCCTTGTCGGGAACGAAGTCGGCTTCGTCGCCGAGGCTGGCCCATTCTTCTTTCTCCGAATCCCACCACACGTAGCGCTTGCGCTCCGACCAAGGCTTGCCTTCGGGGTCCGCCGAGGCGCGGTTGTAGAGGATGCGTCGGTTGCCCGGCCACGCCCAGCCCCACTCGGGCGCGATCCAGCTCTGCTCGCTGTGAGGCTTCTTGCGGGCGGTCTGGTTCTCGCCTTCCTTGTAGATGCCCGCGTGGATCCAAGAGCCGCAGGTGGTGGAGCCGTCGTCCTTCAGTTCCTGATACTTGGAGACGAACCGCCCGCTTGAGTGGCGCCCGTTTATCTCCTGCAGGACTGTCTCCGCGTCCGGCTCCTGCTGCGGCCCTTGAAGGGGGTAATCCCAGGTCAGGTCGAGGATCGGCCGGTCGCGCGGCTCGGTCGATCCGGCGAGCTTTTCCCTGATCCGGCGCCCAAGGTGGTAGGTGAACCACAGATCGGAGCGGCAGTCCTCGGGCGGCTCCACCGCCTTGAAGTGCCACTGCAACAGGCGCTGGGTGTTGGTGAACGTGCCGTCCTTCTCGGTGTGGGCGGCGGCGGGCAGGAAGAACACCTCGGTGGCGATCTGCTCTGCGCTCGTCTCCCCGGCTTCGATCTCGGGCGAGTCATGCCAGAAGGACGCGGTCTCGATCTCGTTGGTGTCGCGCACGACCAGCCACTCCAGGCTGGAGAGCGCCTTGCGTTGCAACGCCGAGTTGGCCGAGCCGACCACCGGGTTCTGGCCGATGACCATGAAGCCCTGAGTCTCCCGGTCGATCATGCGCAGCATCATCGGATAGTGAGAGTGATCGCCGTTGATGCGCGGCAGGTAGTGAAAGGCAAAGCCGTTCTCGGGCGTGGCGGCGCTGCCCCACCATGCCTTCATCAGCGAGGCGGCATACGCTTTCAGCTCTCCCCACGCCCCGGTGTCGGGACCGTTGAGTTCGACGAACTTCTCGAAGTCGTCCTCGGAGTCCGGGTGGGGCATCGGTATGTACCCCGGCAGGATGTCGAACAGCGTCGGGATGTCGGTGGAGCCCTGGATGTTGGCGTGCCCGCGCAGTGCCAGGATGCCGCCGCCCGGCCGGCCGATGTTGCCGAGCAAGAGCTGGATGATCGCGGCGGCGCGGATGTTCTGCACGCCGTGCGTGTGCTGTGTCCAGCCGACCGAGTAGCAGATGGCGCCGGTGCGCTCGCGACCGGAGTTGCGGCACAGGATCTCCGCCACCTGGATGAGCTTCTCGCGCGGCACGCCGCACACCTGCTCCACCACCTCGGGGGTGTAGGGGGCGAAGTGGCGCTTGAGTATCTGAAATACGCAGTTGGGGTGCTCGAGGCTCCAATCCTCCTCGGGCGGTTCGCCGTGGTCGAGCTTCATCCCGTGCGCCCCGTGCGCCTGGTCGCCCGACACGTCGCCTGTCTGCTCCTTCTTGCCTGCCGGCAGCTCGCCTTTGGTTCCGGCATAGCCCCAACTGGAGATCTCATAGACGTTCTCCTCGGGCTCCCACCCGGAGAACACGCCGTCGAGCTCTGAGACGTCACGGAACTTCTCGTTGACGATCACGCGCGCGTTGGTGTAGTGGCGCACATACTCGGTGAACTGGCGGTCGTTCTCCAAGATGTAGTTGACGACCCCGCCGAGGAACGCGATGTCAGAGCCGGCGCGCAGCGGTACGTGGATGTCGGCCATCGCCGAGGTGCGCGTATAGCGCGGGTCGACGTGGATCACCGTCGCGCCTCGCTCCTTGGCTTCCACCACCCACTGGAAGCCCACCGGGTGCTGCTCGGCCATGTTCGATCCCATGATGAGGATCGAGTCGGCGTTCTGGAGATCCTGCTGGAAGGTGGTGGCGCCGCCGCGCCCGAACGAGGTCCCCAGACCGGGGACGGTGGCGGAGTGTCATATGCGTGCTTGGTTCTCGATCGACACCGCGCCCGCGGCGGAGAAGAACTTCTTCATCAGATAGTTCTCCTCGGTGTCGAGCGTCGCACCGCCCAGGATCGCGATCCCGAGCGTGCGACGCAGCGGCTGTCCCTGCTCGTCCTCGTCTTCCCATGTCTTGGCGCGTGTGGCGAGGAAGCGCTCGGCGATCATGTCCATCGCCTGCTCGAGCTCGAGCTCCTCCCACTCGCTGCCGTATGGGCGGCGGTACTTGACCTTGTGCTCGCGCAGCGGGCTGTTCACGTAAGCCTCCGAGGCGGCGCCCTTCGGGCACAGCCGACCCCGGGATATGGGGCTGTCGGGGTCGCCCTCGATCTGGATCACCTTCTCGTCGGACACATACACCTTCTGCCCGCAGCCGACCGCGCAGTAGGGGCAGATCGACTGCACCACGCGATCCGCGGTCTTGGTGCGCGACGTGAGCGTCCGCGAGCGCTCCGAGCGCGCCGCGCTGCCCAGACCGAGCGGATCGCCACGTAGCTGACGCATGAATCCGGGTAGGTAGGGCGCACGTGTCACGAAGCTCCGTCTACCCGGCCTATGTCCCGCACACACTCCCTCGGTGGCGCGTTGCGGTTCGCCGTCGCAAGCTCCCGCGCGTGTCGCTGCTCGCGGTGCTCATGTGGGTGTCGCTGTCGGTCGTGCTGCTGTTCCTGGTGCTCCCGGTGGCGGCGATCTTCATCGACAGCAGCCCGGGGCGCCTGCTCGAAAGCCTTGGCGAACGTCCTTCGCTGGAAGCGCTCCTGCTCAGCCTGGAGACGAGCAGCGCGGCGATAGCGCTCGTGGTGGCGCTCGGGACGCCCGCCGCATATCTGCTCGCCGGGCGTCCATTCAGGGGCAAGGCCACGGTGACGACTTTGATCGAGCTGCCGCTCGTGCTGCCGCCCGCGGTTGCGGGCATCGCCCTGCTCGCCGCGCTCGGCCCCGACGGAATCCTTGGGCCGCTGCTGGCGGACCTGCACGTGCGACTCGTGCTGGAGCGCGCAGGCGTGGTTGTGGCGCTGGCGTTCGTTGCGTTCCCGTTCTACGTGCGCCAGGGGCAGGCGGCGTTCGCCGCGATCGATCGCACGTATACAGAGGCGGCGCTCGCACTTGGCGCCCGCCCGGCTGGTCTGCTGCTGCGCATCGCCATCCCCCTGGCACGCCCTGGCCTCGGCGCGGGCGTTGCGCTCGCGTGGGCGCGCGCCATGGGAGAGTTCGGCGCCACGCTCATGTTCGCCGGGTCGGTGCAGGGTGCGACGCAGACGCTGCCGCTTGCGATCTACGGTCGCTTCGCGACCCACTTCTCGGGTGCGCTGGCGCTGTCGGCGCTGCTGGTGGCGGTGTCGCTGGCGTTGCTGCTGACCGCCAAAGCGCTGTTGCGCTCGGCGAGCAGCAGTTCGGTCTGACACAGGCCGGTCATCCCCGCCGGCTCGGTGGGCTCCGGCGGCTCGGGTGGGTGTCCGGCTGGCATGCCGGAGAAGGAGCGTGCCTCCTCGGAGAGGTGCAGCTGCGACACCCGGCGGTTGCGCGCCAGGCAGCGCGGGCAATGCTCAACGATCAGGTCCATCGCTTGGACGCGAAACGACAACCCGCAGCTCGGGCAGTTCAAATACAAGGCCCAATCCCTTCGAGATCTACTCTCGCTCTCCCGTCCAAACGACCCTACCCAAAGGCGGCTTGCGGGAAACCCGAACCTGCGCTTGCCGCTAGACTCCGCCTACCGGCTTGGTGGGCGTAGCTCAGCTGGTAGAGCTCCTGGTTGTGGTCCAGGCGGTCGCGGGTTCAAGTCCCGTCGCTCACCCTCGTCGTCTCTCTCCCGAGGCGCTCCTTCCGCCGCTTGCCCGTGGGGGCTGGACGCTCGAGCCCGGCGATGTCTCGCTTCGGTCAGAGACACTGGGTCGTCGGCGAACGCCTTGATTGCGGCCCTTCTGCTCAACTGAAGGCCGTTTGCTTGTGTCCAGGCGCGGCACGAGGCAGATTGACCCGCGCATCATGGGTTCAGGCGATCAGATGGCCTCGCGGGCGTCGCTCATCGACGGGGTCGGCGGCGATGAGACCGGCCGCGGGCACGTGGCGGAGATCCAGCGCGCGCGCATGCTCGGAGCGGCGCTCGAGGCGATCGACACCCATGGTTATGCGGGCTTCACCGTCGCGCACGTGATCCAGCGGGCGAAAGTGTCGCGCAAGACGTTCTACGAGGTGTTCGTCGACCGTGAGGACTGCTTCGCAGCGCTGTTCGAGCAGGCGATCGAGCGCGTAGGGAGCCGCGTCAGCGAGGCATACGCCGCCCAGCCGAGCTGGCGCGAGGGCGTCAGGGCGGGGATGGCGGAGCTGTTGACGTTCATCGACGACGAGCCGGCGTGCGCGCGCTTGTGCGTCGTGGATGCGCTCGCCGCAGGCCCGCGCATACTCGCCCGCCGGGCGCAGGTTCTGGAGAGGGTGCGGGCGGTGGTGGAGCTGGGCGGCGCCCAGCGGGAGGGCAGGCGCGAGCCCCCCGGGGTGGCCGCCGAGGGAGTGATGGGCGGGGTGTTCGCCGTCGTCCACAGGCGATTGCTGGAACGCAGCAGGGAGCCGTACATCGAGCTGCTCGGGCAGCTGATGAGCATCGTCGTGCTGCCCTACCTCGGCGGGGCGGCGGCAGCGCGCGAGCTGTCGCGCCCGCTGCCCCCGCGCGTGCGACGCCCTGCCGGGCGTCGCGAGCCGACACCGGGCAGGGATCCGCTGGAAGGGATCGACATGCGACTGACGTACAGGACCGTGCGCGTGCTGGGCGCCATCGCCGAGCGTCCGGGCGCGAGCAACCGCGAAGTGGCGCGCGGGGCGGGCATCTCAGACCAGGGGCAGATCTCAAAGCTGCTCGCGCGCCTGGAGCGCTTGGAGCTGATCGAGAACGTCGGGCAGGGCCAGCCGCGCGGGGCGCCCAACCGCTGGCGCCTGACAGCGCGCGGCGAGCAGGTCGAGCTGTCCACGCGCGCCCCCTAGCTCCACCTGTGTAACCGCTGCCGCGAGCAGCTCCCGGCGGCAGAGCAGACGGTTTCGCAGGAGTTGCGCCATGTGCTCGACGATTGTCACGTTTTGCATTACCGTGACTGTGGAACGGTGCACAACCAGGGGACTGGCCGACTGTGAATGCAATCTGGCCCGGCAGGCTGCTGTCGGAGCGTCGCCAGCGCCGCTCAGCCGGCGAGGCGAAGGACCTGCTTGCCGCTGCGGGCGCCGTTTTCGACAGCTCGCTCGACCATCGCGAGACGATGCGCACGATCGCCCAGACGGCGGTGCCGGCGCTGGCGGAGCTGTGTGTGATCGATTTGGTGCGTCCGGACGGGACCGTCGGCGACACGGTGGTGGCGGCGCTCGAACCGCAGTTGGCGGACAGCCTGGAGCGCGTGCGCACCCAGTACAAACCCGACCCCCAGGGACCCCACCCCGTGGCGCGAGCGCTGCGCACGGGCGAGGCGGTGGTGATCGAGGACCTCACCGACCCAGGCGCGCTCGAGCGGGTGGCGCAGAGCGAGGAGCACCGCAAGCTGATCGCCTCGGCTGGATATCGCTCTGGGGTGGTGATGCCGCTGTTCGCGCGGGGCAGGTTGCTCGGGGCGCTGTCGTTTCTGCACGTGCACGCGCCGCGCCGCTACGAGCCGAACCGCCTGTCGCTGATGCACGATCTCGCGGCGCGCGCGGCGATGGCGATCGACAACGCGCGGCTGTACGAGGAGCGAACGCATGTGGCGGGCACGCTGCAGCGCAGCCTGCTGCCAGACGCGCTGCCGCGGATCGCCGGCATGGCGCTTGCCTCTGCCTATCACCCGGTGGGCGAGCAAACCGAGGTGGGCGGGGACTTCTACGACGTGTTCGAGGCTCGCTCGAGCTGCTGGCTGGTGGTGGGCGACGTGTGCGGCAAGGGACCGGAGGCGGCTGCGGTGACCGCGCTCGTGCGCCACAGCATCCGCGCGCTGTCGTTCGTGTGGGGCAGCCCGGCGCGGGTGCTCGAGGCGGTCAACGAGGTGATGCTCGGGCACGGCTTGGGGGGTCGCTTCGCCACGGTGGTGGTGGCGCGCCTGGACCTGTCGGAGCGGCCTGCTCGTGCGACGATCGCAGGGGCCGGGCATCCCGCGCCGGTGCTGCTCGATGCGCCGGGGTCGGCGCGCACGCTCGCGCTGCCCGGCATGCTGCTCGGCGTGCGCGAGCACCTGCACGCCGGCGACGTCGAGGTGCGCCTGGAGGTGGGATCGACGCTCGTGCTCTACACGGACGGCCTGCTGGATGCGGGCGCCCCGCGGCGTGAACTGACGCCGCAGGACATCTCCCGGCTGCTGCGGGATGCCGCCTCGACGCCGACCGAGCTGGTGGCGGAGCTCGAGCGGATCGCCCTGTCCAGCGGCGAAGGCCGCCTGCGCGACGATGTGGCGATCGTCGTGGGTCAGGTGCGGTGAGCGGCGGCGATCCCCGCTGGTCGCAGCATTCGGTCTACGGGAACATCAGTAGGAAACAAAAGAGCCGAACACTCTTGACTTTCAAGCAGTTCTCGTAGATGATGCCCGCGTTGCCTCCTCAGTGGGGCCACACACCGGGGAGCAGGGCGTTGCTTGGCTGGAGTTGCGTCCTGCCGCCGGTGCAACCAACACTCAGGGGGCACCAACCAACCCTCGGGGGACCGGTTGAGCGGCCGTGGCAGCTGGGACCAGCGCGCATCCCGGCTCCGGCCCGCTCAGCCGGTCCCCCAGAGTGTGTGCGATGGACGAAACGCGCTCGTTTCGCAAAGATGGAGGTCGATCCAACGCGATGAGCACTCCCACCTTCATCACGCTCGGCCCGTCGGGCACCTGCCACGAGAACGCGCTGTGCCACTACCTGGAGTTCCAGGGCATAGAGGATGCGCGGATCGTGCTCGTGCAGGATCTGCTCGAGGAAGGTCTCGAGCAGCTGCGCTCCGAGCCGGACACGTTTTTGGTGCAGTGCAGCGCTCACGTCCAGGTGCACCTGGTGACCGAGCGCTACCACAAGGAGGTGTTCGTGATCGACACGTTCATCTACCCCACCAAGGAGCTGGCGCTGATCGTGCGCCGCGACCGCGAGCAGCCGAAGAGCCTGGGGATCGTGTCCGCCACGAAGGGCTATCCCGACCTCTCTCAGTGGGAGACGATCGTCGACGAGCCGTCAAAGCCGGTGGTTGCCCGCAAACTGCTGGCGGGCGAGTACGACGGGGGCTTGACCCACCACCACTACGCGCACGAACACCCGGATGTGTTGCGACTGGTGGAGCTGTATGGAGCGATCGACACAACCTGGGTGGTGTACGGGCGCGAGAAGCGCTTCAAAGGTCAGGTGATCGGCCAGCGCGTGCCGTGGCTGTTCACGGGCGGTCCTCAGGCCGAGACGACGGCTTCGGCGGCCTCGGTGACGCCGACGAACGGCGCGAGCGCGAGGTAGGCGATCTCGTTCGAGATCGAGCGCAGCTCGCCGACGGTGTGGCGCGCCGCGTGATGGAAGCCGAGCTCCACGATCGCGTGCATCGCCGCTTCGGGCGCGATCAGCGGCGGGCGCCGGCGCTGGGGCGCCCCGTCGAACAGCAGGCGCGCATAGGCTGAGAGGTGTTCTTGGGTGCGATGCGCCATCGCCGGCCCGGCGAGGGGAGCGTCGACGAACGCAAGGCGCGTGAAGTAGGGCTCTGAGGCGAGGAACTCGACGAGCGCATGGACGCCGGCGCGCACGCCGGTGCGCCACGCGGAGATGCCGGAGCGCGCGCGCTGCACGATCGCCTGTCCCTTGACGTGCCCGAGCTCGAGTGTCGCGGCGAACGCCTCGTCCTTGCTCTTGAAGTGGGCGAGGAATGCCCGTTCGGGCAGGTCGGCGCGCTCGGCGATCGCCGAGGCGGTCAGGTCGGTGTAGCCGTGCTCGGAGATCAGCTGAGCCACCGCGTCGAGGATGCGCTCGCGGTTGGCGTGCTGGACGAAGCCCGAGGAGCGCTTGCCGACGTGCGGCTGATAGCCGTCGGGGGCGAGCGTGAGCGTGCCCGGGGCGCGGCCACCGAGCAGCCCGTCGGATGAGCTCATCCACGGCCACGGCTCGGCGGGTTGCGCGCTCTCGGCGAGCGTGGGCGGCACGGGATGGTGGCTGCGCGCCCAACGCGCCAGCTGGGGAGCGAGGTCGGGCAGCTGGTGGGCGCGACCGGTGCGCAGGTGGGCGTCGATCGTGCGATGGGTGCCACCGGCGAGGGCACGCGCGAGCGTGTCGGTGAGCGCCGGCTGGCCGTCGTCGCGCAGGCAGACGTCGATCAGCTCCCCGTACTCCTCCATCAGCTCGTCGTGGCGCAGGATCCCGGACGGGTTGGCGGCGGCGACCTCGGTGGTGCAGAGGGCGACCGAGCCGGGGCTCTCGCGCGCACTGCGGCAGAGGCGGCGCATCATCGACTCCAGCTGGCGGGTGCTGCCGCCGGTGCGCTCGGAGGCGGCGCGCGCCTGCTCGAGCGCGACAGGGGAGGCGTCGTCGAAGGCCGCCAAGAGCAGGTTCTTGCGCTCGGGGAAGTGCTCGTAGAAGGTCTTGCGCGAGACGCCCGCCCGCTCGATGACGTGCGCGACGGTGGTGGCGGCGTAGCCCTGCTCGGCGACAAGCCCCACCATCGCGTCGATCATCCGGCGCCGCTGGTCGGCCAGCACCTCCTCGTGGCGCTCCTCTTTGGAGACGCCATCGCGCGAGCGACCCCCTTGCCTGCCACGTCCTTCGGGACTCGCGGTCATTCGGGCTTCTCCCGATTGTCGGAGGACCTCTCGGGGATGCCTACCCCCGCCCGGCGCGTGCCGAACGTCACGTGGGGCGTGTGTATGTCGAAGGGCTTGGCGGTGTGCATCCGGCTGTCTGAAGTATGGCTTATCGGAAGAGCATGGACAAGCAGTTGGAAACATTAGCTGACTTAGGGCTTGACGTCACGCCCCGGATCTGCCATGGTGCAACTACGCCCGACATCCGGAATCGTTCGGTGTCAGGCGCAGGAGCAGGGAGATCGGGTCGGGAGCCCGTCTGAAAGCGGGTTCTCAGGCCGTATCGCCCGTACCGCCGGGGAAAGATGCGAGAGAAGGAAGGGAGGAAGTGCCGACCGATGCGCATCCTGGGAGAAGCGACGTCAAGCCGCTGCGACAGGTGGTGCACAGGCCGTCCCGCCACTAGTGGGAAACATCCCTTGACTTCGTCGAGCGATCTCGGCGAACATGCTCGACAGGGTCCTGGGGAGGGCACCGCCTGATCCAGGCCCGTGCAGCACAAGCAGTGCAATGGGGTTGGTCCCCGCGCTCTCTGACCTATGAGACGAGTGCTCGGCCCAACCAGATCAAAGCCTCGGGTGAGGCTTGAGCAACCAAGCCTCAGACGGGGGAAAGGAACAATCAGTCATGAGGAAGATCCAGATCCTGGGCGCGTTCATCGCGGTTCTCGCGTTTAGCGCCCTTGCCGTGGCCAGCGCCGGGGCGACTCAGTGGTTATTCAAAAATGAAGCGATCAAAACCGCGCATGCGTCCAACAGCACCGGCACGATCGATCTAATCAAGGCCGGCGGCAGCCTGGGTGCCGGCGATGTCAAGTGCAAAGGCGAATTCGTGGGTACTGTCGGGCCTGGCGCCGCCGACGAAATCACGGAAGTAGTAAACGGAACTGAAAAAAACTTAGTCCAATGTGAACGTGTTTCGGGCTTCTGCTTCAGCCCGGTCATGCACGCCCTCAAACTGCCGTGGAAAACGGAACTGGTATTAGTTGAAGGCGTGACGTGGGACAAGATCATCGGTGGCGAATATGAATTCTCCTGCGTGATCGGCAACGTCGCGTGCAAAGGCGAAGAGAAGACAAAGTTCCTCAAAAATACCGCAAGCGGTGCGGAATTCGGATTCGAAGGTGAAGCGTCTGGCGTGGGTACGTGCTCCGACGGTGGAACATCCACCATCAGCGGTAAAGGTACCTCGTTAGGAGTGACCGTTTCCTAGTAGTTGAGTAGTTAGCGCAAGTAACGTGCATCCTCGGGCGGCGTCTTTGGCGCCGCCCGGGGTTGCATTGTTGACGAAGACATAAATGACGTCGCGAAGTGGCTGGAAGAGGAGGAGATATCGAGTGACACGATGCGAACGGATCAGAACGTTCGTTGTGGTGCTGCTGACGATGTGCTGTAGCGCGTCTGTGGCCATGGGGCTGCCGCCCGAACGTCACTACGAGAAGATCAGCCCTTCCTACAAGGGGGGATACGGTGTAGCACAGCTGCCCGCGGCTGCACCGGATGGCGAAAGCGTTGCTTATACCTCGCTTGGGACGTTCGAAGGGGCGCCGGCCAACCAGATCGGCTATGCGAGTGGTGAGACGTATGTTGCTCACCGTGGTCCCACAGGCTGGCAGACGGTGCCCTTCAGCCTTCCGGCTGTGCTCGGTCCCTACAACGCGCCTCCTATATCGGATTTCTCCTCTACCTTTGGCCTTGGCCTGTTTCTCGGTCAGCTCGGGCCGAACGCGGGCGCCGGGCAGTTCAACAAGGAATCGGAGTTTTTCCTACATTCGACACAGGCTTCCGATGGCGCGGATGAATTCGCTTCTGCCGGCGGGATCCTTCCGGCGCGCTTCATCAACTACGTTGGTGCGAGCCCCGAACTTACGCATTTGATCGTGGACCCTCCACCCACATCTCCGTTGAGCCCAGAAGGCTCAAGCGTGACAGTCCATGGCATATACGATGTCGCGAGCGACGGCACGACACCAGTGCGGTTCGTGGGGCTCAATAACAAAGGTACCCCGATCAATCCCAAATGTGCAGTGAGCCTTGGCGCATCCCTCACCGCCCTTGAAGGCAAGCACAGCAAGTATCACGCGGTGGCCGCCGACGGGCGAGAGATATTCTTCACTACATGTGCCGGTTCTGAAGCCTCTCAGCAGCTGTTCGTGCGACTCGACGATAGTAGGACCGTCGAAGTGTCCAGAACTCTCGAAGCAGGTCGATTCGGTGGGTGCATCGGGCAAACGGCGCCTCACGCTTCCGGAGAAGTGCCGTGTTATGGAGCGGCAGAACGCCCGAGTGCGGAATTCGTGGGTGCATCTGAAGATGGCGCGAAGGTGCTCTTCACGACCAAGGCTCCGCTAGGGGAAGACAAAGACAAAGGCAATGACCTCTACATGGCTGTCATCGGGTGTCCCAGCGCGGAACCGGGCTGTGCAGTTGGCAAACGAGAAGTAACGGAACTTCGCCGGATATCCAATGCCAGTTCGGGCGGAGCGGCTGAAGTGCAGGGCGTTGTCGGGATGAGCGCGGACGCGAGCCGTATCTATTTCGTGGCGCAGGGCGTACTGAGTGGAGAAAACACAGAACATGCGTCACCTGTGGCCGGAGCTGACAACATGTATCTCTACGAAGCTGGTAGCGAAGGAGCGACCGGCACAGTTACGTTCATTTCATCTCTTTGCTCTGGATCCGAAAAATCGGGCACGGTCGAAGACTCGCGCTGTCCGTCCGACCTGAGTATGCTGCACGACCCAATTCCGCTTGGTATTGGTAACGCGTTCCCGCGCACCGTAAATGACGCTCAGCTCTGGCGTTCGACAGCGGGTGGAGAAACGGAAGTCGAGCTTGCCGATAACGGACGTATTCTCGTGTTCTCCAGCTATGGTCGGTTGACCAACGATGACACGGATGATGCCAGTGACGTATATCGTTACAACGCCCAGACACATGGTCTCGAGCGTATCTCGACGGGAGAAGCCGGCGCAAGTGAAAACGGAAACGTCAACAACCAGCCGAGCAAATCGAATCCGGGAGTAATCGAGCAGACAGCGGACGCCGATATTCTACCGACGGTAGGACCCTCGGGTTCGGTGGCCGTGCAGAACAGATTGGGGTTACGCTCAGTCAACGAAGATGGCTCTCGTATCCTGTTCTTCACGCCTGAGGCGCTGTCCGGTAAGGCGATAAACGGGCTCATGGACGCCTATGAATGGCATGAAGGCGGCGTATCGCTGCTGTCGACTGGAGTAGACCCAGAACCAATGCTGCCGGGATTCATAACGATGAGTGCTTCGGGCAACGACATATTCTTCGTTACAGGTACACAACTGCTCCGTCAGGACACCGACGAAGCGCCGGATCTGTATGACGCAAGACTAGGTCCAGGCTTTCCGCCTTCGCCGTCTATAAGAGAAGAATGCGCCGGCGAAGAATGCCAAGGTCCGCTGACCGATCCTGAGCCTGTTCTGGTGCCGGCCAGTACGTTGCAATCGCCGGAAACAGCAATCGGGCAGTCGAAGCAGGCGGGGAAGTCGAGCAAGGCGCATCGTCGGGTGCAAAGCGTCCACAAGCGAAAGAAAAGGCGTGCGAGGCGTGGACGTCGCCAGCGTCTAACACGTAAGCACAAGGCTCGGAGTAAACGGAAATGATGCCAAGTCGTTACCTTTCTACAAGCACTATGCTTCGACGGATAGTGATTTCAGTCGTCTCGATATGGGCGATAACCGCAGTGCTGGCGGCGGATGTCGAGGCAACTCCGCTGAAAATAACAAAGTTCACTATGGCGACGACTAAAGCGGTCAAAGTGCCTGTCACTTCGGAAAGCTTTGGTTTCGCAAATGAACCTGAACCGTTCACACAAGCGGGTGGCCATCCTGATTCACTCACGACCGTTATCGAATTCGAAACGGAAAATGTGAACACCGGGGAAGCCGTGGAACCACAGCGGAAGGTGCCGACGCGGGACCCCAAGGACATCTTGGTTGACCTTCCTGCTGGACTTTTGGGCAATCCCACGGCCACGCCGCGCTGCCGTCTCGTGCAGGTGGTCAACAGGAGCACTCTTGGGAAATGTCCAGCGTCGACGCAGGTAGGCATAGCCGTATTTCATCTCAACCATGGAGAAGGCTTGGAGGGGCCGATCGTAAACGTGACGCCGGAAGCGGGTCAGTCCGCCGAGTTCGGCTTTGAAACCAACCATGAGCTGACCTTCCTTGCGACGGGACATGTCGTTCACAACGGCGCAGGTTACGGTCTCAGTGTCGATACAAACGGCATTCCCATGACTGAATTGACCGGCGTGGAAACGACATTCTGGGGGACGCCTGCGGATCCAAGTCATGACCCAGAGAGGGGATTGCTCTGTTTTCGTATCAATCCGCCCTCCGAACCGTGGCGTTGTAACGTGGGCGAAACGCAGACCGGGGGAGAACCGAGCACGATACCGCCTGTTCCTTTTCTCACGATGCCGGCCGACTGTGCAGCCGATTCCGAGACGGCCACCGTACATGCCGATTCGTGGCAGGAACCGGGCCAGTTTGAGTCTGCCACCGTCACAACAAGCCTTCCTGGGCCCACCGGTTGCGATCTGCTCCAGTTCGAACCAGAAATCAATGTAAAGCCCGATACGTTCCTCGCCGACGAGCCTGTGGGCCTTGGGGTCGACCTGACCGTCCCGCAGGTGGAGAAGCAGGGTGTTTCTGCGACGCCGGAGCTGCGGGATGCCACAGTCACATTGCCTCTGGGCATGTCAGTCAGTCCCGGGATTGTCGATGGTATCCGCGCTTGCGAGGCAACCGGTCCTGAAGGCATAGACATCCCCACGGGCACGAACGCCATCGGGGAGCCCCTTAATCCGGGCGAAGTTGGAGAAGGGGAAGAACGAGGCGTCAACGGCGAACCGGTCCTGGCGCCCGGTCACTGTCCCGACGCGTCGAAGGTGGGCACCGCCGAAGCCACATCGCCCCTGCTTCCCGAACCCGTCAAGGGCAGTGTGTTTCTCGCGCGTCCAGGTTGCGGGGGTGCGGGACAAAGCCCGTGCACCGAGCAGGATGTGAGCGATGGGAACCTGTACAAATTGTACTTGGAACTTGGTGGTCGTGGTGCGCTGGCGAACAGCGGTGTCAACGTAAAGGTCCGCCTCAACACGCATGTCGACCCTGCCACCGGTCAGCTGACCGCAGTAGCGACCGAAAATGCGGAGCTGCCATTCAGCGAACTGAAGATTCACCTCAATGGTGGACCTCGCGCAGCCCTGGACAATCCGGCAAGCTGTGGTCCTGCGACCACGACGGCGCATTTCACGTCATGGAGCGCTTCGGGCGTAACGCCTGAAGGGGTCTTCATGCCGGGTGTGCCGGACGTGACGTCGTCGCCATTCTTCAATGTCGAGGGATGCGCCACGTCCGCTCCCCTGCATCCGACGTTTTTGGCCGGAACCGTATCGCCGGATGCGGCTCAGTTCAGCGCGTTCACGCTCAACATCGGCCGGCAAGACCGAGAACAGTATGTGAAGGGTGTGCAGGTGCACACGCCGCCGGGGCTGCTGGGAATGCTGTCCCACGTGCCGCTGTGCCGTGAGACGGAAGCCAATGCCGGCTCATGTCCCGAAGCGTCGAAGATCGGGACCACGCGCGTGGCCTCGGGCGCAGGATCGCATCCGTTTGAAGTCGAAGGTGACATGTACCTCACCGGGCCGCATGACGGCAGCCCGTTCGGGCTGTCGGTAGTCACGAATGTGGTTGCAGGGCCTTTCAACCTGGGGAAGGTCGTCGTCCGGGGGCGCATAGACGTCGATCGGCACGATTCGTCGCTGACGGTCACTACCGATGAATCGGGTCCGTACGCATTGCCGCAGATCGTCTTTGGAGTGCCGCTCCGGCTTCAGCGAATCAGCGTGAACGTCGATCGGTCAGGTTTCATGTTCAATCCCACGAACTGCAAGACGCAACAGATCACGGCGTCGATCTCTGGCACGCAGGGAGCGGTATCCACGGTATCCAGCCCGTTCACGGCGGCGCGTTGCAGGATCCTTCAGTTCAAGCCGAAGTTCTCCGTCTCGACCAATGGGCACACGAGCCGCAAGCTCGGTGCGAGTCTCGACGCAAAGCTCTCGTATCCAAAGGGCGCTATGGGCAGCGACGCGAACATCGCCCGTGTGAAAGTATCGCTTCCCAAGCAGCTCCCGTCGTATCTTCCGACATTGCAGAAAGCCTGCATAGCCTCCACGTTCGAAAGCAACCCGGCGGCGTGCCCCGCAGCATCGGTGGTGGGGGTAGCGCAATCCACGACGCCCGTACTTCCTGTGAAGCTGGAAGGACCGGTCTACTTCGTCTCGCACGGCGGCGAAGAATTCCCCTCCCTGATCGTTGTGCTTCAAGGCGATGGCGTGCGTGTGGATCTGACTGGCAGCACATTCATCAAGAAAGGCATCACCACCAGCACGTTCAAGACCGTCCCAGACGTGCCGGTGAACAGCTTTGAGCTGAGCCTGCCGCAGGGAGGCAATCATGCTCTTGCTGCGAACGCCAATCTCTGTAAGGCAGCACGCAAGCTTGTGATGCCGACTGAATTCGTTGCTCAGAACGGTACCGTGATTCGTCATAAGACCGTTATCCGGGTAGGCGGTTGCGGTAAGCACAGGGCAGCAAAGAAGCCTAAAGCGCCCAAGAAGTTGAAGGTTCATGCTCATTAGCAAGTGGCAGTAGGCTCAGTATCAGCGCGGGATCTCATGACCAAGCGCTGTCTTGCTGGGCATTGTTGTGTGACGCTGAAGCGGTCACAAAAATCCTAGAGTGGAGGGGAAAGCAAGGTTATGTTGTCATTCCTACGCAGGCGCTTCACGTTCGCGAACGTCGCCATGACGCTCGCTCTCGTGTTTGCGATGACGGGCGGTGCCTACGCCGCAAAGAGATATTTGATTACCTCGACGAAACAGATCAGTCCCAAGGTCCTCAAGCAGCTGAAGGGCGCGCGCGGTCCACAGGGGGTACAGGGCGCACAGGGGGCACAGGGCGCACAGGGCGCACAGGGCCTTCCCGGTAAAGACGGTGCCACGGGTAAAGAAGGTCCGGAAGGTAAAGAAGGCAAAGAAGGCAAGCCCGGGAAGGACGGCGAAAATGTCAACATCGTCGAACTCGCCAAAGGCTCCCCGGCGTGCCCCGTAGGCGGCGCGGAATTCTTCAACAACACGGGCTCGGCAAAAGCATGCAACGGCGAAGGTGGAGGCGCCGGCGGCTATCCCGAATGCGTACCGTCTAACAAGAGTGAGTACGGGCAGTATGCGATGAACGCTGTCGTAAATGCGGAAAATCTCGAAAAAAATATGTATGAGCCGATCTCCTTCTCGATTCCGCTTTGCGCTGGCGCGTCGGTGACGCCCCACTTCATTGCGGCCGGAGAAACTGCCCCGGCTGGCTGTAAGGGTGATTTCACGAAACCGGAAGCCGAAAAAGGCAACCTGTGTGTCTTTGAAAGCAGTGGGAACTTCGAAAACGAAAAAACGGGCGTGAGCAAACCTCCTACGGTGTCTTTCTTGAGCCCTGAAACCGGAAGCGGTCAGACAGAAAGATCCGGTACTGATATTGTGTTCAAATTCACGGTAGAAGGTGGCCACATCTTGGATGTTGGAGACTGGGCTGTCACCGCGCCTTAGGGCGATGATCGTGCGCTGGTCTTCTAGCAGTTAGCAGTTCAGCGTCTTCCCGGGCTCCGTGTGTGGCGGCTAGGTCTACTAGCTCTGACATGGGGTCCGGGAGGCGTCGTAAGAAACGTAATCTTCGGCCCCACTCCTAAAGCCCCGACCGACATTGAGCTTAAGCTCTTTTGCTCGCAAGGGGGCTGTCTTTGATCGGTGCTTTTCGCGGAGGTCTGTCATTCGAGCGTCGGTTAACTTGGTGCGCCGACTCTTCAATGTAACGGGCTGGGAGGCCTGGTCGCGGATCTTTGCGCGTGTCGCGCTCGAACGTGCACATGCGGGCGGGGCTTGCGCTTGCTGCGGGCGGCCCAGGTGTGCGCGGTGTGGGCTGTTTCTGGCAGTACCACGAGGCCCTGCCGATCATAAAGTCGAAACACTTGCGACATGACTTGATCTCTAGTCTTAAGTGTGGGAAGATTGGAGAAGGCCTAATCCTCGGAATAGCAAAGCAGCCTAGAGCGGCGATTCGAGTTCGGGACCCGGTCGTGACGCCGGATCTTTGACCCGTTTGGCCTCTATCGCGGGAAATGCGAGAGATGGAAGGGAGGCAGCGCCGGTGTATGTGAGGGCCTGTGTAGGACAAGCAGTGCAATGGGGTTGGTCCCCGCGCTCTCTGACCTAGGAGACGAGTGCTCGGCCCAGCCGGATCAAAGCCTCGGGTGAGGCTTGAGCAACCAAGCCTCAGACGGGGGAAAGGAACAATCAGTCATGAGAAAGATCGAGATCCTGGGCGCGTTCATCGCGGTTCTTGCGTTTAGCGCCCTTGCCGTGGCCAGCGCCGGGGCGACTCAGTGGTTATTCAAAAGTGAAGCGATCGAAGGTACGGCGCACGCGTCTAATCGCGACGGCACAATCGAAATTAACAAGGAAAGCGGAAGCCTTGGTTCTGGTGTCGTCAAGTGCTCCGTTACATTAGTAGAACTTATTGGGCCTGCCGGCGCGGACTCAACTCTCGAAGTCACGGCGTTAAATGGAACTGAAAAAAACTTAGTCAAATGTGAACGCGTTTCGGGCTTTTGCTTCAGCCCTGTACTGCACGCGCTCAAATTGCCATGGAAAACGGAACTGGTGTTACGAAGTGGTGTGCTCTGGGACGAGATCAGCGGTAGCGAATATGAACTCTTATGTGTGATCGGTATGGTCGCATGTAAAGGTGAAGAGCAGGCGAAGTTCCTCAAAAACAGCACAGCTGGTGCGGAATTCGGATTCGAAGGTAAAGAATCGGGTGAAGGTGCATGCAATGATGGTGGAACATCCAACATCACGGGTAAAGGCACGTCGTTAGGGGTAACCGTATCGTAGTTGGAGGCGGGAGGTAGAAAGAGGCTTCATCGGGCGGTTGATCCGCTCGATGAAGCCTTGTTCATTGGCTTGAGTGGCTAATGAGAGCTTAGCTAACTGCCCTGCCGACGTAGGTTGTGGACAAGGCTGATGGGTGACGGGTTGCCGACCGGCGCTGTGTGGCCTGCGCGTGTTGTAGTGGTTAAGCCAGTGTGGAAGAGTGAACCGCTCCGGGGACCTTGGAAGCGATTCCTATTGTGTGGTGACGCTCTGCCTCGTCTGCTCGAACTTGACGGGAGGGAGTCCGTCGCAAGCTGTGTGTAGCCGCCTGCGGTTGTACCAGTCGACCCATTCCAAGGCGGGAGCGCGACTTGGTCGACTGTCTTCGAGGGGCCTCGCGGCTTGATCGGCTCGCTCTTGTAGAGCCCGATCGTGCTCTCGGCAGGGCGTTGTTCTATGCGTCCGCGACAGAGATCCGATCGAGGGTCCGCGAATGTCGATGAGCCGCCGGGTGAAGGCAAACGATGTGTATTGCGCCCCGGCATCGGAGTTAACAATGAGCCCGTCAGCGACAGGCTGGCCGTGATGGTCACGAGTCCGGATCGCCATCTCGAGTGTCTCGAACACGAGCTCGTGTCGGCCTTCCAGCCGGCGATTCGGCTGGAGAAGGCGTGGATCACCACAGCGCGACGTAAGTCACGCACGACCAGGTTGCGACATACGTGAAGTCGCACGTCCATAGCCGGTTCGGGCCAGGGCGGTGAAGTCACGATCCACGAGGTCCGGCACGCTCTCTGCCTGCCCGTAGCTGAAGATCGTGATGCGCCGCTTCTTGCCGTCAACCGCGCCCTGCAGACTGTCCTTTGCCATAAAGCGTTCGACCGTGCAGCGCGCCACCTCGGACCTTCGCGCTGCAAGTGCCACCACACCTCGCGGACCGTAAACCCCGTGGTTCTGTTCCTGGGTGGGACGGATACGCTCGAGCAGCCAAGCGTCGCGTCGCGCCCGCTCTGACGGGTCGCGTTGCCTGGCTTGCCGTGTAATACGTGGACGAGGCGACCACCGACACCCGGCAGATCTGCTCGGCCCCGCAGTCATCCCGGTGAGCGTCAATCACCGTGCCCATCTCCTCGGCTGAGGGTCGAGCTCCCGTGCGAAGAAAGACGACACGGCTTTCAAGGTCTCGTTCCCGCGGCGCAAACTCACGGTTATCGCGCTTGAGCTCCATGATCCGCTGCGCATCAGCCGTCGAGACACCCTGCGACGCACCGTCGTTGATGTCGGCCTAGCGCACCCACTTGCGGGGCGTCTCGGGCCTTAATCTCGAACTTCGCGGCTATCGATACGATCGCCGCGCCATTCAGTCTCGTGGTCCGGACGACGCTCCACAACGAGCCTCACCCCCGCTCACGAACCTCCACCGGATACCGCTTGTTCTTTCCCATCGGCCCATCCTCTCAGCACATCAGACCGTCAAGATCT
>JBQCGU010000089.1:0-5541 GCA_051955355.1 Solirubrobacteraceae bacterium | reverse complement strand
CTAGTCATTGACGGGCTCACAGCCCAAATGCACGGCGGCCTGCCCACAAGCGTCCTTCCCACAAGCCCCTGTCCCGGTCACACGACCCTACGATCGCCACCGGACAGCAGGCCCAGGCCGTATTTCATACCCGTAGTCTGTCCTGAGTGGGAGCCTTGGTGACGCCGGCAGGCGGCGCTCGGGCTCGGCTCAGGTTCTGGTTGCGTTCAGTCGAAGGCTGGACGCCGTGACGTGCGCCGGTGCCGGAGGCGTCCGGCCGGTGGAGTTGGGTCCCTGGTCGGCGGTGGGCTGACTCGTTGTCTGTCTGTCGACCGTTGGGTCTGACCACCGGCCCGTTGTGTCGCCCAGGCTTACGACGGGACCGTCCCGAGTGCCTTAGGCAAGGCCTCGGGACGCAGGCTTGTGCCGCACTGCCAGCAGTAGGCGGCGCCGCGGCTGTGCGGCGAGCCGCACGAGCGGCACGTCCCGTGCACGCCCGCCTCGCTTGCGCCGAGCAGACGCTCGACCTCTCCAAGCTCGGCGTCCGCCGCCTGCAGCTCGGCTGCGCGACGGGCGAGCACGTCCAGTCGGTAGTGGTCGCGGATCGCCATCTCATATGTCAGCCCGCCGAGGTCCCACGTCAGCTCGGCCACCTTCGCGGCGAGCGCAAGGCGGTGCTCGCGCAGTTGCGCCAGCGTCGCCGGCGTGGATGTCGCGCGGTGCTCGCTCATCGCTAGCCCCCGGTCTGGATCGGCTGGTCGCCTTTGACCAGCTTGTTCAGCGCTCGCTGATAGGAGCGGCCCTTCAGTTTCGAGAGTTTCTTCAGGCTCGTCGAGCTCGTCTTCACCGGCGGTGGCGGCTTGGATGCTTCGGCTTCCTTGACTTCCTTGACTTCTTCGGCTTTCGAGATTTTTTCCTTCGGCGCCGCCTGCGTGCCCGTGGAGAAGGATTGCTGGCCGGCGGAGCCTGTCGTGCTCGCGGCTGGCGTGCTCAGCGTGGTGGGCAGTCCCTTCAGTTCGAGCACCTGCTTGGACTGGCCGCCACCGGGGGCCAGCCAATGGCCGACGAGCAGTCCGATCAGCGCCGTCACGAGCACCGCCGTGAAGAGGGCAAGTACGCCCGAGTAGCGGTGCAGCCAGCCGACCGCGCCCTCGGGCTCGGCGGGCAGGGCGTAGACCGCGGAGGGGTGTTGCCAGGCGGCGGGCGAGACGCCCGGGCCTGGCGGTCCCTGAAGGCCGGTTGGCGCTTGCAGCGTATGGGGCGTCTGCAGGGCGTCGAGGAATGCGAGCCGCGTCGGCGAGCTCGGCTTGCCGCACGCCAGGCAGTAGTGCTGGTCCTCGGCGAGTGGCGCGCCGCAGCTCGTGCAGCTGGCCGGCGCCGATGCGTTGCCTGGCATCGTCACGAGGTTCATCCGAACGCTCCTCGCACGTATTCGCGCGTGCGCTCCGCGCGCGGCTGCTCGAACACCTGCTCGGCCGTCCCCAGCTCGACCAGCTCGCCCAGGTACATGAACGCCACACGGTCCGCCACTCGCTGCGCCTGGGCGAGGTTGTGGGTGACGATCACGATCGCAAGCTCGCGCCGCAGCTCGCCGATCAGCTGCTCGATCGCGCCTGTCGAGATCGGGTCCAGGGCGCTGCACGGCTCGTCCATCAGCAGGACCTCCGGCCGCGGCGCTATCGCACGAGCGATGCACAGGCGCTGCTGCTGGCCGCCCGAGAGGCGCAGCGCCGGGCGGTGCAGGTCCTCGCGCACCTCCTCGTAGAGGCCCGCCCGCGAGAGCGCGTCGATAACCAGCGGCTCCAGCTCGCGTCGGCGCGGGCGCCTGCGCGACTGCTCGCGCAAGGCGAACGCGACGTTGTCGAAGATCGACATCGGGAAGGGGTTGGGCTGCTGGAAGACCATCGCCACGCGCGAGCGCAACGCGGTGTCCGGCAGGTCGTGGATGTCCTGCCCGTCGAGCAGCACGCTCCCGCCGCGCGCCGCCCCCGGCGTCAGCTCGGTCAGACGGTTGAGCGTGCGCAGCAGGCTCGTCTTGCCGCAGCCCGACGGGCCGATCAGCGCGAGCACCTCGCCCTGGTGGATCGACAGCGACACCGAGCGCACGGCGCGCTTGGCGCCGTAGTGGACGCTCATGTCCTGCACGCTCAATCGCTCGACGCCGCTGCCTCGCACGCTGCGGATCGGCTCGCGCTGCTCGGGGGCGAGCGCCGGGGCGGGCGCGCGGTCGAGCACGATCTTGCGCACCGGCGGGACCGGGGGCGGAAGCTCAGACAGCGGAGCAGCGCTTGCCGCGTGCCGGACGGTCGGCGGAGTGTTTGCCTCGTCTCGGGTAGCCGGCGGAGTGTTCGCCGCTTCTCGGGCGGCCAGAGCAGGGTTTCTCATTGTTTCGATGAGATTAGTCATGAAGGCGTCTCCTGTCAACGAGACCGACGAGGCCGTTCAGTGCAAGAACGAGCATCAGCAGCACGAACGCCGCCGCGTACGCCTTCTCCGGGGCGTTGCCTTCGCCCGCGGGCGAGTTTTCGTAGACGTAGCTCGTCAGCGTCGAGCCCGTGCCACGCAGCCAGCCGACGCCGGGCAGCGAGCCCTGGGGTTCGTTGCGCAGCGTGCCCGCGAGCACGACGACGACGATCGCCGTGTCTCCCACGATCCGGCTTATGCCGAGTGTGACGCCGGTCGCGATGTGCGAGCGCACGCTCGGCAGCAGCACGCGGCGGATCGTCGCGATCTTCGTCTTGCCGAGTGCGTACGCCGCCTCGCGCATGTGCGCCGGGACCGCCTGCAAGCCCTCGCGCGTCGCGGCGAACAGCGGAGGCAGGGCGATTAGCGACATCGTCGCCCCGGCTGCGATGAACGAGTGCCCGGTCACGACGCCGCTTTCCGAGCGAGAGGACAGCGGCGCGAGCGCGCCCAGCTGGAAGATCGCCAGGCCGAAGATCGCGATCACGATGTCCGGCGTGCCCGCCACGACCTCGATGCTCGACTCCACAAGCCGCGCGAGCCAGGCCGGGCGGCCGTACTCGACGATCCACACCGCGCTGCTCACCGCCAGCGGCGTGGCCAGCGCGATCCCGACGGCCGTGAGCAGGGCAGTGCCGATCAGCGGGTCCAGAAACCCCCCGCTGCCGCTCTGGTCGGAGCTGATCTGCGGGCGTGTAATGAGCAGGTCGGGCCGTAGGTACTGAAGGCCGCGCGCCGCCATGTATATGACGATCGCCGCAGCCGCCAGGCACAGCGCAAGGCCCGCGCCCCAGGCGAACAGCAGCACGGCGAGGTCGGTCACCCGCCAGCTGCGCAGCGGGGCTTGGCGGCCGCGCCGCGCGCGCGGGGGCGGCGCCTGCTCGGCGACTGCGTATGGGGCGTAGGCGCTCATCGAAGCGGGCTCGTCGAAGGGACTCCAGGCCGGCTCATCGCAGCTGGTGGCGGCGCAGCGGGAGCTTTACGAGGTAGGAGCCGAGCGAGAGCACCATCGCCGAGACGAGCAGCAGTAGGGCGAAGGCGTACAGCGTCGAGTTGAGAGCCGGGGCGCCGCCGAGGCCTTCGTGGTTGTCGACGATCGCGCTCGCAAGCGTGCGCAGCGGCTCCAGAAAGAACGTGCCGATGCCGTAGTGCAGGCTTGGCGCGTACGAGCGCGAGCCTGACACCATCGAGATCATCACCGCCTCACCGAGCGCCCGCGCGCACGCAAGGGCCGCCGCTGCGACGATCGCCGGGCGGATCGCCTTGAGGCTGACCGCAAGCGTCGCGCGCATCCGGTGGACGCCGAGCGCCAGCGCTCCCTCGCGCCAGGAGGCGGGCACCTCGGCGAGCGCGTCGCCGATCAGCGCCACCATGATCGGGACGATCATCACGGTCAAGATCGCCACCGCCACGCCGAGGCCGGCGCCCGTCAGCTGGACGGTGCTCTGGGCGGCGGCCTTCTGTGAGGCGCTCACGAGGTGGTTGCCCGCGAACGGCACGAGCACCAGCACCCCGATCAGGACGTACACCACCGATGGGACCGCCGCGAGCAGGCGCACCATCGGAACCGTCACGCGCCGCACCGGTGCGGGGGCGAGCTCGACGATGAAGATCGAGCAGAGCAGCGCCAGCGGCAGGCCGAGCGCCAGCGCCAAGAAGGTGGTGAGCAGCGTGCCGTACACCACCGGCCACGCCCTCACGTGGAAGGCGGAGGCCGGCGGGTGCACGCTCGTGCCGACCATGCCCTGTATCTGGCGGTCCAGCTCGCCACCCGAGCCGAGCCACGACAGCCCCTCGTGAGCGAACGTCGGCCAGGCGCGCATGGCGACGAGCGCGATCATCGCGATCACGCCAAGGCAGGCGAGCAGCGACGCCGAGCCGAGCACGCGCTCGGCCCGGCGGTCGCTCCACGGCCGCCCCAGGCGCCGCAGCGCCCCGAGCGGTCCTCGCACCGGCGGCTCGCTGGGGGAGAATGGGGTGGCCGCCGGCCGAAGGTGAGGGGCTATTTGATCGGCAGCCATTGCGTCGAGATGATCCGGCGCGCGACGCGGCTGTGCTCGATCCAAGAGATGAACGCCAGCGGCGCCCCTTTCGCGGCTCCCTTGGTTACCTCGTAGAAGCGCGCGACGCCCGCGTAGGAGCCCGACTCGGCGTTTGCGAGCGTGCACGCCACGCCGTTGAAGCCCACCGGGTTGACCCCGCTCTTAGCGAAGTAGCCCGACAGGAAGCCGATTGCGTGCGGGTCGTTCTGCACCTGCTGGCGCTGCAGTCCCTCAGAGGGCTCTTCGGCCGCCAGCGAGGAGACCTTTTTGCCGTTCAAGAGCAGCGTCTGGAAGTTGCTGAGCGTGCCCGCCGTCGCGCTGCGGCTGATCAGGTCGATCGTCCCGCTGACGTGCGCGCCGGGCACCTGGCTCCAGTCGCGGACCTTGCCCGTGAAGATCGATTCGACCTGCGACTGGGTGAGGTTCGACAGCGGGTTGGCCTTGTTGGTGGCGACGCACAGGTAGTACTTCGCGATCGGGTAGAAGAACAGCCCTGCGGGATCGGCCGGCAGCGGGTCGCGCGAGACGTCTCCGATCGACACGCGGCCTGCCGCGACGTCGTTGATGCCGATCTGCGCGCCGCCCTGGGAGATCCTGAAGCGGACCTTGTGGTTCAGGCGCTGGTAGCTCTGGGCCAGCTGCGAGACGAGCGGGAAGGAGGCTGTCGCGCCGCTGATCGAGATCGTGGTCTTGGCCGCCGCGACGGCCGCCGCGGCATTGGTGAGTAGGAACGTCGCCGCGAGGGCAGCCGTGGCGGTCTCGTAGAGGTCGTCGTTCTCATCGCGCTCCGTAAACTACCTTATCTTGATCTTTTTTGTGAGGATTATGGTAGGCTGCCCCCGCATCACCCGTCAATCAACGTCAAAACGGAGTCCAGAAATGCACAGAGCTCGCCGTGGGGGGGCCGGCCCCGGGGCGCCGGGCGGCGCGCCCGTTACTCGGTGTGGGGGCGGGGGCCCGCGGGCCGCCCGGGGCGGATTGTTTCCGGCGCCCGGCCGCCCGGCCGCGGCCCCCCCCACGGCGAGCTCTGTGCATTTCTGGACTCCGTTTTGACGTT
>JBQCGU010000088.1:0-30211 GCA_051955355.1 Solirubrobacteraceae bacterium | reverse complement strand
GGAACGTTGCGCGACCAATGGCCTTCTTCGCCGATCCACGTGACCGCACCATCGGTACCGGCGTAGTGCGACAGGGTGTTCGTCTTGGTTTTGGTTTCGGTGTTTTCGGCGCTTGTTTCCATGGTGCGGCCGGCTGGATCGTAGGTGTAGCTGTCGAGGATCTTGTTTTGTTCTTGGGTGGCTACCTGGTTGTCTACATAGTAGGTGCTCTTGATTTCGTGTCCCCCGGCGTCTGCGGCGGGCAACCTGGTGGTGTTGCCCAGCGCGTCGTATTCGACGCTCGCGTCGATGATCCGGTTGGCTTCGTCGTAGGAGTGCTGTTGGGTCGTGCCGCCTGCCGTGGGGCACGCGCCTTCACTTGACGTCCTGGTGGTTAGGCTGGTGCGGTTGGATTCTTCGTCATACGCATAGATGCGGGCGGTA
This sequence comes from Solirubrobacteraceae bacterium, assembly GCA_051955355.1. Classification (GTDB taxonomy): domain Bacteria; phylum Actinomycetota; class Thermoleophilia; order Solirubrobacterales; family Solirubrobacteraceae; genus Palsa-744. The sequence goes on along the minus strand of JBQCGU010000088.1, from coordinate 29,788 downwards.
CAACCCTTGCCTGCGGGGGTTTCCTGGGCTTCGAGCAGTCGTCCCGCGTTGTCGTAGGCGTAGCTCTCGCTGGCCAGCGTGCTTGTCTGGGAGAGCACTTCGCCGTGGATGCTGGGGATAGTGCTGTCGCTGAACCACACGGTCGGGTTGTTTTCTGAGCAGTTGCGGGTCTTGATGTAGCTGATGCACGTCGCCGTGCCGGTCGAGTCATAGGTCGTGTTGGCGCACATGCCGTTCGGATAGATCTCGCTGGTCATCTTGCCTTCGAGATCGTAGCTGGCCGTGAACGTACCCGCTCCCGAGTCTACGAGCTTGGTCATGAGCCCGGTCGTGGGATCGTAGGTGTAGGTCTGGTTGCTTTTTGCTTCTTCGCCCTTGCCTTCGCTTACTTCTAGGAGGCGTCCGTCGCCGTCTTGTTCGTAGGTGTATTTGGCGATGTTGCCCGTCGCGTCCTTGTATTCGACGAGCTGCCCGAGCGCGTTCTGGATCGCCGTGATCGTCTTGACTTCGCCTTTGATCGTCGCGCTCTGCTTTTCAAGGGCTCCTGTTTCTGGGTTGTATTCGTTTGTGACCTTCGGCAACGCCGTGTCTAGTGTGGAGGTCTCTTCGCTCGTGATGGCGCGACCCGCAGGGTCATACGTCTGGGTCTTGGTGCGCGTGACGCTGCCGAATGTTTCGGTAGTCGTTTCTACCTCATCCCAAATGTTGTAGGTCATCGTCACGACCGGTAGTGCGGGCTGGCCTTTGGTGGCGTCCAGAGGTTGTGCTGTTGGTTCTGTGCGGCAGGGCAGGTTTGCCCATTCGGGGTGGTTTTGGCACGTGGCGATGCGTGCTTCGGTACCAGGCGTGTAGTAGGTCGTCTGCGTGTCGTGTGCAAACTTGTGTTCCGGTGTCCATGCTTGAATCCGATTGTTTGCCGCGTCTGCGACGAACACGGTGCCGGCGCTGCTGATCGCTATGCCTTCTGGTTTGGCGAACTGGCCGTTTTCGTTGCCGGCCATTCCAAACTGGCTCAGATAGTTGCCTTCGGTGGTGAGCCGTTGAACTCTATCATTGCTGGAGTCAGTGATCCATATGTAACCTTCGGGATCGACCGCAATGCCGGTAGGGCTTTTGAACTGAACGTCGCTCGTTCCTTCCGATCCGAATGCTCTGATGAATTCTCCGTTGGGCTTGATCTCTTGGATACGGTTGTTATGCGTATCGGCGATCCAAAGGTTGCCTTTGGTGTCGACCGTTATGCCTGTCGGTTCTTTGAACTGACCATTGCCTGTACCTTCCGAACCAAACTTTGTGATATAGACGCCTTCGGTCGTGAACTCTTGTACGCGCGGTGCGGCTTCAGCTTTTGCCCCTTTATCGAGCGTCCATACGTGGCCTTCGGCGTCAATCGCGATGCCCCACAAGTATTCGAATTGGCCGCTGCCGGACCCTTTTGAACCGAAGGCGCGGACGAATTCGCCTTTGGTGTTGAACTCCTGAACACGACTGTTATAGGTATCGGCCACATACACGTTGCCAGCTGCGCTGACGGCGATACCGTGCGGGTACGAAAACTCGCCAGGTTCTTTGCCTTCAGCACCGAACTCCCGAACGAATTCGCCTTTGGTGTTGAACTCCTGAACACGGTCGTGATTGGTATCCGCCACCCAAATGTTGCCCGATGGGTCGGTAGCGATGCCCCCGGGTTGTGCGAGCTGGCCTGCGCCTGTGCCGGAGCCGCCGAACTTGCGAACGAATTCAGCGCCCGTCAACTCCTGCACGCGGTTGTTTCCGCTATCGGCGATCCAGAGGTTACCCGCGCTATCGATTGTGAGGCCTCCCGGGTTACTGAACTGTCCGTTTTCGTTGCCTGCCGTGCCGACCTGGCTGATATAACCACCTTCGCTTGTGAACCGCTGCAGCCGGTCGTTGTTGGAGTCGGCTACCCAGATGTCCCCTTCTGCGTCAAGAGCTAGACCAGAGGGACTTTTGAACTTGCCGTTACTCGTGCCTTCTACTCCGAACGCACGAATGAATTCACCGTTCGGCTTGATGGCTTGAACGCGATTGTTACCGGAGTCGGCTACCCATACGTTCCCTTTTGGATCGACGACTATAGCTCTGGGCTTTTTGAACTGGACGTTTCCTGTGCCTTCAGCACCGAACTTGGTGACGTAAAGGCCTTCCGCTGTGAACTCTTGGACGCGCGGCGCTGCTTCTCCCTGTTCGCCCTTGTCAAGGGTCCATACGTGCCCTTCGCCGTCAACGGCTACGTCCCACAGGTCGGCGAACTGGCCGCTTCCGGTTCCGCCTGACCCGAACGATCGGATGAATTCGCCTTTCGTATTGAACTCCTGCACACGGCTATTGTTTGTGTCTGCGACATATACGTTCCCTGTCGAGCTAACGGCGACCCCGTGCGGATACGAAAACTCGCCAGGTTCTTTACCAAGGACCCCGAACTCTCGCACGAATTCGCCTTTAGCGTTGAACTCCTGCACACGATTGTGGCCGGTATCCACCACCCAAGCGTTCCCGGAAGAGTCAGTTGCGACGTCAGTAGGGCTTTCCAACTGGCCTGCTCCAGACCCGGAGCCTCCGAACTTCTGTACGAATTCGCTACCGGTCAGCTCTTGCACTCGGTTGTTGGCCGTGTCCGCGATCCATGCGTTCCCTGACGAGTCTACCGTGATGCCCTCCGGTTCGTTGAACTGATCGTTTTCATTTCCTGCCCTACCAGACTGACTCAGATACGACCCTTCGGCGGTGAGTCGCTGTACGCGATCGTTACCGGCATCCGCTACCCATACGTCACCTTCTGCGTCAATCGCGATTCCGTAGGGGTTTTTGAACTGACCGTTACCTGTACCTTCGGCGCCAAATGCTCGGATGAATTCGCCGTTCGGCTTGATCTCTTGCACGCGGTTGTTGCCGGAGTCGGCGATCCAGATATTGTCGCTTGAATCGACGGCTATGCCCTTCGGTGCTTTGAATTGGACTTGTCCCGTGCCTTCCTTCCCGAACTGCCCGATATAGATGCCTTCGCTGCTGAACTCCTGTACACGTGGAGCTGATTCGCTTTTACTACCAGGTTCTAGAGTCCACACGTGGCCTTCACCGTCCGTAGCTACGCCCCAGACGTTTTCGAACTGGCCTTCCCCGGTACCTTTCGACCCGAACGCCCGGACGAATTCGCCTTTCGCGTTGAACTCCTGCACACGACTGTTGTTCGTGTCAGCCACATACACGTTTTCGGCCGAGCTCACCGCAATACCGTGCGGGTATGAAAACTCGCCCGGTTCTTTACCTACAGCCCCGAACTCTCGCACGAATTCGCCTTTAGCGTTGAACTCCTGCACCCGATTATGGCCAGTGTCCACCACCCACACGTTCCCGGACGAGTCCCTGGCTACACCCGATGGTTTTTCTAGCTGGCCGACACCGGTACCCGAACCACCGAACGCGAAGAGCGAGTTCAGCGCTGAGGACGCTTCGCTGTTGGCGCCAGGCGTTTGTGTTTCGAGGACTTCGCCCGTATTGGGATCATAGACCGTGCCGGCTGTCAGGTTTAGCCCGTGCGGGTCGGTCGTGGTCGAGGTCGGCTTGCGAAGCTTCCAACCAAGATCATTCTGACCGTTATAGGACATCACGGTGGTGCGCGTGTCCTTTTCTTCACCGTTTGCCAGGAGCGCGCCAGAAGTGCTTTCTGTAAGCAGGTTGTAGCCTTCTTCTTTGTTCTTTTCTTCGGCTTCTTGGGCACCCTTGTTGTAGTAGTCGTGGGTCACAGCGCGCGCCTGCACTTCGGTCCCGTTTGACAGCTTGACCTTGTGTTCAGGGCCGAGGACCCTCGTGATCTGACTGTCTTCTTCGTTGTATTCGGTACGGTTATCGAGTTTTTCTGCGGTTTCAGCGGACCTGCATTCTTTTTTGGATACCGATACGCAACCTTCGGCCATTGCCGTGACACGATTGTCTGGGGTCAGGGTGCGCGTGGTCTCGTTTGCTTCGTTGTATTCGGTGGTCGCGATCGCGCCGCCTGGCGTTACCGCGTTTACAGTACGGCCCTGTTCGTCGAAATAGGCGATCATGGCATGTTGATAGCCGGATGCTGGCCAGCCTTGCGGTTCATCAGGTGGAAAGACGGCAGTGGCTTCTGTCGGCAGGTCCTTCTGACCCCACTTTTCGACTTCTTCCTTGCTGAGGTTTTGCGGTGCTCCTTCACCGGAGACCGGCACGCCGTACTCGATCGGCGTGCCCGGTCGCGGCGAGCGCTGTGCTGCGTCGCTGGCAAGACCAGCCGCATTGAATGCTGTCGTTTCACCTTCTTTGTTGACGGTCACGCCCAGGGATGCGGAGGCACACGAAACACCGGTCAGGTTTCCTCCAGGCGTGTACTGGCCGCTCCATGTTTCGCCGTCGTCGGTGGAGGTGAACACTTTGCCCTTGCCGTCCACCGTGGCGCACGTCAAACCACTGCACGCGATCGCGTTCAGGCTGTTAGTGCCATCGATGTCGTGGGATAGAACGGTTGCTGTGCCGTTGGCGGCTATGGACAGGCTCAACACGTTGCCTATACTGTCTGCGGCCAAGCACAAGCTCGTTGAGGTGCAGGCGATACCGTTTACGGCGCTGGAACCGTCGATGTCAGTCCGGGTCCACGATTCTGTGGCGATCTGCGCAGCGCTGGTGGCCACATACAGGTAGCCCTCACTGCTGACGGTCGCGCAGAACGAGGACGACAGGCACGAGATGGCCTTCATGTCGTTGCCCACGACATAGAGTGTCTGGTGAGCACTCGACCATGACAGGGTGGGACTGGTCGACCAACTGTCCCATGCCGTCTTGTCCCCAGCCGCACAAAACGAAGAGGACGGACAGGAGATCGCCAGAGCGCCGTAGGTCGGCGTGAGCACCGTCGACCAAGGGCCACCGAGCGACTGGGCATCGTAAAGGTTGCCTCCCCCACCGCTTTTGCTGCCCGCTGCCAGCATGCAGAGCGACGTGGTTGGACAGCTCACCGCCTGGCTTGGTCCTTCGCCGGGTCCGCTCCATATTTTCCAGGTCGGCGTACCGGTCGTGCTGACGTTGGTCGCGTAGAACGCGTTGCCGTTGCCGTCGCTTATCACACAGTCGGTGGTCGACGGAACACAGGAGACAGCGTTCAGGCTGCTGCCAGCATCAAGCGACTGCGTGTAACTGGTGCCTTTCGTGCCACTGGTCGGGTTCAGCGCAGTGACCCTGCCAGCCGTGTCTACCGTCGCACAGAGCGAGCTGGTTGCGCACGATACGCTCGTCAGGTCTTTGCCGAGCTGGTATTCCTTGCTCCAGGTTTTCCCAGCGTCAGTGGAGACGAACACATTGCCCGCAGCATCTACCGTCACGCACGTGCTGGCGCCCGTGCACGTCACGGCCGTGAGGCTCGTGGTGCCGTCGATGTCCTGTTTTGAGGCGGTCGCCGTGCCGTTCGTCGCGATCGTAAGGTTCAAGACGTTGCCGGCACCGTCCACCGCAACACACGAACTGGTTGACGTGCACGCGATGCCGTTCAGCGCCGTCGACCCATCCACGCTGGTCTGGGTCCACGAAGACGATTTGACCTGGGTTTCGTTCGTGGCTACATGCACACTACCGGTACTGTCGGCGATCGCACAGAAGGACACCGAAAGGCAGAAGATGCCCTTCATCGCTGCCGACCCCTGGTCTTGCAGGTTCCACGACGTGGACGCGGGCGTGGTCGCCCACCGGAAGTAGCCGCCACCGTCCTGCCCATCGGCGCAAAACGACGCGGACGGACAAGAGATCGCATCCACACCGTACGCCGGACTGTACGCCTGCGTCCATGTCCCGCCGACCGAGGTCGCGTAATACAGGTTGCCACCGTAGCCCGAATCTTCGCCTGCCGCGAGCAGGCACAGCGACGTGCTCGGACAGGCCAGCGCCTCGCTAGGACCGATGCCGGGACCGGTCCACGCTTTCCAGCTCGCCGCCCCGCCAGCGTTCACGTTCGTCGCGTAGTAAGCGTTGCCTTTGCCGTCGCTGACCACGCACTCGGTGCTGTTCGGGATACAGGAGACGGCGTTCAGGCTGCTCGTTTCATCCAGCGGCTGGGTCAACGTGGGATCAAAGCTCGTGACGCTGCCGGCCGTGCTGGCCGTCACGCACAGCGAGCTCGAAGCACACGAGACGCTGGTCAGGTTCCCGCCGGGCGCAAACTGCTTCTTCCACGTGCTGCCAGCATCGGTTGAGACAAACGTGTTGCCTTGAGCATCGACCGTCACGCACGTAGAGCCGCCAGTGCAAGCGACTGCGTTCAGACTGTTCGTGGCGTCAATGTCCCGCTTTGAAACGCTCGCCACACCGTTGGTGATCGTCAGGTTGAGCACGTTCCCAGTACTGTCCACCGCGACACACGAGGTCACCGACGTGCAGGAGATCCCGTTCAGGGCGGTCGTGCCGTCCACGTTCGTTTCCGTCCACGACGAGGACTTGACCTGCGTTTCGCTAATTGCGACGTGTACGCTGCCTTTGCTGTCGGCGATCGCGCAGAACGAAGCTGATAGGCAGAAGATGCCCTTCATCGCCGCGAGCCCTTGCGATTGAAGGTTCCAGAAGGAGGACGCAGGACTGGTCGACCAACGGAAGAAGCCGGCACCCTGGCCGTCCGCACAGAACGAAGCCGATACGCACGAAACCGCTTCCACACCGTAGCCAGAGCTGTAGGCCAGGCTCCACGACCCACCAAGCGAGGTCGCATAATACAAGTTGCCGCCGACAGCCATCAAGCACAGGGAACTGGTTGGACAGGCGACCGCCTCACTAGGGCTCGTACCAGGCCCGCTCCATGCTTTCCAGCTCGCCGTGCCCGTAGAGCTGACGTTCGTCGCGTAGAACGCGTTGCCTTTGCTATCGGCAATCACACATTCAGTGCTGTTCGGGACACACGAGACAGCGTTTATCGCGCTCGTGCCGTCGACCAGTTGGGTGCGGCTCGCCGAGTGTTCTTGCCAACTGGAGAGCACTACGGCACTGGCTTTGCTCGACGCCGTGACCGAACCACTGCCGTTGGTAGCCGTGACCTGCGCTACGAGCGTGTGACCCGCATCGCCGCTCTTTGGCGTGTAGTTTTGGTTGGTCGCCCCAGCGATCGGAGCGCATTCCGCACCGCCAGCATTGCAGTCCTCCCATTGATAACCATAGGAGAGAGGCGCAATCGACCACTGGCCTTCAGAGGTCGCCATCCGCACACCAACCACCGGCGTACCCGAAAGGATCGGCGGATTGACCATGGCTACCGTCTCGCCGCTCCACACTTTCGTGAATGCCGCCGAACGCGTGACCTTCAACAGCCGCCCGAGATTGCCATCACGGGTAACAGTGCCATAAACAAGGCTCCAGGTCTCCTGGTGCGGCGGCGTCACCGCCGTGACCCGCCCACTAGCATCATAACCGTACGTAGTCACAAGACATCCGTGCGCTAGGGGTTCTTTGACGCACTTTTCCGCTTCCGGTTCGATCCGCGGATCCCACACCGCCCGCAAACGGTCTTTGGTGTCATACAGGTAGTGCGCGACCGCGATCGTCTGCATGGTTTTGCTGGACGGGTCATAAGCGTGCATGTAGACGCGCGTGAGGTTCCCCTTGTAGTCTCCCCATTCAGAGGTGCCTTCGCCTTTGGCGGTAGTTGTTGCCGCGTAGTTGAAGGTAAGGGCACGGCACCCTTCTTTCAAATACTTCGGTTCGACTTCCCCGTGTTCGCCGACACACGTGATGCCCGCGGGGGTGGCGGCTAGCGCCTCGGTCGGCTCGATGACGACTTTGCCTTCCACTTCCACGGGTTCATACGCATACGCACTTGAGATGTTCTTCAAGGCGCCTTCGGTGCGCGCAGGCAGCCAGGATGGACGCGTCCACTCCTGTATGCGCTTGTTGGCGTATTCGGCGACATATACGCCGCCCGACGGGCCGATCGCCACACCATACGGTTCGGAGAGCTGTCCGTTGCCCGAACCCGCTGACCCGAACTTCGTAAGAAAGGTTCCGGTCGCTGTCAGCTCCTGCACGCGATCGTTGTTGTAATCGCCGACATAAATGTCGCCCGTTGCGTCTACGGCCACACCAACAGGCGTGTGGAACTGGCCATCACCAGAGCCCGCGATACCGGCGCGGCAGCTACTGGTGCATACCTGGAGTTTCGCTTCGCCATTGCTGACGCCCCAGCCGATCGTCCCTACAAACGCTCCCGTGTTGCTGAACTCATCTATCCTGTTGTTTTCCTGATCCGCCACATACAAGTCAGAACCGTAGAACGCGATGTTCGCTGGGCTGTTGAATTGTCCGGCGCCCGACCCGGCGGAACCATACGATTTCAAGTATTTGCCTTCAGCGTCGAACTCTTGAAGGCGGTTGTTGCGCTCTTCGGCTACCCACACGTTTCCGCTTGAATCAACAGCAACGCCTTGCGGCCAGTCCAGCTGGCCGGCACCCGAACCTTCGATGCCCGCTTCGCAATATGCGGTGCAATCCTGAAATTCATTTTTACGCGTGCCGCCCGGCGCTACGCCCCAGCCGAACGCCCGAACGAATTCACCGGAAGAGTTAAGCTCCACGATACGGTTGTTGCCAGAGTCAGACAGGTAGACGTTACCCGTCGACCGGTTGATCGCTATGCCCCACGGAGAATGGAATTCCCGAGGGCCAGCGCCTTCAGACCCGTAGGCTTTAAGGAGAACCCCCGCCGAGGAGAACTCGAGTATCCGATCGTTTGTGTAATCCGTCACCCATACATTCCCCGATGTGTCAGTCGCGATGCCCACCGAATTGCCGAGCTTAGCCCCTTCCTGGCCAAACTGATTTGCGAAGATCGGTATTATCTTTTCGGTGCCCAGCGGCTGCGTGAATATCGTGGTAGTGCCGGCTTTCGCATCCTTGAGCAGATATTCGGAGATACCCTTGCCGGAAGTCTTTTCCTTGGCTTCCAGCTTGATGTTTTCATCGCCTAGCGGCGATTCGAGTTCGCCCGTTTTCTGGTTGTGCCAGAACGTCGTCGTGCCACCCGCAGGACTCGTCAGCACAGCACTTTCATCAGGCAATACTGTGATTCCCTCGCCGCCACCAAGGCCGAGCGCCCACTGCGACCCCAGCGGACCACCGGTGCCGGCGTTCAAATCACGTGACTGGAACACCCGCGACACACCACCCGACCCAGCCAACGACACGTCCGTCGCGCTCAGCTTGAACTGGCCAGTCGTCGGGTCGACCGTTCCCGGCCCGACCGGCATAGGCGTGCCATGTCGCACATCAAACGTGAATTCCCGTGCCGCCACGTTGCCAGCATTGTCAGTCGCCGTCACAACAAGCCGATGCACTCCTTCGCTCAAAGCTTCACCGGCCAGCGTATACGTTCCGCTCGCAGTACAAGGCCCTTTAGCGCAAGACGCCCCGGCGACGGTCGTTTCCCCACCACCATCAACTGACACTGCCACCGACTTCACGCCCGAACTCGGCACCGGTTCTGTCCCGTCGGTAGCATGAACCGTCAACGTGTGAGGGGCAGCGCTCACTTCCGCGCCTTCTTCACGCATGCCCGTGAACCCGAGGTTGTACGGCTTGCTACCGTCAACCTTGATGATCGTTTCTTTGTTCTCTATATAACCGAAAAGACCCGCCTTGTCCCTACCCCACAGCTCGAATTCGTGTTCGCCATCGCCCATTTCAGGCGAATACGCGACGGCGTCGTGGAAGGTCTCCTTGCACTGCACGCCGTTGCACTTGCCCGTTTCGTAGATCTTCTCCTGCAAATGGAAGTTCCCGGCACCCATCTCTTGGGCTCCAGCTTCGCTCACCCCGATCCCGGGGTCGTGAACGATGTATTCGAAAGAACCGCTGGTAGGACTCAACCAGTCTTTCGTGAAGGCTATATTCACCCGACCCCGATCGTTCTGCAAATGTTCTTCGGTAGTATTCAAGCTCGCTTCAGGACCCTTTTCCTGCGCGACGTACACAGTGGCAGCCTGCAGGTGACCTTCCAAGAAACCACCGGATCCAGTCGCTTCGATCTTGAAGGCCACCACTCCATTTTCGCTGCCGCCCGCGCTCGAACATTCAGTATTACCACAGATTTTCGTCAGTATTTTCGTCCACCATTCGTTCAAGGCGATCCGCTTTAATACTTCCACGTGACCCACTTCTTCGTTTTCAGGACGAGGCCCTGCTAGTTCGAGCCTCGCTTCCCCATACGCGGTGCCACTGGTTATGACTTCAGCCTTGTAGATTTTGGAGTCGCCCTGCGTGTGGTAGGCCGCCACCGCGTATTCACCGGCTTTTTCGTTGAGATTGTTGCGCAAAAGCACTTCAGGGCCGGGAAGCCATTCGGCAACAAATCCCGCAGAGCCCGGGTGAAAACACCAGTTGCTGCTTTCCCGTTCAGCTTCGCCTGGCCTGTGGCATTCAACCGGCCCCAAAGAAAAATCTTCGGCCTTGGCGAGTTCCGGATCGACCGCGATCGGCCACTCGTAAGCACCGCTATGCGTCGCCACCGACACAGCCAGCAAATCGCCGCTCACGCTCATCGATGTCGGTACCTTCTCGCCTGCCACGTCAACGGCTCCGGGAGGCCGGACTAGCGCGATCAGGTGAGAGCCCTCCATCACCTGCACTGGACCGGAGCCTTCCTGCGATTGCACAAGCCGCGCCCCGACAGGCAACCCCACACGGAAATATACCGTCGACGGACTATCCGCCGTGCGTAGGACAGTGCTCGCCTCCACCCCCGACAATGTCGGCCTAACCGCCGTGTCAGCATCGGTCTGTGTGTTGGCATACACCACACTCGCCCCCTCGATCGCGCCTTCGGCACCACCAAGCGAAGCTCCTTTCGCATCAACCGGGGTCAGTGAGACCCCCGCTTCGAGCAACTGCACCCCTTCCTTGGCACGAGCCGGAATCACGACCCCGACAAGCGGACGTGCCGACTCGAATACCCCAGCAGGACCCTTCGCCAGACCGAGATCCACCGGCACACGATGCCCAGGCGAGGTTTCGACCGCCATCGGCTGGGGCGATTCGACCACGCCATGCTTGCCACCAGGAAGAGCCAGCTCAGCCGCATACGCAGAAAGGAACCGCACAATCCGCTCCCCCGAGGACAACGCCGGCGGACCACCAGCCATCTTCTCAATCTGTCCGGGGAATACTTCGCGATCAACCTGGACCGCCCGACTAGCATCCAGATGCGCAAACCCACCAGCAGGCACCGCTTTCACGCCTTCCGAAGACCCAGTCGAGGACGCCGGCGCAGCAGACGAAGGCAGCACTTCGCTCGTGGACAGCAAAGCCCCCATCGGATCACCCAAGCCTTCGCCCGGCGCCCCGAAGACCTCCCCAGCATCCGGGGCGGAGGAGCTCCCGCTCGAGAGGGAAGAGGAGGACGAGGAAGAAGAAGAAGAAGAGCTGACGCTTGCGACCGAACCGGCGCGAGCTCCGCCAGACGCCCTGGCCCCTTCAGCCGCGAGCGCTTCGCTCCCTGATGGGCCTGCACCAGCCCCAGCCGTCTCACTCGCCGTAGTGACTTCAAGCGCACGGGCAGCCGAACCAGTCACCCCTTCCCCAGGGAGCGCTTCCACCGATCCATCGCCGCCGAAACCCGAAGGCATACCCTGCGCTGCAGCGACGCCCGGCACGCAAGCGCCACTTATACAGGCGCACACCAAGCAGACCACCAACAGAAGCCGGCAGCACGCCATGCTTTCTCCCCCCCTAGACATCACCTTACGCTCCTCCGTCCCCTCAGGCATCCGGCCTGAGTAGTGAAATGTCACGATAAATTAGAATCGAGGCCAACCGTCGTGACCTCTCGCTTCTTCCCCGCACTTTGCAACAAAACTGTTCTTGGGCGGAGTGTTCGCCACCCAAGAGCAGACGGATGAAGACACCACCAAGATTGGTTGACAGAGACATCGAACCGACCGCCGCAGCGCCCGCTATGTGAGCGTTTCCCACTAGCTCGCTCCCTCTGCACCTTGCGGACTAGCCGGAGCTAGAGCCGATGTCTTGAGACTGTTGGCGATCTGTGTCGCTGCGTCTCGGACTAACCGCCCAGCAAGCCGAAGCAGCGCTTCGACACTTGCGCTCGCGGCGGGCGCGTTCAGCTCAACGGCCAAGCGCCAATTGCCGGCGGCCTCGGGGACGGCAGCAGCGATGGAGCGCTCACTGCCGACGAACCCTCTGTCGCTCACCGCGAGCCCGTCGGCGTCCCTTGTCTGCTGGAGTCGAGCCCGTAGGCGCCGCTTGACTATGACCGAGTGGGGAGTGTGACGAACAAGCTCCACGCTTGCGAGGACATCTCGAAGACCCTCCTCGGGCAGACTGGCCAGCAATGCGTGACCCAAGGCTGTGCAGTGCAACGGAACACGAGCACCCGCTCGCAACCCACCATCAGCCGCATGCTGGCCTCGTCCATGCGCGGACAAGCGCTGCACATAGACAACACGCGCCCCGTCAAGAACACCCAGACTCACCGTATAGCCGGTCTGCGCACGGAGATCGCGCAAAACAGGCTCACAACCGGTGACGAGCGCGATCTCACCAAGCACCGTCATCCCAGGCCACGCCGATAGATGCGCGAGGCGATACTTGCGCTCCTGCGTCTGCTCGAACCAACCGAGCGCTTGAAGCGTCGCCGCGTACCTGTGAGTGGTCGAGCGGCCGAGACCCAGCTTGGCAGCCATATCAACGATCCCGAGAGCTTCGCTGGACTCAAAGCAACGTGCCATCGTCAGGCCAATCGCAAGCGATCTGGAATAGCGAGCGCTGTCGAATAAGTCCCACGGCGCTTCCCGCGAACCTTCATCGCCCGTGTTACCTCCGCGGCCATGTCCACTACGCCCACCTGGAGCCATGACGTCCCTCCTCCACGCACAAGCGTCGACACGTGCTCACGAGTCGTCCTCTTGGTGTGACTGGCGCGAGAGCCATTGAGCTGCCTGCGACGCGCAGGCCAACGGAGACACTCGATAGAACACCTGTGCGACCCGGCCAGCATGCGAAATGAACACCAGACGCTGGTACAGGCGCTCATCGCCGCACTGGATCGTCGGAAGGCGCATTTGCTGCGCCAGGGCGAGTTGCGGATCGCTGAGCAGCGGGTACGTCGTTGTGGCTCGAGATGCCAATCGCGCCAGCGTGTCCGGCTCCTGAGAGCTGACGCCTATTAGGACGCAGTTGAGCGCGGCGAGCTCGAGGCGATGGTCCTCGAGAGAGCGCCCCATGACTTCATCGACGCTGAACAGTTCGTCGTCGTCGCCGGGGAAGCACCACACAAGCAACCATCCGCTGGCGTAGACAGCCAAGTCGACCTGTCCCCCAGGTGCCGCCAACCGGACTTGTGGCAGAGGATCGCCTACGGCTATAGCCGTGTCCGGTAACTGGTCTCGCAGCCCATCGGAACGGCAGAGCCTTGCGCGCCAGTCCCCATCTGGTCGATGTCGGGATACGTGCTGCCGGTCCGGTAGACAGGCTGGGCGGGACGTGCGATTTGATCGGGCTGGTTTGATCACGCTGATTCATGCGTGATCGTGACCACTCGCGGTGCTCAGAATAAGACGGGCGCGAAATATTCCGTAGATGGACTATTGCCCGGAATACGACCGAATATGGAGCTTGCGGCGAGCGCGCATAACGGCACGCATCGGTACTGCGATAGGCCCGACGCACCGAGAGAGCGCGCACGCCGGAAGAGCTGGGAAACCGTCCTGCACTGACGGCGAGGACAGGTAGAACGAAGTGATCCCAGCGAGGATGATCGTGTGGCGTCGGTGGTGGCGTAGTCCGCGGACACGTGTTGCGCCGTCCTGGGCGATCGCGGCGAGCCGCCGTGCGGCGTGCCCGCTGTCGCGGTAGCGCGCGATGAAGCTGTGGTTTGTGGTGCCGGCGTCGCGGTGGTAATCGGCGAGGCTGTCAAGCAGTGCACTGATGGCGCAGACAGGCGGAAAGTAGGCCCGGTCGAGCTCCTGCGCTTCAGAGAGCGTTCTGTGGTCATCCGATGCGAGAGCGAGCAGCGCATGGATGCCAAGACACGAGATGCCTCCAGCCGCCAGCTCCCACCACAGGTAGCCTTCGCCGAAGGCTTGTCGGCTGCACCACTCTACGAAGCTCGAGATGTCGTGGTTGACCATCGCGTGGTTGTGACTCTGCGCTTGCCCGCAGCGTTCGCTCGCATCAATCAGCACCTGCGTGATCGCGCGAGCTGACGGAAGGTCGGCCATGACGCGACGGCATGTGCTCGTGAGGCGCTGAAGGTAGCCGCCATCCCGATGAACAGGGCTGTGGCGGTAGTAGTCACTTACAGGCCTGTCGGGGAGCAGCGCGTCGGTGAGCGCACGGTGCAGCTGCAGGCCGTTGGACAGCTCACCAGCTCCCGGCAGCTCGTTTAGAGCGTCAAGATAGTCATAGAGGAGCTGGTAGGCGACGATCAGCCGTACCACCTTGCGGCGGAGTCGTCTTGGGGCGAGAACAGCAAAGAACGCTGCCGCCTCGGGGTTCAGTCGCTCGCCTGTGAGCTTCTCGAGCGCCTGTTCGCGCAGCACCGGGGCGGGGATCGTCTCCGCGTCTTGCTGCCAGCCAGCCAGTTCGCGGCGTACCTGTGGATGGATCACCAACCAGTAGGTCGCGCCGAGGCTCAACAGCGTGACCAACTCCGAAAACCTCGGAAATGCTCGCTGGTCTCGGTGCCCGTCCACCATCGAAACCTTGCCGACGGAGGCCTATGAGCCCTAGCGGGCCTGCCTATTCTTGGAGGGCCAGGCTTGGCGGCACTCGGGAGGCGATGAAGCCTGGGACCGCGAGGACGACCATTGCCGCCCCTACGATCGCCCCGATCGTCTGGAGCATTTGGGGGGCCGCAGTCGAGAACGGCGCTGGGAAGCCGGTGACGAGCCGCAGGTAGCGATCGATCAGATCGTGGCCGTATAGGCCTGCGAGCGCGCCTGTCAGGGCACCCGTACCGAGCACTAGAGCTGACTCGCACAGCAGGACGATTCGAAGCTGGGACGGCTTGTAGCTCTGCAGGCGAAGCGACGCCAGCGAGGGACGGCGCTGCCACACGGAAGCTCCCATCGCCGCCGCCATAGCGAGCGCCGCCGCGATCATCAGCAAGAGCGCAATCTCGGTAAGACGGCTGAGGCCTTCGCGGGCCAGCACGTCGGCCTGCGTAGCCCGACCAGCGCTGGTCTGCACCCGCAGGCCACCGTGGCGCCCCCCTATGACCGTTTCGATCTCCCGCTTCACGCTCCGCACGTATGTCCCAGGCTTCACGTCGACTTCCAGAGCACTCAGGTCCGTCGTCTTCCACGCCCGGCGGTAGTCGTTGTCGTTGAGCACGATCGCACCGCCCGCCCAACCGAGATTGGTCGTCGTGGCGGCCAGCCGATACGCCACCGGGCCACTGGGCGTAGGCAGCGTGAAGGGCTGGCCGATCCTCAGGCGTGCGGCTTTGGCTATCTGCTCAGAGAGCGCGATCCAGCCGCCCGAGCGCAGACGAGAGCTTGCCAGCCCAGGCGTGCCACGCACTAGCTGACCGGGCGGGAACATCGCAGGCGCATCGGGTGAGCGCGCGATAAGCCAAACTCGCCTGCCCGCGACATCGAGGAAGCCTCCCTGATAGGCACGAACCGCGCGCACACCGGACAGACGGCGTACACGCGCGGGAAGCCCAGCGTCGGGGAAGCTGTTGGTCGCCAGTTCATCCCCCGGGTTCGTCACCCAAAGGTCTGCTGTGGAGACGTACTGCGCGTAGTCGCCGTACAGCCCTCTCAGCAAGTCGCGGTGCGCTCCCTCGGCCGCGACGCTACCGAACACAGCTATGGCGCCGGTCGCGGCGAGCGCCAGCGATCTCGCCGTCGTTGCCCGCAGCCCCCTGGTTGCAATCAGCAGCAGGTTCAGCCGAGCGACCCTGTCCGCCAGCAACTGAGCCACCCACACCACGATCGTGAACCCGAACGGGATGGCAAGCAGTGCCGCCAAGGCGAGCCCGACGATCGCGACGACAGCGGCAGACGGGCCGAGCACGAGCCAAGCGCCGGTGCTGGCCGCTACAAGCACTACACCCGCCGAGAAGAGACGGGCTCGCGAGCGAGGGCTCATCGCGTGGCCCGGCTCGCCGGCGTCGAAGTACACCCCGTCAACCGCATGGGACTTGCGGAGATCGAGCAACGGCGGCGCCGCCGCCAAGCAGGTCGCTGCGACGCCGCCTATGAAAGAAAGCAGCAGCGGCTGCCAGCCGATCACGGTCTGGGTGCCGAGCGGGAATGCCGCGGCCAGATATCCCGGCGTCTGATGGAAGATGCCGTGGGAGAGGACGTCCCCGACCAGCACGCCGACGAGCGAGGCCGCCGCTCCCAAGCAGATGGCCTGGAACATCAGCAGCTTCACGAGATCCCGCGGACGCGTGCCCTGTATGCGCAAATCGGCGATTACCCGTCTGCGCTCTGGCGCGCTCAGGAGCATGGCGTTGAACGCGAGCAGCAAACCCACCAGGGCGCTCACGAAGGCAAAGAACCCGGTCGACTCGTTGTTGGGGATCGTCGCCTGTTCCAACAGGCGTATGTCATCCGTCGCCGGGGCTACTCCGAGTTGGCCTGCTGCCAGTGCTTGCAGCTCGTGGCGGACCAGCGCCTGGCGACCCGGCTGCGCTTGAACCAGGACCCGGCTGATGCGGCCTGGCAGACCTGAGATGCGCTGCACGAGCCGCAACGGAGCGATCACGGTCATCGCGCCTGATAGAGCACCGACCGTTTCGGGGCCGAGAACCACGCTCACACGGACCGGGGCGGCACGACCGCGTACGCGTAGAAGGACGGCCGGCAACGGCTTTGCGATCTCGGCGCTGAGCATGGTTGAGACGCCGAGAGCGCGAGCTGCCGCACGCGGCAGCATCACGGTGTCCGGTTGCAGTCGTTCGACCGGGATCGTCCGTGCCAGCCCGTCCAGAACGGCCAGGGACACTCCCGCACTCGCGACCTGAACGACGACCGTCTTCCCATTTGGCCCCTGCACCGTGGCCGGCAGGTCCAGTACCGGCGCCGCCTCGCGCACGCCCGGCAGGTTCTGAACGCGTTCTGCCACGCTCTCTGAGAACCCATCGGGTCCACGGGCGCGGAGCTGCAGATTCGCCTCGCCAACGATGCTCTTGACGATCTGGCTACTTGCGCTAGTAATACTGCTGTTCGCGACTTGCACGGCAAACACCAATGCGACACCGGCTGCGATCCCCAAACCGGCCAGCAGCTCTTGCACCGGATGAGTCCGCAATCGTCTGCCGTAGAAGTACCTGAGCGCAGCGAAGGGCATCGTCTTCAGCTGAGACCTGTTGCAAGGCTCGCCGTCGAGGGAAAGACCGACGCGGGCAGGACGGCGGCGTGCTCGAGCTGCGCAAGTCTTCCATCGCGTAGCCCATAGACCCGATCGGCGACCGCTGCCGCCTGCGGATCGTGCGTGACCAAGAGAATCGCGGCCTGCTGCTCGTGCGCGATATCGGCCAACAGGCGAAGGATCGCCCCACCGCGCCGAGTATCCAGGCTCCCGGTCGGCTCGTCCGCTAGCACCAACTTTGGCTTGGTCACTAGTGCCCTGGCTATCGCCACCCGCTGGCGCTCGCCGCCCGAGAGCCGCTCCGGTGGGTGATCCAGACGGTGCTCTAGGCCGACCCGCTCGAGCCAGTCAGAGGCCGCGCTGCGAGCCTTCTTCAAGGACACGCCATCGGCCAGCAGCTTCACTGCGGCGTTCTCGACGGCAGGCACGCCGGACATCAGATGAAACGACTGGTAGATGAAGCCAACCTCTCGGCGCTGGTAGTCCGCCGCCTCGCTCCCGGTCAGTGCTCTGAGATCCCGGCCTCCGAAGCTGACCGTGCCGCTGTCTGCAGACAACAAGGCAGCGGCGAGCAACAGGAGAGTCGTCTTCCCCGAACCGCTCGGTCCATAGAGAGCGACCAGCTGCCCAGGCTCGACTGTCAGGGTCACGTCGTCGATCGCCTGCACCACCTCCCCGGCATCGGCATAGTGCTTCACTACGCTCTCGAAGCGCAGCATGCTCACAGCGGACACGATGCCAGCCGGATCATCCGACGTCGGCACCTGGTTCCGTTCCGGTCCGACGGACCGGCTTGCGCAACGGGACCACCTCAGCTTGCGGCGCCAACGCCTGCACCTGTAGCCGCCCGGCATCCAACGAGAGTGCTCTGTCTGCACCCGACAGGCACGTCGCATCGTCAGTGCTCGCGAGCACGCTCACGCCTTCATCGGCGATCGAGCGAAGCAACGCCAGTATGGGACCGCCCTGCAACATGCCGACGTGAGCCGTCGGATCGTCAACGACGATCAGGCTTGGCTCAACCGCAAGCGCCCTGGCAATCGCGACGCGCACCAGCTCCTCGCCGTTCAACTCGTACGGGTACATCGATGCGTATCCCGTCAGGCCGACGCGCTCGAGCGCACCTTCAGCCGACCGTCTCGCGCGTGCGGGCGAGACGCGCCCGGCGAGCAGACCGGCCGCGACGTGCTCCGCGACGGCACCGCCCTCCATCGCTGAGAACGCCGTGCGGCAATAGCAAAGCCGCCGGCCCAGAATGCCAGTCGAGCACGACAGATCTATGCCGTCGAAGCGGACACTGCCTTCATCCGGACGTTCGAGTCCGGCGGCGAGCCGCAGCAGCGTGCTGCGCCCGGACTTGCGCGAGCCCAGCACGACGACGTACTCGCCGCTCTCGACAGCCAGCGACACATCCCGCAATGCCACGTACTCCCGCCGACCACGGCGATAGCTCTTGCTCACATGCTCGATCGAGAGCAAGGCGGTCATGTGTCCTCGCCGGTGTGCCCGCTGACGAGCCGCTGCCTGTGCTTGCGCAGTACGTGCCGCGCATACACCGCCCAGTCCCGTCGGGCCTGAAGTTCGCGACGCCGCTGCTCCACGATCAAGCACTCCGAGAGCTCCTCCGGCTCGCATTCTCCAGCCTCTAGGCGCTCGGTCTCGGGGGGAATGGCCATCAGCTCCTGCATGCAGCCCTGCTCGTAGCGATCGACGACGTCCACTACCGCGTCAAAGCCCAGCAAACCCACCGAAGCGACCCGAGACAGGATCTCGATGCGCTGCGGATCGTCCAGCATCCGTTCGGCCGCCCATTGCCGATACGCCTGCACGCCTGCACGGGTCGCGCGATAGCTCTGGCGCAGCTTGTGCTGCTTGCGCGAACGGCCCTCCGGCTTCAACGCGATCCGCTCGATCAAGCCAGCATCGCTCAACCGAGCCAACGCGCCATACACGCGAGACGTGGTCAGCGGAAGAAAGGAGCCGAACCGACTGTCGTAGCGCCGCTCGATCTCGTATCCGTGGCTCGGCTGCTGAATCACCAGCGCCAGCACAAGCCACGTAGCAGGCGACCGCGGATCGATCCCACGCTCGCAGGCATCGCCATCCGCCAAGGTCAATAAGTCGCCGCCCCCAAGATCCTTCGGCATCGATCAATCCCAAATCTTCGTGGACCAGTCGGTCCAGAACGATAAGCCATATACCAGAACACTTCCGAACTGCCCCTCCCGCATTCGCCAAGCTTGGTCACGCGCACGTGAAATCGACGGCAACATCTCGCAGCGTCGGCATCGAAATCGTCGCGGCAAGGACGCCCGACTGGCGGTCCTTGACCGCCAGACCTCCGGGGGGGCCGCGCCATCTAAGCGACCTTTGGGCGACTATCCAGACTGGCCCGCCAGAACCCTCCGGGAGTGTCTCCCACTCTGAATGGTTGCGCATGACAAGTCGGGCGGACGCGGCTACGCGATTGGGCGAGCGGTTTGCGGCTCTCAAGTCGGCGAGATCGCCGCTTACCAAGCGGGTTGGATAGACAAAACGGGCCTCTGCCGTTGGAGCCGTTTTCCCCGCCGTTAATAGGCTTAAGTCCGCCGCTAATCGGACGGCGATATCCGTCGAATCCGGCTTGGTTACAGGGGATTCGCGATTAGCGGCGGAGTACGGCGTCTTTACGCGTAGTCCGCAGCTAATAGGGCGTCTTAACATACGCTCTTTCGGCT
Source organism: Solirubrobacteraceae bacterium (assembly GCA_051955355.1). Lineage (GTDB taxonomy): Bacteria > Actinomycetota > Thermoleophilia > Solirubrobacterales > Solirubrobacteraceae > Palsa-744. The sequence continues at coordinate 9,725 of JBQCGU010000088.1, read as the reverse complement.
AGAAACCCAGCACTGGCGCTGGTTTTTGGCTGATTAGCGGCGGACTAGCATACGGTGAGGAGATATAGGCGTAGACCCGCAGGGTGCTATCTCCCGTGACCGCGTGAGTGGACCCGGCCTCTTTGGCCACGTTCCTACCGTTCCAAGCCTTTGCCCATCAGATCCGACCGTATACCTACGTCTGCTGTCGTCACTGCTCATCCAGCTGTTGTGCTCGCTTCTTTCGGCCATGGTCGCAGGCGTGCACCTGCTAGCCACACGACCATGAGTGGCTCCCTTCACTGCCTCATACCCGCATGAGATTGTTGGGGGGCAAGGTCATCCGCGACTCGACATTGTGAGCAGGCCATCGACTCGCTGCTCACAATGCCCGACGCTTCCAAACAGACCGCCTCACTGCCTCACGCCAAACCCAGCAGGGCGCCTGCGCTGACCGCCCGTGAGGCTGTGCTGGTCGCTGAGATCGTACAGCGCGTAGGTTTGCTGCTGAAAGCCGAACCATCGCGCACTCGCCTGGTCGACGCGGCAACGGTCGCTGATGCGCTGGGCATTTCGCGTGATTGGGTGTATGCCCATGCTCAAGAGTTGGGAGGAGCGCGTGTGGGCGCTGGCCCACGTGGCCGGCTGCGCTTCGATCTCAACCGGGCACTGGCGGCCTGGCGATCGCGTCCAGTTGGTGATCTGGAGCGAGCCGCGAGCGAAGCGAGCACCGAACTGCCTCGGCGGAGTGGCAAGCGTCCTCGAGAGGACGCCGGGCTACTGCCTGTGCGGGGACGAACGGCCCGGGTGACAGATGCCGGGCGTCTTTGATTTGCGCTCAGCGCTTGTGCGGACGCTTGGCCTGCTTCTCAACCACGTCCATGAGATCGGCGAGCTGGTGCAGGTTGGCACCGAGTCCGTCGAGGAAGCGCAGCACCGTGTACCAGCGCACCCCGCGCTTTCCGCGCTCCACCTGCGAGACGTATGTTGGGTGGACCCCGAGCGTCTGCGCCAGCTCCTCCTGGGTCACACCGGCAGTGGTGCGCAGGCTTTGAAGCGCGTGCCCGAGCTTCGCCTGCTCCTGTGTTGCGTCACGCATCAACTAAGCACTTTCAGTCTGGTGCCTGGTGTATCATGTACAGGTCAAAATAGTGCCGGGGCGCGGCTGACACCGCCCCCGGCGTGGCACCGAGAGTTCAGAGCTCCCGGCACATCAGCCACGCTACCAACGAGCAGACGGCGCGGCTTTCCTGCCAGAAGCAGTTCTCCCGGGGCCTCCGATCCAAAGGAGGAACCGAAGATGAGCAGCATCCACATCCCAGCCGAGACAGCAGCGATCCTGCGCTCGGCGCTCCTCACCGAGATGGGCGATCCAGCCGAACGGCTCAGCGACGCCACCCTGGCCGCCGGCAAGGAGGCCCACCCGGAGTGGTTCTCACAGCCACTGTCGGAGATCGACAAGCTCCGTGCCGCCCTCGACATGCTCGGCTGGAGCCAACCCCAAACACTCGCGCGCGCCGAGATCGACCTGGACGCTCACCGCTGGGCGATCGTCAAAGCCCTGAAGACTCAGCTCGAAGTCGAGCACGGTTACATGGAGAGCGACGACGAGCATGAGCGCCGGTTAGCGACCGGCAACGCTCGCGTACTGGAAGAGTTCACGCGCACTCACGGGCTCTGTGAGGACGTCTGATGCCGCCCCGGGCAACGGGGCAGGTGATCGTAGAGAAGCGCAGGCGCGGGCGCACGTTCGCCCTGCGTTTCCGCGCGTACGGTAGACGCCAGTACGTCACACTCGGCATGGTCGCCGATGGCTGGACGCTTGCCAAGGCGCAAACCGAACTGGAGAACATCCTCGCGGACATACGACGCGGAATATGGCAAGCACCGCAGCCAGACCCGCTACCCGAGATCGCACAGACCCGACCTTCCACGAGTTCGCCTCACGCTGGTTCAAAGCAACGAAGAACGAATGGCAGCCAAAGACCAGGCTCGACTACGAATGGCAGCTATCAAGCCATCTGCTGCCGTTCTTCAAGGACCATCGGCTCTCGCAGATCACGATCGCCGAGGTGGACCGCTACCGCCAGAGCAAGCTGGCCGAAGCCCGAGCAGCGGCGTCAGCGGCCGAGAAGGGCAGACCCATCATCGACGAGTACACGGATAGGCGCGGCCGTCGACATCGTCGGCCGAGACGTCCCCTGTCCTCGACATCAATCAACAAGACGATCACCCGCCTCGGCCAGATCCTCGAGGTCGCCGTCGAGTACGGGCTCATCGACTCCAACCCTGCCAAAGGCCGCAAACGGCGCCTGAAGCCACACAAAGCTGCCCCGGTGTGGCTCGACCGCGTCGAGCACATACAAGCGCTGCTCGACGCCGCGAGCGAACTCGACCGTCACGCCGTCGAGAAGGGCGGCCACGACCACAAGGGCGGCATCGCCTACCGGCGTGCACTGTTGGCGACACTCGTATTCGCGGGCTTGCGTATCGGCGAGCTGACCGCGCTTCGCTGGCGCGACATCGACCTCTCGGCAAACCGAATCATGGTCGGCTCATCGAAGACCGATGCCGGGGTGCGGCAGATCGACATCCTGCCAGTGCTAAGCAATGAGCTGACCGTCCACAAGGCGCGGGCCTCAGGCACCACACCAGACGCATACGTGTTCGCCACCATCTCGGGGACCAAGCCCTCCCAGGGCAACATCCGTCGCCGCGTTCTCGACAGAGCCGTCCAGCGAGCCAACGCCAAGCTCATCGCATCGGGCGAGGTGCCTTTGCCCGACGGCCTCACGCCCCACAAGCTGCGTCACACCTTCGCCTCGATCCTGGTGGCGCTCGGAGTCGATCCGGGCACCGTCATGGACCAGCTCGGCCACACGGACCCCAGCTTCACGCTGCGCGTCTACCGCCACGGAATGCGCCGCGACGACACAGCGCGAGAGCACCTTCGGGCGCTTGTCGAAGGGCGTCGACCGAACGATGATCCGTAGCCCACCATTCCCGCTACTACCTTGACCAAGTATGCACTCCTGCTCGCTATGAACAGCTGAGGAGAAACTCGGCGACCGCCACACCTGCCGACGCGGCAATGCGACCGTCGCGAGCCTCCACCTCCGGCGACGATGCGCGCCCATGGCCAGCACCGACAGCGTTGCGCAGCTCCGCCAGGCGCTGCACCGTCGACACAAGGCCCTTAGTCACCGGAACAGCGGGCGCATCAACCCGGTAGGTGGCTTGAGCCTGCTTGTACAGCGTCGGGAGAGAGGCGCTCTTGGAGGAACTCTCGCCAGCCCGCTCAATCACAACCTTGCAAGCCGCCTCGACAAGCTCCTTGGCAGCACCGATCGCAGCCGGGTATTGCTCGTTGTCCAGTGTTTCGCGGAGTCTCGACAACGGCTCGGCGATCGCACGCCTCTGTCCCTCAGACATCCATGCTCGTATCAACCTTGGAAAGCCCATCCCTAGCGCCGCGTCCGTTGCCGCCTCCCGACGAAGGCGACGCATGCGGTCGGCCTCCTCTCTGCCAGTCGATCTGACCTGGTAGTCGCCATACCGTTGAAGCTCACGGCCTCCCCACGTCGAACCGGGGAACTCCGGCGAGCGTTCGCTCGGGTCCGGAGGTCCGTGGGTCAGATACTCCAAATGCACGAGTTCGCCAGTCCACTTACCTGTCCGTTCATCATCGGCCCAATCAACGAGACCGGCTTCGTATGCGACGTGATGGACATCCATGCCGTTACTCAGGCAGGCAGAGGAACTGTCCCTGGTGTATTCGTCTAGCGCCAACAGCAGGTCGAGGTGGTTCGCCACGGACCGAAATACTGGCGCGACCGGCGGCGCTGATTGGGCAGCAATGGGCAGCAGCGAGCCCCCAAGACCCCTTCAGCAAGCCCGCGAGCGCTTACCGCTTCACGCGAATCCCGCATGAACACAAGCGATCCGCCCCCATGCCCCCGCCAGGAGTCGAACCTGGATCTACCGCTTAGGAGGCGGTCGTCTTGTCCATTGGACTACGAGGGCTCGCGGCTAAGGCTACCGACGCGACGAGCCCCGGCACAGCGACTTGCAGGCAATCGGTTGACGGTTTCGGGCAAGCCGGCATCCGCCTACCGCTCGGGTCGCTCCGGATAGACCTCGTCGATGTTGGTGAGCGCCACATACGGTGCTCCCGCAGCCGCCTCGATCGCCGACCCGCCGCCGGCTAGTCGGTCGAGCACTGACACGACCCCGCAGATCTGAAGCCCGGCGTCCCGTACAGCCTCGATAGCGGCAATGGTTGACCCGCCTGTGGTGACCACGTCCTCCACGATCATGCAGCGATCCTCGGCAGACAGCACCGGCCCCTCGATCCGCCGCTGCAAGCCGTGTGCCTTGACCTCCTTGCGCACGAAGAAGCCCTTCACCTGGCCACCCGAGGCGAGCGCTGCGCAGGTGGGTGGATCGGCGCCCATCGTCATCCCCCCGACGGCGGTGGCGCCCCATTCGCGCACCCGCTCGCCGAGCAGCGTCGACAGCGCGGCGAAGCCTTCGGGCAGCAAGATGGCGCGCTTGGCGTCGACGTAGTAGGGCGCGGTGGCGCCGCTGGTGAGCGTCACCTCTCCGATCACGAGCGCGTGCTCACGCAGTTGCTCGACGAGCACCTCGTGGGGAGTACGTACTTTTCCACTTCCTCTATTTGTCCAAGACACCACCATCCTCCGCCAATCTATAGGCGCCGCCGGCCGATCAAACCCTATGGTTGCTCCGCTCATAGCCCGCCTCGTGCGGATGGCGTCGGCGGCGATGTGCCTGATCGCCGTGGGCTGGTTCCTGGGCTTCGCGGTGGAACAGAGCAAAAAGGCGTCGGCCCATCAGCAGGCGGAACTGAGCGATACAGGCGCACAGCAGGCACCCGCCCCCAGCGGGGCGAGCACAGCCACCGGGAGCAGCAGCAACACTTCCTCCTCGACGAAGGAGAGCGGGTTGCGCGAAGCGGTGGACAAAGCGTTCTCGACGATCTCCTCCCCTTTCTCAGGGTTGACGAGCGGAGTGAGCAGCGCTTGGATGCTGCACATCGTCGACACGCTGCTCGCGCTGCTCATCTACGGCTTCGGCTTGGGCTACCTCGCCCGCTTGTTGCGCTTCGGTTCGCTGTAGCTAGCGATAGACATCCACGCGGTAGCCCACCCGCACCCACGAGAACACCGCCTGCGCATCCGGGATCGGGATGCGCAGGCATCCATGGCTTGCGGCGAACACCGGGACTTCGGCGTAGCCGTGGATGGCGTAGCCGCGGATGAAGTAGTTGGAGTCCACCATGCCCTCCGAGTTGGTGCCGGGCGACTTCTCATACACGGTGAAGCTGCCGAGCGGGGTAGGAGTGGAGGGCTTGCCGGAGCTCATCGTGTAGACGCGCCGCACACGCCCGTGAGGCTCCACCTCGACGAGCACCTGCCTGCCCACATCCGCCTCGACGTGCGCGCCGTCGCGGCGGAAGCGCACGCGGTAGCCGCCGGCGCCGCGATGCAGCAGGCGCAGGATGCGCGTGCCCGCGATTTCGACGCGAGGCATCCCAAGCACCTTGCGGTAGGCCACCACGGCACGCCCGGTGGCTGCGTCGAAGTAGCCGCTCAGCGGCACGGCGTAGTGCAGGTGCGCGAGGCCGCGTTGAAGCTTCCACACGTCGGCACCGCGGGAGCCGATGCGCAACTCGGCGACGCGGTGCACCCTCGCGCTCGCCACCACCGGCGCCGCGTGGGGGGCGGGAGCAGGCGACGGAGGTGTTGAGACGACCATCTGAGACGCCTCTTACCCCCAGAGAGCGGGCTCTTCACGGCGATCGCCCGAGATGACTCCGACGCTCCGCAGACAAAGCACGAGCAGCCCGATCGTGAGGAGAGCCCCGACGGCGAGCACGGGAATCTGCCATCCCCATTTCTCCAGCACACCAAACGCAAGCGAGTTGTTCAGGGAGTGGGCGGCGATGCACGGATAGAGCGACCCGGTGGCTCGGTAGAGCGCACACAGGAGAAAGCCCAGCACCGCGAGCGGCACGAGATCGACCGCCGGAGCCGAGCTCGCGTGCACGGCGCCGAACAGCACCCCGGTGAGCACAGCCGCCGGCAGCCAGCCGCGCCATTTGGCGAATGCGGCGAAGATGTAGCCGCGAAACAGGGTCTCCTCCGCGATCGGCGCGACGACGGTTGTCAACAGCGCGCTCAAGGCGAGCAGGAAGGTGGTTTCGTTGGCGCCGAGCTGTTCGAGCAGTTTCTCCTTGGTGCTCACTTCGAGCACAGCCGACCAGACGGCGTTGAAGATCAGAAAGCCGACGAGCGTGAGCACCACCAGACCGGCGGCGCGTCGCGGCGGAGTGGCGCGCAAGCCGAATTGCCACGAGCGCACCGAGCGTCCGCCGAGCTGGGCGAACAGGATCGCGGTGGCGATGAACGCGATGTCCTGCACGAACGTGTCGGCGAGCTCCAACCCGGGCGGGAGTTCCGAACCGATCTTCACCCCGAAAGCGAGCGCCGGGATGTCGACCACCGCGGCTGCGACGGCAGCGAGCACGAGCGCGGCGATCAACGCCAACAAGCCGGTCCACGCCGGCCAGTCGTTTTGCGGAGGTGCTGCGCTCACGCCACCCAATGCCACGTGGCGAACTGTGCCACGAACAGGCACATCGCAGCGGCAGACACACCGAGCGCGGCAACCGTCGCGCGTCGGCTGCCGCGCTCCACCAGCCAGCGGGCGAGCCACATGTTCAGCGGGAACAGCACGAGCAAGAAGCGCGGCAGCGACATCAGCGGCTGGGAGGCAACCGGGTAGGAGAGCGGCAATGCGAGCGCCACGAGCACATACGCCCCGTAAGCGAGCGGCAGCGTCCGCAGCACGCCTACCAGCGCCGGCACGCCAAGCAACAGGAAGCCGAACAGCATCAGGTTGTGGCTGGCTCCGATGAACGGGCTGCCGGCAGCCGGGAAGTAGAGGTGCTGGCGCTGGAAGGACAGCAGCTGGCGCGCGCCCTCGAATGCCGCCTTGGCGCCGTCCCACACACCGCCGTAAGGCCCCGCAAAGTGCCTGCCCCAGACGGCTTGTGCGTGAAACGGCGCCAACGGATCGCCCCCGGCGAGCGCCAGATGAGCGAGATAGAGACCGACGCCCGCGGGAACGAGCGCCAGCCAGAGCGCATCCGGGCGCAGGCGATAGCGCGGACACAAGCGCGCTAGGTGACGGTCGGGCGCCCGGTCTTGCCGCGGCCCGTACAGGTAGAGGAGCGCCAGCGGCAGCATCAGCAGCACGCCCGTGTTGCGCGTCGCGCTCGCGAGCGCCCCGAGCATTGCCGCACGCGCCCACTGTCCGCGGCGGGCGCACAGGAACACCCCGACGGAGAGCGCCAGGTAGAGCGACTCGCTGTATATCGCCGAGAAGTAGAACGCCATCGGCGCGAACGCTGTGAGCAGCACCGCCACACGGGCGGCTCGCAACCCGCTTTCCAGCGCCGTCAGCCGATGGAGCGCGTACAGGCCGAGCGCGAGTGCGGCGAGCGAGAAGAGCACCCCGGCGAGCACGAGCGGCGCGCCGATCTCGGCGTGCGCGCGCACCCCAAGGGGATAGAGCGGAAAGAACGCGGTGCGCGACGCCGTGAACGCCCCGAACTCGGGACGGTAGCCGTGCTCGGCGATCACCAGATACCAGGCGGCGTCCCAGCGCGCGGCGGGGGCGGCGAGCAGGTCTCCGAGCCGGCCCAACCCGCGCGTGAGCCCGGTCGGGTCGAACGCGTGCCGGCGCGGCCCGAAGCCGAAGGCGAGGATCGTCCCGACCGCGGCGGCCCAGACGAGCAGGCGCGAGCCCCACAACGCCCGCCACACGTCGCGCAGGGCGGCACTCCGCTCAGCGTCCCCAACCAGCGCGAGACGCTCGGCGAGCACGGCGCGACCGCGCGTGCGTGCCTGGAAGGAGTTCACGCTGCGAGACGGTACAGGTACAGTCACGGGGTAGGCACCAACCACGATGTCGAGGCAAGCACGACAGCGCCGCAGACGGCGCAACCGCTCTGGACCCACGGGGATCCTGTTCATCGGTCTCGGCGCGATCGCCGCGGCTGTGCTGGTGGGCATGATCGCGGCGGTGGGCTACGTGCTGTCGGTGGCGCAGTCCGAGCCCAGCCTGGCGTCGCTGAAAGCCGTGGTGTCGGGGGGGTCCTCGTCGGTGTATGCGGCAAACGGCGAACGCCTGGGCTTCATCCAGTCGGATGCGCTGCGCACGCCGATCCCCACCGCGCAGATGGCGCAGTATCTGCGCGACGCGACGGTGGCGATCGAGGACCAGCGCTTCTACCACAACGACGGCATCGACCTGACCGGGATCTTCCGCTCGGCGATCAAGGACGTCACGCAGGGCAAAGCGCTGCAGGGCGCGTCGACGATCACGATGCAGCTCGTGCGCAACCTCTATCTGGGCAGCGACACGCACACGTTCAAGCAGAAGATCGCCGAGGCGAAGCTCGCGCTCGAATACAACAAACACCACACCAAGCAGGAAATCCTCACCGAATACCTCAACACCGTCCCCTACGGCACATGGGGAGGGCAGACTGCGTTAGGCGTGCAGGCGGCGGCACACATCTTCTTCGCAAAGACCGCCTCGCAGCTGAACCTCCAGCAGGCGGCGTTGCTCGCCGGCCTACCGCAGGCGCCGTCGCAGTACAACCCGTTCCTGGCGCCCGCCGCGGCGCACAAGCGGCGCAACGAGGTGCTGCGCAAGATGGCGGAACTGCACTACATCACCGCCGCGCAGGCACAAACCGCCGAGGCGGCGCCGCTGGAAGTCAAACACGGCGACTACTACACCAAACGCCAAGAGAACTTCTTCTTCGAATACGTACGCCAAGAGCTCGTCAAACACTACGGTCTCAATCGGGTGGAGCAGGGCGGGTTGAAGGTGTACACGACGATCGACCTGCGCATGCAGCGCCTGGCGCGCAAGGCGATCGCCGAGGTGCTCAACGAGCCCGAAGACCCGGCGTCGGCGATCGTCACGATCAACCCTCACAACGGATACATCGAGGCGATGGCGGAGTCTGAGAGCTACGACCAGAGTCAGTACAACCTCGCCTCTCAAGGCCACCGCCAGCCGGGGTCGACGTTCAAGGCGATCGACTTGGCGGATGCGCTGTCACGGGGTGTGGACCCGAACAGCACCTACTACGTCTCGCACACGCTCGCCCCGGGCTGGCTGACGGGGTATCCGACGTATGAAGTGAAAACGTTCGAGAACACCTCGCTGAACAAGTCGATCAACCTGGTACAGGCGACGCTGGCGTCGGACAACACGGTGTACGCCCAGCTGGCGGCGGACCTCGGCGAGGAAACGGTGACCGACACCGCATACAAGATGGGAGTGAAGATCCACCTGCACTCCTACCCGGCGGAGGCGCTCGGCGGACTGACGGTTGGCGTCAGCCCGCTGGAAATGGCGGACGTGTACGCGACGCTCGCGGACGGCGGCTGGCGCAACAAGCCGATCGCGATCACCAAGGTGGTGTTCCCCGATGGGCGCGTGGACTCCAGCTGGGGCAGACCGCACCGCGTGAAGGTGCTGTCTGAAGGCGTAACCGCCGAGGAGACGAACATCCTCGAGCAGAACGTGCACAGCGGCACGGCGGTGCGCTCCGCCATCGGCTGCCCGAGCGCCGCCAAGACGGGCACGACGAGCAACCTGGTGGATGCGTGGCTTGACGGTTACACGCCGAACTATTCGACCTC
>JBQCGU010000087.1:0-4210 GCA_051955355.1 Solirubrobacteraceae bacterium | reverse complement strand
TGAGACAGGCGCCTCGCTGTACTTCACGCTGCTCGCGCCTCAATCGGAGGGCCGGGAGATAGAGCAGTGGCAGGCGGTCAAGCGAGCTGCGAGCGACGCGGTGGTGGACGCCGGAGGAACGATCTCCCACCACCACGCCGTTGGAAGCGATCACGCGCCCTGGATCGAACGCGAGCTCGGCGCCGGCGGCGTTGACGCGCTGCGGGCGCTGAAGCACCGGCTCGATCCCGCCGGCGTCATGAACCCGGGCAAGCTGCTCGGCTAGCGCAAGGGGGCGCTCAGCACTATCGGGCCGGGCGTGCTGGGGTGCTGGCTCATCTCACGCGTGATCACGAGCTTGTCGAAGCTCGAAAGCTGGGGCGTAATTGGACCGCCGCCTTCCGCGCGTCCCTTCGAATCCACCGGCGGAAGCTTGCCGAGAGCGACTGCATCCGACGCGGACTTGTACAACCACACCGCGTAGAAGCCCGAGGTGGGGGATAGGCCGGACGTCTTCACATAGAAAGCCCGCCGACCTCCCTTGGACACGACGATCCCTTCGCCGGAGGCGCGCGACGAAGGTTCGGTGGGCGACAGCGAGAGCTGCTTGTCGAGGTGCACGCCGCCCGCTTCTCCGCTACCGCCGGCGGATGTCGAGCTGGAGCTTGATGTCGAGGGCGTGGCGGGCTTGCTCGCGGACTGCGCCGAGCTTTTGCCGCCCCCGCTCGAAAGCACGATCGCCACCACCACCACCGCCAAGGCGATCGCGCCGAGCAGGATCGCGCCGCCCGTCCTCGAGCTCGGCTTGGGAGGCGCCTTGCGCGCCGGCGGCCCCGGCGTCGGGGGGGACTCCTGGGCGGCGAGCGCGTCGAGAGCGGCGTGAGCGCGCTCGCGCACCGTCTGCTCTGAGATGCCCAGCGCCGACGCCACCTCGGCATAGCTCCTCTGCTGGGTGAGCACGAGCGAGAGCACCGCCCGCTGGTCGGGTGGCAGTTGCTCCATCTCTCTCATCGCTGTTCCCATGTCATGCGTCGCCAGCGAAACGCCGGCTGCTGCTCTTAGGCTATCGTGGCTCGCCCCATGGTTCTGCCGTCAGCCGAGCAGATCAACGCCGAGCTGCTCGGGTACGACCGCTTCTACGGCCTGCGCTTCCTATCCCTCTCGGAGGATGAGGTGCGTGCCGAGGTGGAGGTGCGCGACGAGCTCAAGCAGCCGATGGGGCTCGTGCACGGCGGGGTGTACGCCTCGATCGCCGAGTCGATTGCCTCGATCGCCACCGCGATGGCGGTGCTCGCGGACGGGTGCGTGGCGATGGGAATGGCCAACGACACGAACTTCCTGCGCCCGATCACCGAGGGCGTCATCCACGCACACGGAGCCCGCCTGCATCGCGGGCGCACGACGTGGATCTGGGATGTGCGCTTCACAGACGACTCCGGGCGCGTGTGCGCGCTCACGCGCATGACCATCGCCGTGCGCCCGATGCGCGTCGAGAGCGCGCCGCCGGCATCCCCGGGCGCCTCACCCGGCGCCTGAAGGCAGCTGGCTGGGCAGTGGGACCCGGTCGAAGCCGGTGTCCGACGATGGCTTGGGCAGCGGCGCCCCCGGCGGCGCCGCCTGGTTGAGCGGGGTCATCGTCTGCGCCGCCGCCCGCGCGAGGGCGGCGCGGTGAGCGTAAACGCTCACGACGACTGCCCCCGTGCGCACTGCGATCGCGCTGCCGTGCTGGCGCGAGAGCGCCTGCACCCCACGCAAGGCGAGCGCCCGGGTCGGCGTCGACCCTCCCGGGAGGAAGCTGTTGTCCGGCGAGGTGACGATTTCCAGCGGGGTGACGCACGTGTACTGACCTCCCACCAGGCAGTCGCCGTACTGGATCCTCACCGCGCCGCCCGGGTCGGTGCTCACGCCGGTCGCCTGCATCCCGGAGTAGCGCACGCCCACCCAGTACACGGGCAAGCGGCTCTGGACGATCACGCTCTCGAAGGGAGCCGGGCCGATCGGCTGATCTTGGAGGGTGTCGCCGCACCCGCCGAGCGACGCCCCGCCAAGCAGGGCGATGGCTGCGCTCGCCAACGCCGGGCGCAGCGCTCCAGCGCACCTCGCGCGCCGGTCGCTCATCGGGCGCCCCTGTACGCATTGGTGATCGGCATGCGCCGATCGCGCCCGAACGCCCGCTCGGTGATCTTGATGCCGGGAGGCGCCTGACGGCGCTTGTACTCGGCGAGGTCAACCAGCCGAGTGACCCGGCGCACATCCTCGGCGTCGAGCCCTTCGGCGATCAGCTGATCGCGGCTGCGGTTCAGCTCCACATAGCCGTGCAGGATGCGGTCGAGCGTCTCGTAGGGGGGCAGCGAATCCTCGTCGAGCTGTTCGGGGCGCAGCTCCGCCGAGGGCGCTCGGTCGATGATGGAGACGGGGATGGGTGAGCGCACCCATCCTCCGCTTGCCTCCGCCTGCGTGTTGCGCCAGCGCGCAAGCCGATACACGAGCGTCTTGGGCACGTCCTTGATCACCGCGAACCCGCCCGCCAGATCGCCGTAGAGGGTGGTGTAGCCAACCGACATCTCCGACTTGTTGCCCGTCGTCAGCACCAGCCAGCCGAACTTGTTCGAAAGCGCCATCAGCAGGTTGCCGCGGATGCGCGCCTGCAGGTTCTCCTCCGTTATGTCCGCCGGCATACCGTCGAAGTCGGCTGCGAGGATGCGCTCATACGCGCTCATCGCCGGCTCGATCTCCAGGTCGTGCAGGCGAGCGCCGAGCACGCGCGCCAGCGCGCGTGCATCCCGCTGGGTCTCCTGCGAGGAGTAGGGGGAGGGCATGACCGCCACGTTGACCCGGTCGGCGCCGAGCGCGTCGGTGGCCAGGCAGGCGACGAGCGCCGAGTCGATCCCGCCCGAGAGGCCGAGCACGACTCCGCGAAACCCGTTCTTCTCGACGTAGTCGCGCAAGCCGAGCGCGAGCGCCTCGTAAACCTCTTGCTCCTCGCTGTCGATCGGGGCGCGCGGCGCGGTCGGGAGTGCCGGCGCGTCGGACTCCGAGGCGCCGGTCGCCGTCGGCACGTCGCACACGAGCAGATCCTGCTCGAACTGCGCCGCGCGCGCCACCGTGTCCCCATTGGGGTCGAGCACGAACGAGTGGCCGTCGAACACGAGCTCGTCCTGGCCGCCCACGATCCCGCAGAACGCGATCCAGACGCGGTTTTCGCGTGCGCGCTGAGCGAACAGCCGCTCACGCTCGGCGCCCTTGCCGGCGTGATACGGAGAGGCGGAAGCGTTCACGATCAGGCTTGCGCCCGCCTGCGCCTCCTCGCTCGCCGGCGCACCGGGTATCCAGAGGTCCTCGCACACGGTGATCCCCACCTTGGCGCCCGCAAGGTCGATCGTCGCGCCGCCCGTTCCCGCCTTGAAGTAGCGCTGCTCGTCGAACACCCCGTAGTTGGGCAGGTGCACCTTGCGGTACACATGGCTCACCACGCCGTCGCGGAGCACCGCCGCCGCGTTGTACACCCCGCCATCAGCCCGCTCGGGAAAGCCGACGATCGCCACGATGCCGATTGCGGTTGCGGCGAGCTCGTGAAGCGCAGCGCCGGTGTCCGACAGGAAGTCCTCGCGCAGCAGCAGATCCTCGGGCGGGTAGCCGGTGAGCGCGAGCTCCCCGAACAGCACCAGCTCGGCTTCCGCCGCGCGCGCCCGCTCGATGCCGGCTTGGATCGACCGCGCGTTGCCGTGCAGGTCGCCGACCGCCGGGTTCGTCTGGCAAAGGGCGATGCGCAACAGCGAGAAGCTACACGCGAGTCTTCGCCGGCGCCTGGCCGGCACGGGGTCGGCGTGCGCGCGTCGCGCGGGTGCGGATGCCGGCTGCCGCCGACAGCGCGTCGATCGCACGCTCCAGCTCGCGCGCGATCGTGTCGAGCTCGGGGATCGCGTCGTAGTCGGCGAGCAGACCGAACCCAAGGCGGCCGTTGTAGCTCATGATCGCCACGCCGAGCGCCTGACGGCGCGCGAGCGGCACGACCGGATACAAACCGATCATCTCGCGTCCGAGCAGGTACAGCGGGAACTGCGGGCCTGGAACGTTGGTGATGACCAGATTGAAGAAGCGCTGACGCGCCTGCAAACGCGCCGCCTGGCTGAGGATCGTCGGGGGGGCGAAGCCGGCGAGGTTCGTGAGCGCCTCCGCGCCGACGGCCTGCCCCGACTTCTTCAGGTCCTCCATCGCACGCGCGATGTGC
>JBQCGU010000086.1:0-33391 GCA_051955355.1 Solirubrobacteraceae bacterium | reverse complement strand
GAACGCTCGCGGGCCTCAGAGAGCGCATCCTGCAACGCCTGCTCACCCTCGCCGCCGCCATCAGCCTCAACCACCAACTCGGCCGCCCCAGCCGCGCGCTCGTCAACTACAGCGCCTGAGAGCGTGGAATCAATCATCTAGCGGCCTACGCCGGGGAGGACCCCGGTGCCCTCCTCCTGCACAGCCTGCAGAGCGTTCGGGTTCAAGCCGAGCAGATCGAGGATGGTAGGCGCCACCTGGGTGGTCTCCACCCAAGAGTGGACCCTCGAATGCCCGACCGCCCTGGGGGCATAGACGAGCAGCGGAACGTCGCGGTCGCCCGGGTTGTCCCCGCCGTGCTCGGCTGTCTTGCTGCCGCCGGTGTATACGGTGCCCACCTGCACCCGCCCGAACACGTCCGGATAGCGCGGGTCGGAGTACGGCACGCCGAAGAAGTCGGCGGCTTCATGGCCGGCATAGATCCGCGCCAGACCCGAGTGAGCGACCTGCTCGGTGCCGCGGTTCACTCCGTCGTTGTTGTAGAGCACCGCCGTTGCGCTGTGGTTCCACAGGTAGTTCTTGACGAACTCAGCCGCCGCCTGCGTCTTGACAGACAGGTAGCTCTGCCATAGATCGTCGTTCGTGCCGGCGACGATCAGGTTGCCCTGATCGCCGGTTTGCGCCCGCCACGCTGCGTTTATCGCGTCAACGATCGGCCCATCCTTGATCCGCGCGAGCCGCAGCGGATCCTGCGGCGACTGTCCGTGCTTGGCGGTGACAACGATCGCCGTGGACGAAGCCAGACCCTCCTGGCCGATCGTGTCGACCATCCGCTGGAGCTGGGCGTCGACATAGTCGAGCGCGCTGGCCAGCAGCGGGCGCGGCGTCGCACCTCCGGGGTAGTACCCGGCGAGCTCGACAGGACCCTCGGTGTAGGTGCCGTCGGGGTTGGCGGTGAGGGTGCTCGGAGAGTCGACCTTCTCGGCAACCGACACGGCTTGGAAGTTCATTCCAAGGATCGCCGGCACACCCACCTTCTGGGTGCCGCTGTGGTCGTAGCCATCCAGCTCGTTGATGACCGCCTGCACCTTGTAGCCGTCGTACTGCTTGGTGGCGGCGTCATCGTGCGCCCAATCGGTGTCTGTCGGGTAGGGCACCCCATTCGGCTCGACCGCCTGCGAGTCGATCTCAGGACCGAAGAAGTCGTCGATGCTCCCGCCGCCCGAGCCGGGGCCGTTGAACGACGTGTAGATCGCGTGCTTGTCAGACCATGCTGTGCGCAGGCCGGCGTGGTGGATCACCTGGAAGATCGTGTTCACCTTCAGGTAGTCCCATGGCGTGATCGGCTGACACGTCTTCGGGTCGAGCGGGAAGCTCCCGGGGTTCAAGCCCGACTGCGGATGAGCGGTGAGCTTCATGATGGCGCCCGGATCGGTGTCGTCGCCGTTCGGGTAGACAGAGCCGCTCTCGTCGAAAGAGGGGAACGTTTCGCCGCTGCCGTTGCCCAGCAGGTCGGGCACGGCATTGAGTGTGTCGTCGGGTGAGTCGTAGACGACGTCTCCGCCGGTTGCAGGCCGCCCCGGCGTGCAGGCGGCGCCCGCCTCGTCTACGGCGTGGCTGTACTGCACGTCGTAGTAGACGCCCGTGGTTGCCGGGTCGCCGCCGGTCATCAGAGCCGTGCCACCCGGATCGGAGTCGGAGGGGTCAGACGTGTGGTTGTTGGTGAACTCGGCGCCACCGGACGCGAGCTTGGCGAGCTCAGAGCCCGGATGGTTTGCGATGTACCAGTCGAGGTCGGATTGGTGCATGCCGTCGACCGATATCAGCAGCACATGGCTGATGTGGTCCTTGTGATCGGCAGATGCACTCGACACCGACATGGCGACCGCCCCACCGATCGCAGCAGCGACGATTGCCGCAGATGCGACCTTCGCACGTACACCCATTGACGCCCCTCCTTGATAGGAATTTGGAAGGGGTGAACATATCCCCGGTGCGGGGATGCACCTGTGACGGAGTTGTGGCGCACGTGTGACCCGGTTGTGAACATCACGAGAAGCGGCGACCGCTAGTACGCGGGCAGCGAAGCACTCCTTCCGCCACCACGCGCGCCGGGTGTCGACGCACACGTGGCGCCTCACCTTGAGCTATGGCTGCCCAAGCCAAGCGATCAGCGCGTCGGTTAGTCCCGCATCGGTTCCGCAGCCGACCCACGCTACGTAGCCGTCTGGACGGATGAGCACAGCCGCGGGGGCGTCGACTGCGCCGAGCACCGGCAGCTCCAAAGCGCCTTCGCAGACAGCATCGAACGACTCGAGCCGACCGGCCCATCCAGCGGTGTCAAAGCCGCCCGCCTCGCCGAGGTTGAGTAGAACGGGCTTGGCGTGGTGCAGCAACTCGAACACCCGCACTCGTCGATCGGCGCACACGAGGTCCAAATCGGGCATGCGACGTCCAAGCAGCGGATGCCCCTCGCCGAAGTCATAGCGAATATCCAACCCGGAGATGATCCCGGCAAGCAGCTTGCGCGGCTCGTCCATCCTCGCCATCTGCGACACCACTTCGACGAGGGCGTTCATGCGCTCGTCGCGGCGCTGCAGCGCAGCAAGGGCAAGCGTGTGCCGCAGCACACGTTCGCCGACCGGGTGACGCTCGGCATGGTAAGTGTCCAGCAGGCTGTCCGGACACGCACCATTTATCACACCGGCCAACTTCCATCCCAGATTCACAGCATCTTGAACACCGAGACCGATTCCCTGGCCGCCCGCTGGATAATGGATGTGCGCGGCATCGCCAGCGAGCAGCACACGTCCAGAGCGGTAGCTCATGGCTTGCCGGGTCATGTCGGTGAATCTTGATATCCACGTCGGGTTGTTGACACCGAAGTCGGTGTCGTAAACGACCGTAAGCGCCTCGCTGAGATCGTGCAGCGTCGGCTCGCCGCCAACCCCCAGCTGGCGCTCGCCCACGATCACACGGAACGTCTTGCCGTCCTCCAGCCTCTGGAGGGCGTGAACGCCCGTTGCGTCATAGCGGACGCCCGGCGGGGGCTCCTCGGCGAGCTCGGCCTCGGCGATCAGGCTGCTCTTCGTCGGGTCGAGCCCGGGAAACTCGATACCCGCTGTCTTGCGGATCAGGCTGCGTCCCCCGTCACAGCCGACCAGATACCGCGCCCGCAGCAAGACGCCGTCATCCAGCCGAACGTCAACCCCGAAGTCATCCTGAGCGAATCCGCTCACCTCGCATCCGTAATAGACGTTCACCGGCAGTTCGGCGATCCATTCCGCCATGATCCGCTCGATCTTGTTCTGCCAGATGCCGAGCGCATAAGGGTGGCGCGTCGGAAAGTCACTCATATCGAGCACCGTTGTGCCGAATGTCGCTGCCTGGGCAACCTGGCCCTCGTTGAGGAACCGATCGGCGACCCCGCGCTGATCCAGCACCTCGATCGTGCGAGAGTGAAAGCCGCCGGCCCTCGAGCCGACGAGCGCATGATTGGCGCGCCGCTCGACCACCGCTACGTCAACCCCAGCCAACGCCAACTCAGCCGCCAGCATCATCCCCGTCGGACCGCCTCCGACGATCACCGCCGCATGTTCTGTGTGCCGCATCTTCTGCCCCTATTCGTCGACTCTGGCGTGCGGCGGGCGATTATGCGGCACAAGTCAACGCCTCATGAGAGCGTTCGGAGCGGTATAAATTAGAGGCGGACGAGTTCAGCGATTCGCCGGCGGGCTCGAGAGGAGCGAAACTTCGTCTAGGAGCCTTCGTTGACCAATGGCTGGTAGGAGCGGCAGGGCTCGTTGCGCAGGCTCGGGCACGCAGGCAACCCCGTTGGCGCGCTGACGCCGGGCACGATCGGGAGAACGAGGCTCGACGGCATGCTCGGCGAGAAGGCGATCGACTCGGTGGCGGCGCCTTCCGCGGGCTGCGTCTGGCTGAACGACCACACCGGCTGTGTGCCGTTCGGCGCTGCGATCGTGACCCTTATGCGCGAGCCCGCGCGGTACACGTGCCCCTGAAAGTACAGCGGTATGACAACCGGGACGAATTCGTCGGCTGGCATCGGTTGCGCATCGGATGCGAGGAACGTCGGGATCGGCTCGAGCAGCGTGGGGGGCTGCTTGAAGATGTTGTTCGAGCCGCTTGCCAGCTTGCGCTCGCTCGCGCGCATCCAGCCGTTCTGCACAAATGTCTCGTTGCCGTCCGGACGCACCTCGCTGACCGTCGCCTGAAGATCGACATCGGGCGTGGACGAGCGGACCCAGAGGTGCACAGCTCCCGCTCCGATGGCGGTTGTGTCAACAGCAAGCGGCGCCGACACATACGACACAGCCGAGCCCGATCGAGGCTGAGCCCAGCTCCATTCCCACTCCGACGCGTTGCCCCACAGGCCGCCCGAGCCGGTGTTGGCTCCGTAGTCGGTCAGCGGGTTGGCGTTCGCATCTGAGCTGTAGGAGTCGACGCCTTCCGCGGTGGGCGTCTGTTCGTCGAGCGTCCCGCCCGGCCCGAAGTACCAAGAGCGCGCCTGCGTGTCTGGAATCGGCAAGCTCGAGAACGACCGTTCGAAGGACGGATATGGATCGCCGGGCGTCGCGGTGCCGGTCGGTGAGGTGCCGGCGCCGTTGTCGAAAAGCACACGCACCTGCGGTAGGGCTTCGAAGGCGGACAGCGCCAATTCGTAGGTAGGCTGCAACTGGATCGGATCGGGCGGAAGCGTCACCAGGTCCCCTTCGGGGAGGCCCATCGCCGTCTGGTAGACGACCGGGGCCGCAGCGCGAACGACAGCCTGGTTGACGATCGGCGCCTGGTGCGCGACAAACAGCTCCAAGAAGTCGTACAGCCGGTCGTATGTGTAGGGATCTAGCGAATCCACGTGCGCGCCGTTGGTGAACGTGAACCACTTGCGGCTCACTCCCGTGAAGTGCTGAGCCAGGTCGGCGCAGTGGCCACCGGTCTGCTCGTCCTCCCACTGGCACGCCATGAACGTGGGCACATCGATCTTGTGAACGAACGTCACCGGGTCGAGCGGGTCGGCCACAGGCGGGTTGTACGTGGAGTTCGCCTGGATCTTCGCCATCAGGTCAGCCGCCTCGCCGTGCAGCGCCTGGTTTTCGGCACAGGTTTGGTCGCCTTTCTGGATTCGTTCATAAGCCCAATGCTGGCCGCTGCTCGGACCGGCTGGTTCGGCGTTCTGCTGTCGCTGCTGCGCCCATGGGACCGCGAAACCGGTGTTGAGGATGCCCCCCGGGTAGAGGGTTGTCGCTGTCGCGTCGATCACAGACAGCGGCGCGATCGCCTCGAGGTCGGGCGGCCGCAGCTGTGCTGTGAACAGCTGGCTGATCCCGCCGTAGGAGATGCCCAGCATGCCCACCTTGTTGCCGAGCACCCAGGGCTGGTGGGCGATCGTCTCTACCACGTCGTACCCGTCGAGGTTCTGCAACGGCTCGAAGAAGTCATACGCTCCGCCGGAGCAGCCGGTCCCTCGCATGTTGACGTCCACCACTGCGAAGCCCATCAGGTTGGCAAGCACCGCGATGCCGTTTTCCGGGCCGGCGGGGTCGGCGTACCCGTAGCCCGAGTACTCGATCAATGTCGGGTACGGAGGCGTGTAGCTCGGCGTCGGCACACCTGGTTGCGGGAAGGTCGGGAAGTGAAAGCTCGACGGCACACCAGGCTCGCCCGCTGGACTGGTCGGCGGATGGACGTCGATTGACAGCTCGGTGCCATCGCGCGTCGTCAGGTACGTGTAGCCGTTGTCCGGTATCGACTGGTTGTAGACGCTTGGATCCCAAGCCGCAGCGGCATCCGAGTGGACGGTGATCGGTCCCGATTCTTCGCCTGTGGAGGTCAGCCGAACTCGGTAGCCCTTTCCCGGCGTCACGTTCCGAAACAACAGCCCGCCGAGCGAGTCCGCGTTCTGCGTGTACAAGGTTTCGCCGCTTGAGTTCAGCAGCGACATCTGCGCATTGGAGCCCAAGCCGGTGACGTACACCTGTTCGGCGCTCCCGCGTGCGGTGAAGGCGGATGCGCTGGCAGCCATCGCCAGGCAAACAGAGAACGCCACGAGCGTATAGGTGACACCCGTCCGCACACGAGCCCAAAGCACGGGCTCTCCCATCAGCCTAACCTCGTCCCTTCCCCGTCACGTTGCGCGCGTATTTACCCGCATACGCACGCACTAACCATGACGCGCCGCCTTGCGTCAGGCCACCCGCTCGGGCCGCGCCTCGATCACCGCGTCGCCCGTCCGCGGGAGGTGACGCCAGCCGGCGCGCGTGCCCTGAATCGCAGCGATCGTGGACTCGATGATCACCAAATACATGAGCTGGCGGTAGAGCAGCTGCTGGAGCGGAAGCGCCCACAACGGCCGAAGCGGCTCGCGGTCCAGGCGGAAGGCGAACGCCGCGATGCAAAGCTGGACCACGTTGAAGGCCGCCCACATGCCGAGTGTGCGCAATGTGTCGGTGAACACCATGCCGTAGATCGCGAACAGGTCGATGAGCGGCGCGAGCATCGGCAGAACGATCAGGAAGAGCACGATGTAAGGCAGTCCGCGCCGGCCAATCCGCCTGTCGCGCGGATCTCGGGACAGGATCGCGCCACGGTGCTTGAACACCGCCTGCATCGTGCCGAACGACCAGCGGTAGCGCTGGCGCCATAGCGCTCCGAGCGTTGCCGGCGCCTCGGTCCACGCGCGCGCGTCCGGGGCGTACACGACCCGCCAGCCAGCCCGACCGATCGCGAGCGTGAGATCGGTGTCCTCAGCCAGGGTGTCACCCGGGACGCCGCCCACGTCCTGTAGCGCCTCGCGACGGAAAGCCCCGATGGCACCCGGCACGGTGGGCGTGCATTGCAGGACCTCGTACATGCGCCGGTCGAGGTTGAAGCCCATCACATACTCGATGTGCTGCCAGCGTCCGAGGAGCGATCGCCTGTTGCCCACCTTCGTGTTCCCGGATACAGCTCCAACCGCCGGATCGGCGAGCGGCGCCACCAGGTGGCGCAGTGTCTGCTCCTCGAAAAGCGTGTCGCCGTCCACCATGACGACGATCGGCGCATCGGTCGTTTCGACGCCTGTGTTCAACGCCGCCGCCTTGCCGGCGTTGTCCTGGCGCACGAGGCATACACCCTCCATGTCCAGGCCGGCGACGATCGCGGCCGTCCGATCTGTCGATCCGTCGTCGACCACCACCACTTCAAAGCTCGGATAGTCGCTGGCGGCGAGCGAGCGTACCGTGCGCTCGATGCCCACCGCCTCGTTGTATGCCGGCACGACGACCGCCAGGCGGGGGGTGTGGGCGCCTGGCTTCTTGGCAGGCGAGCGGCGGGAGTGGTGGGCGGCAAGCGTCAACAGCACCAGCGCCCGGCCGACGATCAAGGCGCCGATGATCCATAGAAGCGCTGTGAACACGCCTGTCAGCCCGAATGCCACTGACACGCTCCATTGGAAGATCGCTCCGCGCAAGCGCTCCCATCTCGATGCGGGCGGGTTTGCCACTCCGGGCGGCACATTCGCCAGTTCGTACGCCCGAACGAAGCGAAAGCCGCGCGCACGCAGCTTAGGGATGAGGATCCTCAGCGCGGCGAGCGTTTGCGAGCGATTGCCACCACCGTCGTGGAACATCACGACACCGCCCCTGCTGCCCGGCGGCGTGGCGTTGGCGACGATCGCGCCGACGCCCGGACGACGCCAGTCTTCGCTGTCGTAGTCGGCGAGGGTCACGTAGTAGCGCCCTGCTGTCAGCTGGGCGAGATTGCGCTCCTGCGATGCTGTGACCGCATCGGGTGTTGCCGAGTACGGCGGGCGGATGAAGCGCGCGTAGTGACCGGTGATTCCCGCAATCGTCGCCTCTGTCAGCTCGAGCTGCATCCGGCGCTGCCACGCCGGCCCATTCGAGAGCGACACGTGCGTGAAGGTGTGGTTGCCGATCTGCTCGCCATCGGCGGCGAGCTGGCGCAGGACCTCCGGATGGCGCGCCGCCTGACTGCCCACCACGAAGAACGTCGCTGGGACGTGCTGTTCGTGCAGCAGGCGCAGAATGCGCGGCGTCCAGCGCGGGTCGGGCCCATCGTCGAACGTGAGAGCGATTCGCCGCCCCGGAGACGGCTCGACGGACACCAGGCGATTCCCGCGTGCGAGGAGGATCGGCTGGGCTCCCGCCAGAGGAGCCGCTGAACTGCTCGCGTCGTGCGGCTCGGCGCTGGGACCGATCGTGTGCGTCACATATCCCTGAAACGCCAGCACCACGACAACCACCAGGAGAAGGAAGCCGAGCAGTCGCCACCGGCCCGGCGGATAGCGCATCCACGTGGGAACGCGCGGCCGGGACGCGCGGCCGCCCTCAGGGCGGCGTGAGTGTCTTTTCATGGCCGCGCGCTTCGGCATGTTCGAGCGCCGATGCCGGCAGTTCCGCCGAGCTGCTCCGAGTCGTGGTTGCCTGTGTGGCCGGTGTCGCTGAGCCCGACCCAGACGCCGGTTGCGTTTGCCCTGGTGCTTCAGATCTCGGAGCCTTCGACCGCACCTTGCCGTAGGACTGCCCTGCTGCTTTCTGCCCGCCCGCGACGACCGGCTGCGGCGAGCTGCCCGGTCGGCCTCCAATCGCTCCTGGTGCCGGGGCAGTCGACTGTGCCGGCAGGCCGTTAGCCCTGCCCGGCACGCCCCGCCCGTGTCCCACGGGTTTCATAGGGTTGTGCCCTGAAGCGCGAGTGAGCTTCCGCCAGCTCGCGCCGGAGTGACTGCCCTGGGCATTGCCATGGCCTCCGAGCCGTTCTGCGGGATGCACACCGCCTTCGCCTCCCGTTGGCGACGGCGCCGGACCAGCGGTCGCATGCGGCGGATACGCCAGCCGCCCGAGGCGTGGCGGCGACGGCGGCGAGCCCACGAGTGAAGCCAACGGCGCCAGCGGCGCTGGCAGCAGGCCGAGACCTGCGACGACGAGCCCACAAAGCCACACGCCCACGACGCACGCCACCAGTCGGCCTACGCCGACGAGGTAGCGGCGCCTGCGGCCCGTTGGGTCAGCTAGGACCGAGAAGCTCCCAGAGCCGCGAACCTGTCCACGAAGATCGACGACATCCACGCCCATCGCATGCTGAAACGGATCTCAAGCGCATTGGTCATGCTCTAGCTGCTGCACGCTGTCAATCCTGCACGAGCGAAGGAGTCTCATGAGCTTCACGATCAAGAACCTCGAGGCCGTGGAAGATCTGGCCAAGCGGCATGGTTTGAGCGAGCAGGGCGAGGCTCGCTTCGCCCGTGCGGACCTCGAAGCAACGCAGTTCGGGTTGAGCCACCAGCGGCTGCTACCCGGCAAACGCCAGCAGTTCGGCCACCGCCACGAGCAGGCAGAGGAGGTGTACGTCGTGCTTGCGGGGAGCGGACGCATGAAGCTGGACGACGAGGTCATCGACGTCTCGCGGCTCGATGCGGTTCGCGTGTCGCCGGAGACGATGCGGTCATTCGAGGCCGGCAATGAAGGGCTGGAGATCCTCGTGTTCAGCCAGCACTTCGAGAAAGACGGCGAGCTCGTTCAGGGCTGGTGGAGCGACTGAGCGATCACACCCGGGGGCACCGGCTTGCAGCAGTTCCCTACGAGGCTGCGCCCGCGAGCGCCGTGTATGCGAGGCTGGTTGCCGTTGTGTAGACACCGTGGTGGAGCATGTCGATCGCCAGCTCGTCGCTGCCCCACCTCCACGGCACCGGCGCCACGTCGAGTGCCGGGAGCATCACGAGCTCTGCTCCCCAGATGAGCGAGAAGTGCAACACCGCGGCACTTGCACCATCGATCCCAGCCGCGCCGATCAGTCCGCGCACAGCTCCCCAGCCCGTCCCATAGCTCCAGTGGACCACCGTCGAGAAGCGAGCGTGCGCCTGCTCGCTCGCGGGCTGCACACCAAGTGCTCTTTCGGCCGCTTGCGCCGGCGCCGGACTGGCTGGACGTTTGCGTAGGCTCATCTCGATCTTCGTCGACACCGTCATCGCGGCGGTGCCCATCAGCCCCGCGAACAAGCCCCGTCCGAGGGCGCTCGCCGTCTCGCCCAATCGCTCCATCAGAGCTTCCCAACCTGCCAGCGTCCCTCCTGGTGGGTCGCGTCCAGCCAGCGCTGGGCGTCGCGCTGGCCCAGCTCGATCAGTCGTGTGGTGAACGCTTTGGCGAACAGCAGGTAGCTGAGCAGCTCGCCGTGACTGGCGTTCTTGGACGCATTGAGCAGGCGACCGAGGCCGCTCACGTTTGGCGCGCACACCAACGCGCGTGGCGAGCCGTAGCAGTCGCGGTACACCTCACTCGCTACACGACCTATCTCATCGGGGTCTTCAGGGGCGATCAGCATGTACGGGACACGTCGCCGGCGGGTTCGGTTCTCGTGTTCGGCGATCTTCGTGCGAGAGCTGTCGTGGAGCAGCTCGTTGACGGTGGCCAGCGTGTGCACGTCGTTCACGAGCGGATCGACGAGCACCGCCTGGATCAGCTGTGTTGCGCCGTCGAGCGCGTCCGGGCGCTGTCCGCGTACGTGCCCGTGCGCGGGCGAAAGCGAGTTGAGCGCGATCACGATCACGCGCTCGGCACCAAGCGCCAACGCAGGCTTGATGGGCGTGTTCAAGCGCGTGCCTCCGTCGAAGTACCAGCGCCGTCCACCCGGTTCGTCGATTGCAACGGCGGGAAACAGCAGCGGGATGGCAGCCGAGGCGCGGACGTGGTTCTCGGTCAGCTGTGTGTTGACGTAGAAGATGCCCCGGCGCACGTCTTCTAAGGGCGGATCGCCCCCGTCGTGGAACACGACGCTCTTGCTCGTGTGCCCCGACGTGGCAACCACCGCCGCCGACATGAGGTGTTTGGCGACGACGTTCGGGTGGATGCGGTCGAACGCGATCAGCTGGCGCAAGGTCTTGGTTAGCGGCGCGGGATCGAGCACACTGTCGGTACGCGCACGCCGGCTGCCGAGCACTTCGCGCACATACGAAGCCAAGCGCACGCCCTCGGACGGCCACACGAGCGGCTCCAGCACGCTGCGGTAGTCGATACCACCCCAAAGACGGGTGCCACCAGCGGCAATTAACTCAGGGGCTTCGTTTGCCTGGGCGGCGAGGTAGGCGCAGTTGACCGCCCCGACGCTCGTGCCGACGACGATCTGCGGACGCTCGTCTCGATCGAGTTGCGGAAGCAGCGTCGAGAGCGCTCCGATCTCATACGCCCCGCGTGCTCCGCCCCCCGCCAGTACGAGCCCCACCGGCCCACCGTTGCGAGCGGACGCCTCCATCCCGCGAGGCTACCCTCGATTTTCATAGTTGGATCGACGCAGGCCGCTTTTTGAGGCAAATCCCGGATGAGCCGACGCCTGGCGGCGAAGTAGCATCGGCGCTGATGCCCGACAGCCTCGAGCAGTCGCAGGCGCCGTTCGGCCGATCGCGCGCGATGCTCCGCTGGACCCGGTTCGTGGTGGCCCATCGCCGCGCAGTGCTCGCACTCTGGTTCGTGCTGTTCCTGCTCGGTGCGTGGGGAACCGCGAACGTCGGCAAACTGCTCACCAACCGCTTCAGCGTGCCCGGGTCGGACTCCGAACGAGGCTTGAACGTGCTGCGCGAGCGCTTCCACGAGCGCGGTGACGGCGCCTTTACCCTCGTCGTGCAGTCCTCCAACGGCCACCAGACGATGCTCCTGGCCGCCGAGTCGGCGGCTCGCCGCGCCGCCACGCAGATCCCGGGCGGCAAGGCCGGCCCGCCAAGGATTGCCGCGCCAGGTGTCGCCTACGTGCAGATCTCCAACCCCCTCCAAGCCGCAGACGCCAAGAACTACACCGAAAGGATGCGCACGGCGATCGGCACAGTCCCAGGCGCGCGCACCTACCTGACCGGCTACCCCGCGCTCAGCAACGACCTGCAGCCGCTCTACAACCGCGACCTTGGCAAAGGCGAGGCGAGTGCCGTCCCCATCGCAATCCTCGTGCTGCTGTTCATGTTCGGCACGCTCGGCGCTGTACTCGTGCCGGTGGTGTTCGCGCTCGCCACCCTGCCCACCACTCTCGGCCTGGTGTGGGTGGCAGCGCACCTCGGCAACATGGCGCAGTACGTCACGAACATCGTCACGCTGATCGGTTTTGCAATTGCGATCGACTATTCGATGCTCGTCGTCTTCCGCTACCGCGAACAGCTCAGCGCGGGAGAGGATCCACGCGAGGCGCTGGAGACGACGATGGGCACCGCCGGGCGCGCGACACTGTTCTCGGGGCTGACTGTGGCGATCGGCCTCGTCCTGCTGTTGCTCATGCCCCTGCCCTTCATGCGCTCGATGGGCGCCGGCGCGGTGCTCATCCCGCTTGTCTCGATAGCGGCCTCCGCGACGCTGCTGCCTGCGTTCCTGTCGGTGCTCGGCACGGGAGTCAACCGCTTCCGGGTTGTGCCCCGCAGCGTCCTCGAACGCCGAGCAAGCGGAGCCTCTGGAATGTGGTCGCGGCTGGCGCGCTCGATCATGCGCCGGCCGGTTCTCTACCTGGTGTGCGCCGGGGGGCTGCTGATCGCGCTCGCCATCCCCGCGCTGCAATTGCACCTCACGGGCGGAGACAACCGCAACACCCCACGTGGCACCGAGGCGACGGACGGCTTGTACCTGCTCAAGACCACGATCGGCCCTGGGGCGCTAGCACCGCATCAGGTGGTAGTTGACACGCACACGCCGGGCGGAGCCAACTCGTCAGCAACCGTTGCAGCCGAGCTGCGGCTCGTGCGCCTGCTGCGCGCCGACCGGCGCATCGAGAGCGCGACGATCCAGGCACCGGCGCTCAGCTCGCGCGCGGTCAGCCGGCAGGCGAACCTGCTCGACGCTTCCGGGCGAGCGCTCCAGATCCGCGCGTCGGGTCGCACGGACGCGGGCACGTTCGAGGCGATCGACCTCGTGCACGCGATTCGCAACAGGTACATCCCCGCTGCCCGCTTTCCTCCATCCGACCGGGTGCTTCTGACCGGCGCGCCCGCGTTCGGCGTGGCCTTCACCAAAAAGGCGTACAGCGCCTTCCCCTGGCTGGTGCTTGCGGTGCTCGTGATCACCTACTTCGTCCTGCTGCGCGCGTTCCGGTCAATCGTGCTGCCGCTCAAGGCGGTTTTGCTCAACCTGCTGTCGGTGAGCGCCGCCTACGGCGTGCTCGTGCTCGCCTTCCAACACGGCGCGGGCAAAGTGGTGGGCTTGCACAGCTCGCCGCAGATCGAAGCATGGATACCGATTTTCCTGTTCGCCACGATCTTCGGCATATCGATGGACTACGATGTGTTCCTGCTGTCTCGCATGCGCGAGGAGTGGGACCGCTTCCACGACAACGAGCGTGCGGTGGCGTACGGCCTGGAGCACACCGGCAGGATCATCACCGCCGCAGCCATCATCATGATCGCCGCCTTCTCCGGTTTCATGACGGGCCGTTTCGTCGGGCTGCAGCAGTTCGGGCTCGGGCTGACAGCCGCGATCCTGCTCGACGCGACGATCGTGCGTGCGCTGCTCGTGCCCGCCGCGATGAAGCTGCTCGGACGTTGGAACTGGTATCTGCCCGAACGCGTGCGACGCGCCATGCGACTGCGCCCGCCCCAACCCGAGCCGCGGGCAAGACCGCAGCCGGCGCGCTAGCCGGCCTCGGCGAACGCCGGCTCGTACTCCTTGCCGGCCAGCTCCGGCTCGGCCCCCGGCATCGCGACCGGCACCGAACGCAGGCGCAGGGCGGCGAGCAGCGCAGCCAGCAGCGCGAACCCGGCGCCGATCAGGAAGGCGAGGTGGTAGCCGCCGTCGAGCGCGCCCAGATGGCTTTGACCGGAGCCGAGCAGGTGGTTGGTGCGCGCAGCCGCCAGACTCGCGAGCACCGCCAGGCCGAGCGCTCCGCCCATCATGAACGACGTGTTGACGATGCCCGATGCGAGTCCTGATTCGCGCGGATCGACGTCGTTCATCGCGGCGAGCAGCACAGGGTTGAACGCCATCCCGCCGCCGAAGCCGAGCAGGATCATGCTGGGCAGGACGTCGAGCGCGAAGCTGCCGTGGACGGGGGCACGCGCGAACAGCACCAGCCCGGCGCACGCCAGCAGCAGGCCCGCCACGAGCGGCGGCTTGATGCCGAAGCGCATCACGAGCTTGGCGGAGAGGCCGAGCGAGAAGGCGCCCATGATCAGGTTTGCCGGCAGGAACGCGAGGCCGACCTGCAGCGGCGTGTAGCCGAGCACCAGCTGCAGGTAGAGCGCAGACAGGAAGAACCAGGCGAACAGCGACGCCGCCCACAGCACGCCGATGGCGTTGGCGGTGGCGAGGTTGCGCAGCTTGAACAGCCCGAGCGGCATCAGCGGGGCGCTAACACGCGACTCGATCGCCAGGAACGCCGCGAGCAGCACGGCGGCGCCAGCGAGCAGCCCGAGCGTCTGCGCCGAGGCCCAGCCTGCCTGGTTTCCGTTGACGATCGCGTAGGTCGCGAGGATCAACGCCCCCGTCACGGTCAATGCGCCCGCCACGTCGAGGCGCCCCCTGCTCGAGTCGGGGCGGCCCCCCGGCAGCAGGCGCAGCGAGAGCAGGCACACGGCTATCCCGATCGGGACGTTCACGAGGAAGATCCAGTGCCAGTTCAGAACGTCGGTGAGCACGCCGCCCGCCAGCACCCCGATGCTCCCCCCGCCGGCTGCCACGAAGCCGAACACGCCCATCGCCTTGGCGCGCTCCTCTGCCTGCACGAACAGCGACATGACCAGCGACAGCGACACGGCGGACACCACCGCTCCACCGAGACCCTGGATGGCGCGCGCGGCGATCAAGAAGCCCTGGGAGCCGGCGAGCCCGCATGCGAGCGAGGCGAGCGTGAACAGGGCGATGCCGCCCATGAACAGCCGGCGATGCCCGAACAGGTCGCCGAAGCGCCCGCCGAGCAGCAAGAAGCCGCCGAAGGTGAGCATGTAGCCGTTCACCACCCAGGCGAGCGAGGTTTGCGAGAAGCCCAGCGAGTTGCGAATCGACGGCAGCGCGACGTTGACGATCGTCGTGTCGAGCACGATCATCAGCGAGCCCAGGCAGAGCACGATCAAGGCGATCCAGCGGTTGCGGCCGTCAAGCGTCGTCATTGGGCTCCTGTTCGGTTCGCGAGTCGGGGTCGGGGGGTTGAGGCTAGCGGACTTAGACCGTAGCGGCTCGCCGAATTCATCGGTGGGACGCGCGATGATTTTCGTCGTCTCTCGCGGTCTTCCCCATCGCCTACGATGAGTGTCTTGCAGGAGTCCACCCTTCCGAGCCCCGCCCCCGCAGAGCTCGAGCGCGCGCTCGAGGACCACCGGCGAGAGCTGACCGGCTACTGCTACCGCATGCTGGGCTCGCCGTTCGAAGCCGAGGACGCCGTTCAGGAGGCTTATCTGCGGGCGTGGCGCGGGATCGAGCGCTTCGAGGGCCGCTCGGCGCTGCGCTCGTGGCTCTACCGGATCGCCACGAACGTGTGCCTGGACATGCTGAACGGCAGGGCCAACCGGGCACGTCCGATGGATCTCGGCCCGGCGCAGGAGCCCGTGGCGAGCAACCTCAACACGCTGCCCGAGGTCACATGGATCGAGCCGATCCCCACCGGCGCCTCGCTCACCCAGGTCGGCGGCGATCCAGCCGAGCTGACGGTCGCGCGCGAGACGATCCGGCTGGCGTTCGTAGCGGCGCTCCAACACCTTCCCGCCCGCCAGCGCGCCGCGCTGATCCTGTGCGAGGTGCTGCGCTGGAAGGCAGCTGAGGTGGCGGAGCTGCTCGACACGAGCGTCGCGTCGGTGAACAGCGCCCTGCAGCGAGCGCGCGCCACGCTCGGCCAGGCGGGTGTGAGCGCCGCCGACACGGCGCCCCTGCCCATGGACGAGTCTCAGCGCGAGATGCTCGCCCGCTACGTGGCGGCGTTCGAGGCATACGACATCGACGCCCTGACCGCACTGCTCAAGGAGGACGCAAGCCAGTCGATGCCGCCTTATGACATGTGGTTGTCGGGCCGCGAGAACGTCCTGGCGTGGTGGTTCGGGCCGGGGATCGGCTGTCGCGGCTCGCGCGTGCTGCCCGCGATGGCTGCCAACGGGTCGGTGGCTTTCGCCCAGTACAAGCCGAGCGACTCCGCAAGGGGGTATGACCCGTGGGCGCTTCAGGTGCTCGAGCTCGACGGCGATCGCATCGCCGACATCACGTTCTTCTTGGACACCGAGCGGCTGTTCCCGCTGTTCGGCCTGCCGGCGCGCCTGGATGGCTGACGCCGTCCACCGCCAGCTCACTCCCTGAGAACGCCATCGAGGCCCATCAGCTCGATCAGCTCGCGCAGCTCCTCAGAGGCTCCGCTCAGCCTCATCTCATAGCCGCACCTGCGAATGACCAGCTGCAGGCGAGCCAGCCCATCGACGGTGTGCGCATCGACGGGAGCTGCTCTGACGTCGCAGTACACCACGACGCACGATGGCAAGTGCGACTTCTTTCCTAGATACACGCTCGCGATGTTTGACCTGCGGCGAGGCCAAAACTCATCGCTTCACGAGCCGCCCCGCTAGTCGATCAGGCGCTTGCCGAGCCTCCAGATGGCAAGGCGCCACATGACCAGGGCGAAGCCCACCAGCACGGCGGCGTGTCCGAGGTCGGCGAGCCCGAGCGAGCCGATCGACGCGTCGCGCACGAGCTGCACGCAGTGATAGAGAGGATTGAACTGCGCGGCGATGCGCGCCCATTCGGGGAGGTTGGAGATCGGAAAGAACGTGCCCGCCACGAGGAACAGCGGCGTGAGAACGGCGCTCGTTATGTAGTTGAAGTTGTCGATCGTCTTGGCGATCGCCGCCACGGTCACCCCGAAGCAGGCAAAGCCCAAGCCGGTGACAAACCCGATCAGCGGCACGAGCAGCATCCCGGGCTCGGGCTGCAAGCCGAAGGCGAGACCGACGAGCAACGGCGCCATTCCGTACACGCCGGCGCGCACCGATATCCAGAGCACCTCGGCTGTGATCAGCTCTTCCACGTCCACCGGCGCCGCGAGCATCGCGTCGTAGGTGCGCTGGAACTGCCAGCGCACGAACGTGTTGAACATGCCCGGAAACGCCGAGGAGAACAGGATCGCCGTCGCCACCACCCCGGTGGCGACGTACTGCACGTACGTCCAGTGGCCGACGTGGTGGACGGGCGCCCCGAAGCCCAGCCCGAACGCCAGCAGATAAATGGTGGGCTGCACGATCGAGGAGAACGTGGTGGCGCGCCAGTAGCGCCCGAAGATCGCCACGTCGCGGCTCATCACGCCGGCGATCGCCGCCGGTTCCAGACGTCGCACCCGCCGCGCAGGGCTGCTCACTCGATCTCCTCCCCCGTCAACGCCACGAACGCGTCCTCCAGGTTGGCTGGACGGCGCACGCCCTCGGGTGCCATCCCATCGAGCGACTCGGCGTGCAGGATCGCCACCGCCGGCCCGCTGCGCCTGCTCGACCAGCCGTTGCCCGCTGCCGTCTCGCTCACCTCGGCGAGCCGGGTCGGCGAGCCGTACACCTCGAGCACCTGCTCGCCCGCGTGCGCCCGCACCAGCTCAGCCGGGCGTCCCTGGGCGATGATCCGGCCATGGGACATGACCGCGACGACGTCCGCCAGCCGCTCTGCCTCCTCGATGTAGTGGGTGCTCATCAGCACCGTGACGCCGCGCGCGCGCAGACCGTCGATCAGCGACCACAGCTCTTGGCGGATCTGCGGGTCCAAGCCGACGGTGGGCTCGTCGAGCAGCACCAGACGCGGCTCGTGGATGAGCCCACGCCCCACCAGCAGCCGTCTGCGCATGCCCCCGGACAGCTCGCGCACGATCGTGTCGGCACGGGGCACGAGGTTGGCGATCTCGAGCGCCCGCTGAACAGCCGCCGCACGCTCACTGCGCGGCACCCGATACAGGCGCGCGAACACCATCAGGATCTGCCTGCACGTGAGCTCCACGTCGAGATTGTCGAGCTGCGGCACCACTCCCATCTCCAGACGCGCCTGCTTGGACTCGCGCGGGAGCTCGTATCCGAGCACCTCGATGCTCCCCTCGTCGGCGAGCGTCTGCGCGGTGAGCATCCGCATCGTCGTCGACTTGCCCGCTCCGTTGGGACCGAGCAGGCCGAAGCACACCCCGGCGGGCACGCTCAGATCGAGGCCGTCGACGGCGACGATCTCCCCGTAGCGCTTGACCACCCCTTGCAGGGAGATCGCTGGCTGGGCATCTACCATGGCGGACACTCTATGCGGCTTGCCGGCCTTGCCTCCCTGCTGCTGCTGCTCGGCCCGGCACTGAGCGGGTGCGGCGGGGGCAAACCCTCAGACAGAGTGCCGAGCACCCGCTCGCCAGCCACACCGCTCTCGCACGAAACTGCGCCAGGCGTGGTGCGGGCGGAGATGGCGGGGGTCAGCGCGACGATGCATGCGAGCGGACACCACCCGCGCGTGAACAAGCCATGGCCGGTGAGCTTCACAGTCACGCGGGCGGGCAGACCGGCGCAGGCACGGGTGCGCTACGAGTACCTGTTCGCCGGCCAGGTGGTGGCGCACCGCTCCAACTACCGCTTCAACGGCAGCTTCCACGACACATTCGTCTGGCCGGCGTCGGCGCTCGGGTATCCGCTCACCTTCCGCGCTGTGATCACGAGCGCCAATACGACGCTGAACCTGGACTACGCCGTGCAGGTCACCCGGTGACGCTGCGCGCGGGCGCCTCGCCCCAGAGCTGCTCCAAGCGGGAGAAGTCGCGCGTGGCGGGTGTGAAGATGTGCACCACCACGTCGAGGTAATCCATCAGGATCCAATCCGCCGTCGGCAGTCCCTCCACGCGTCGGGGCAGCACACCGTGCTCGCGCTTGAGCCCCTCCAAGATGCCGTCGTGGATCGCCTTGGTTTGGCGGTCGGTGTTGCCCGAGCAGACGACGAACCAGTCGGTGTAGCCGAGCACGCCGCGCATGTCGAGCTCAACCAGATCGTGTGCCTTCTTGTCGCCCGCGTAGCGCGAGATCTCGCTGAGCAGCTTCTCGGGGCTCATGCGTCGCCCTCCGTGTACAGGGCGTGCTCGGCGATGTAGCCGGCGACCTCGGCGCCAACCAGATCCTCACATGGTTCAGCGGCGGCCACCCGCGCACGGACCTGTGAAGAGGAGATGTCGAGCAGGGGCATGTCGAGGAACACGGTGCGCGCATCCGCCCCAAGGCCGGCGAGCGTGCTCTGCGTCTGCTCGCGCCGCGCGACGCCGTCACGGCCTGCGACCGCCAGGCGCGCAAGGCGCAGGATCTCTTCTGGCTCGCGCCAGCTGGGGAGTGTCTGCGCCATGTCGGCGCCCACTATCAGCGTCAGCTCGGCATCGGGATCTGTTGCGTGTATGGAGCGCAGCGTATCGACTGTGTACGACAGCCCCGGCCGGTCAAGCTCGATCCTCGACACCTCCACACGCGGCTCGACCGCCGCCGCAAGCTCGCACATGCGCAGCCGGTGCTCGACCCCTGGATCGTCGTCGGAGGACTTATGGGGTGCCGCGCGCGCCGGCACCAGCAGGACGCGCGTCAGGCCCAGCTCGTCGAGCGCCGCCCTGGCCAAGCGAAGATGACCTCGGTGCGGCGGGTTGAAGGTCCCGCCAAGGACGCCCAACCCCGTGCCGGCGTCAGAGAGCGCCGACACCGCTTCAGGCGCGGACCTGGCCGCTGCCGTCAACCAGGTACTTGAACGTGCACAGCTCGCGCAAGCCGATCGGACCGCGTGCGTGCAGCTTCTGGGTGGAGTTGCCGATCTCGGCACCCATCCCGAACTCTCCCCCGTCGGTGAAACGGGTGGAGGCGTTGACGTACACGCAGGCGGCGTCCACGCCGCGCTGGAAGGCTCGCGCGGCGTCCCGGTCGGACGTGACTATCGCCTCGGAGTGACCCGACCCGTGTCGCTCGATGTGGTCGATCGCGTCTTGCACGGAGTCCACCACCGCGACGGCGATCGTCAGGTCCAGGTACTCGGTGTCCCAGTCCTCCTCCACCGCCGGGATCGTAGCCTCGGCAGCGCCACCGGCGAGCCGGAGTGCGCGCTCGTCCACGCGCGCCTGCACTCCAGCCGCGTTCAGCTCGGCGAGCACGGCGGGCAGGAAGCTCGGCGCGACGTCGGCGTGCACGAGCAGCGTCTCGGCGGCGTTGCACACCCCGGGGCGCTGGATCTTCGCGTTGAGCACGATCCGCTGCGCCATCTCGAGGTTGGCGCAGGCGTCGACGTAAATATGGCAGTTGCCCGACGCTGCGTACATGACCGGCACGCTCGCCACATCCTTCAGCGCAGCCTTCAGCCCCTCCCCGCCGCGCGGGATCAGCAGGTCGATGACGCCATCCTGGGTGGCCAGCTCGGCGAGCTCCTCACGCCCGCCGCCAGCCACCAGGCCGATGCAGCCGGCGGGCAGGCCAGCCGACTCGGCGGCCTCGGCGGCGATCGTCGAGAGGACGGCGTTGGAGCGGGCGGCGCTCGATGAGCCGCGCAGCACGATCGCGTTGCCCGACTTCAGGCAGAGCGCGGTGGCGTCGATCGTGACGTTCGGACGCGCCTCGTACACGACCGCGATCACACCGAGCGGGACGCGCACCTTGCGAACGTCAAGACCGTTGGGCAGGCGCTTGCCGTCGATCGTCTCGCCAACCGGATCGGGCAGCGCGACGATGTCGCTTACGGCGGCGGCGATCGCGTCGATGCGCAGCTCGTCCAGGCGCAGCCGGTCGAGCAGCGCGCTCGACAGACCGGTTTGCTCCCCCTCGCGCAGGTCCTGCTCGTTGGCGGCGAGGATCTCCGGCGAGCGCTCGCGCAGCGCGGAGGCGATCGCCAGCAGCGCGGCGTTCTTGGTGGCGGTGTCCGCCAGCGCCAGTCCGCGCGCGGCGGCGCGCGCCTGCTGGCAGATGTCGGCTACTGAGGAGGCAGTGGTGGCCATGGACACAGGGTACGAATCAGCTGAGCACCAGGTAGTCGCGGTGCACCGCCTCCTCGGTTGCGCGGGGCAGCACCTCTTGGATGGCCACTGACTTCAGTCCGCGCACCCGGTGCAACTCATCCGAGGAGTAGTTGCAGAGGCCCTTGGCAAATGGTGCACCAGCCTTGCTGGGACCGCCATCGGGAGTCTCAACGATATCGACCGCGTCGCCTGCCTGAAAGGAGCCCAGCACGTGGACGATGCCGACCGGCAACAGGCTGGTGCCCTTTTCGCGCAACGCCCGTGCGGCGCCCGCATCGATGAACAGCACACCGTGGCTCGGCTTGGCGTAGCGCAACCACAGCTTGAACGAGGAGTAGCGCGCCGCCCGCGGCGGGAAGTTGGTGCCCTCCATGTGACCGGCGAGCACCGCCTCCAGCGCCCCGGCGCGCACCCCGTTGCAGATCACGGTGCGGATGCCCGCGGCGGTTGCCATGTCGGCGGCAACCACCTTGGAGCGCATCCCGCCCGTGCCGAGCGCCGAGGTGGTGTGCGCCGCATCGACGCCCTCGAGCGTCTCGAAGTCGGTGATCTCGTGCACCAGCCGGGCGTCGGGGTTGCGACGCGGGTCGGCGGTGTACAGCCCGTCGATGTCGGTGAGCAGCGCGAGCAGGTCGGCTCCGACGAGCACCGCCACCTGGGCGGCGAGGAAGTCGTTGTCGCCGAAGGAGATCTCGTCGGTGGCGGTGGTGTCGTTCTCGTTGATCACCGGCACCACCTTCCAGTCCAGCAGCTTGCGCAGCGTCTGGCGCGCGTTTAGGTAGTTGGTGCGCGCGCTCATGTCCACGAACGTGAGCAGCACCTGCGCCGAAACCAGCTCGCGCTCACGCAGCAGCTCGTCATAGACGCGGTAGAGCTTGCCCTGGCCGACCGCGCTTGCCGCCTGCAGCTCCTCGATGGCGCCCGGACGCGAGCGCAGGCCCATGATGCGCACTCCCCGGGCGATCGCCCCCGAGGAGACGATCACCACCTCCTTGCCCTCGCCGTGCAGGGCGGCGACAGAGTCGCAGATGCGCTCCAGCACGCCCGTGCGCAGCTCGCCCTGCTCGTCGGCAACAATGCTCGACCCGAGCTTGATGACGATCCGCTTCATGAGGGCGAAGCTTATGCGCGCGAGACAGCTTGCGACGCCTCGGGCAGCAAGGGGGTCCTCAACCTCTCTGTTCGCGCCCTTGCTCTACGCGCGAATCAGCGCAATAGGCGACCCTGCTTGGAGTCCGGCATCACAGCGGACGCTGTACGCCAGACCAGGCCGCAGCCTATTTGATCAACATCCCTTCGCAGCTCATGACCCGACTATAACAGTTTCATCCATCACGGCTCGTAAGCTTTTTGCCCATGCTAGCGGTGCTGTCACTCAACGGATGGGCCGATATAGCGCAGTATGTCCTAGCGATCTCGGCGGTCGTAGCCCTCGTAGGTGCTGCCGCTCAGTTGCGGATCAGCCATCACCAGGCACGCCGGGAGCGTGTGTACGCCTACGCTGATGCGCTCAACCAACTCGACCTGCTGCTCGCCACCGAGAAACACCGAGAGAACTGGGCAAAGTGGAGCCTAGATGAATTCAATCAGCTCACCGGCCATCAAGAGGCCGAGCAGCTGAGGCTCCCGAATCTCGTCGAGGAGATCGCCTACCTCTACAACCAGAAGGTTCTCGACAGACGGGTAGCAGCCGAGCTTCTAGGCGTCTACGTCGAGAAGCTTTGGGTTGCAAGCAAGGATCTCATCGAAGAACTTCGCGTCTCCGAGAACCGGCCCAGACACTACGTGGACTGGGAGGAGATGCAGAATGACACCTGGAAGCGCCGCGGCGCACCGGGACCATGTGGGATTCCCCCACAAGAAGAAGGATCCACTGAGACGTGATCGCAGCATCGGCGCAAGACGTCACCCGTACGAACGGCTAGCCCAACCCCTCGGGGTCGAGCTCGAACTCGACACCGGCGATCTGAAGCGCATCCCCCGCTTGAAAGCCCTCCGACTCGAGCGCGCGCAGCACCCCGATCTTGCGCAGGCGGCCCTCCAGGTAGGCCATCGCGTCCTCGTTCTCCACGTCGTAGCGTTGCAGCAGCGTCTCAACGCCCCGTCCGAGCACCGAGAAGGAGTGTGGGCCTGTGCGCCTCACTTCAAACCCGCTCGGCGCCGCCGGGCGAAAGACCATGTGCTCGGCCAGCTCGTCCTCGGGCTCGGCGACCGCCAGCTCGGCCTGCTGCTCACCGAGGTTGCCAGCGGGTGTGAGCGCCGGCACCGTGCGCAGCAGCTCGGCGGCCAGCTCCTGCAGGCCGGCGCGGGTGGCGCTCGAGGTGGCGATCACCGGCACCTCGGAGCCGAGGCGATCCGACCATCTGGACACCTCCTCGCGCACGCGCTCGGGCGCCAGCAGGTCGGCCTTGGAGAGCACGAGGATGCGCGGCAGCCGCGCCAGGCGCTCGTCGTGGGCGGCGAGCTCCGCCTCGATCGTGTCGAAGTTGGTGTGCGGATCGCCCGCCTCCTCCCCCGCCAGCAGCTCGGGTGCAAGGTCGAGCACGTGCACGAGCAGCCGCGTGCGCTCGACGTGGGCGAGAAAGTCGTGACCGAGGCCGGCGCCTTCGCTTGCTCCCTCGATCAACCCGGGGATGTCGGCGATCACCAGCTGGCGCTCCTCGCCTTCCAGCACGCCGAGCACGGGAGACAGGGTGGTGAACGGGTAGTCGGCCACCTTCGGCGCCGCTCGCGTGAGCCGTGAGAGCAGCGAGGACTTGCCGGCGTTCGGCAGGCCGACGAGCCCCACGTCGGCGAGCAGCTTCAGGCGCAGCGCAAGCCAGCCCTCCTCGCCGGGGAGCCCGCGCTCGGCAAAGCGCGGAGCCTGGCGGGTGGGTGTGGCAAAGCGCTTGTTGCCGCGCCCGCCCGAGCCGCCGCGGACGACGAGGGCGCGCTGGCCGTCCTTGACCAGATCCCAGCGGCGGCCCAGCACGTCGCCCTCGACGCCCTCGACCTGCGTGCCCGGCGGCACCTTGACGATCAGCGTCTGGCCGTCAGCTCCGTGGCGCAGCGCTCCCTGGCCGTGACCGCCGCGCCCGGCGCGGTAGTGGGCCTTGCGATGGAAGCTCTGCAGGTCGCGCAGCGAGTCGTCGCACAGCAGCACCACGTCACCGCCGCGTCCGCCGTCCCCCCCGTCTGGGCCACCGCGCGGCACGTGCGCTTCGCGGCGAAAGCTCGTGCACCCGCCGCCGCCGGCGCCTGCCCTGACTTCGATCTTGGCGCGGTCGTGCAGCATCGGCACGGAGGGCGGCGGCGCGGGCGCCGTGCCCGCGCTGGCGCCTGGAAAGCTAGGCGTCCTGGGCCGGCGCCACGCTCACGACGCGGCCGCTGCGGCCTGTCGTGAACTGCACGATGCCCGCGCTGCGCGCATACAGCGTGTCGTCTTTGCCGATACCCACGCCGGCACCCGGCTTGAAGCGGGTGCCGCGCTGGCGCACGATGATCTCGCCGCCGCTGACGGTTTGACCGGCGAAAGTCTTCACGCCGAGGCGCTTGGCGTTGGATTCGCGCCCGTTGCGGCTCGATCCAAGTCCCTTCTTATGAGCCATCAGCGGTCTCCTTCTTGGTTGCGGGCGCCTTGGCGGCCACCGGCTTGGACGTTGCCTTGGCGCCGCCCGCCGAGATGTCGGTGACTTCGATGCGCGTCAGCTCCTGGCGGTGGCCGGTGCGGCGCTTGTAGCCGCGCTTGGGCTTGAACTTGAACACGCGCAGCTTCTCGCCGCGCTCGTGTGCGAGCACCTTGGCGGTGACC
Organism: Solirubrobacteraceae bacterium; assembly: GCA_051955355.1. GTDB lineage: Bacteria > Actinomycetota > Thermoleophilia > Solirubrobacterales > Solirubrobacteraceae > Palsa-744. Next base: position 8,691 of record JBQCGU010000086.1, on the reverse strand, counting down.
TTCACCTTCTCCAAGCCCGCTTTGTCGCTGATGAGCTCATCGGAGCGATAGAAGATCGGGTCGAGCGTGACGCTCGCCCCCTGCTCCTGCGGCAGGCGCTCGACGAGCAGGGTCTGGCCTTGCTCGACGCGGTACTGCTTTCCGCCTGTCTTGACGATTGCGTACATGCTCTCTACCTGGTCACTCGCTGGTTGCCTGCGCCTTGGCAGTCGAACGGCGCCGTCCGCCCCTGCGGCCTCGGCGCCGAGCAGTGGATTGTAGGCCATCGGCGCCCTGCCTGGATGTCGGGCGCGGTGCGGGCTCGATCGGCTGACCGGAGTCGTCGAGCAGCAGAGCCGTTGCAGCGGTGCGCCCGACCGTGTCGATGCGCACCATTCGCTTCTCGCCGACATATCCCGCCCCACCGGCGATCGAGATGATGTAGCCGTCGAGCTTGGCGACAGCGTCGTCCACGTCGTACATGTGCGGCTCGACGATCTCGACGAGCACCTCGTCACCCTCTTTGAAGGGCAGCGCCCGTTCGGAGACCTCCTCGCGGGTGCCTTCGAAGGTGATCGCGCAGTGCTCGAGGTCCAGACCCTCCGATCCCTCGAAGTGGAACGAGCGGCTGGTCTCCGCCTCGAGCTCGTGCAGCATGCGCGCGCCGTAGCTCGTTATCTCGGCGGTGATGCGCGGGTTGATCTGCACGAGGAACGCCTCGCTGTCGGGGTGTTCAGCGGCGACGTCGCGCAGCTTGCGGACGAGATCGATCGCGATGGTCTCCTCGGAGCGGATCACACCCGCACCCTCGCACGTGGGGCACGAGCGGGTCATGATCTCCCTGACCCCCTCGGTGACGTTCTGGCGCGTCATCTCCACGAGGCCCAGGCGCGAGATCTCGGCGGTGAACGTCTTGGTGCGGTCTTCGTCCAGCGCCTTGCGCAGCGTCTTCATGACGGCGTCGCGGTTGCGGGCGCGCGCCATGTCGATGAAGTCGATCACGATGATCCCGCCGATGTCGCGCAGGCGAAGCTGGTTGACCACCTCCTCGGCGGCCTCGAGGTTGGTCTTGGTGATCGTTTCCTCAAGGCCCGCCCCCTTGCCCCGGCCGGTGAAGCTGCCGGAGTTGACATCGATCACGGTGAGCGCCTCGGCGTAGTCGATGATCAGATAGCCGCCGCTGGGCAGGTCCACCCGCCGTCCGACGATGCTCTCGAACGCCTCATCCACCTTGTAGGCCTCCAGCAGCGGCTGGGGCTCCTCCCACAGCTCCACGCGCTCGACGAGCTCGGGGGCGGTGCGCGAGAAGAACGACACCAGACGTTTGTGCTGCTGCTCGTCGTCGACGATCGCCCGCTCGAAGTGCGCGGAGAAGATGTCGCGCACGACGCGCACCGCCAGGTCGGCCTCTTGGAAGACCATCGCCGGGGCGACGGTGTCCTCCACGCGCTTGCAGAGCACCTCATACAGCTTGTGCAGATAGAGCAGCTCGCGCTCGAAGTCCTCGCGCTGGGCGCCGTGAGCGGCGGTGCGGACGATGACCCCGCCCTGCTCCAGCTTGAGCTTGTTCGTCTGACGACGCAGGCGGTCGCGCTCTGCGTCCTCCAGGCGGCGCGACACGCCGATGCCCTCGCCGGTTGGCGCATACACCATGTAGCGCCCGGCGATCGTCAGCTCCATCGTCAGGCGCGCGCCCTTGGTCTTCAGCGGGTCCTTGATGACCTGCACGACGATCTCCTGGCCGGGCGCCAGCAGCTCGGTGATCTTGCGTCCGCCGCCGCGCCCGCGCTTGGGCGCCTCGACGCCGGGGAGCACGATCTCGTCGACGTGCAGAAAACCGTTCTTGTCCAAGCCGATGTCGACGAACGCGGCCTCCAGGCCCGGGATCACCCCGACGACCTTGCCCTTGTAGATGTTGCCGACGATCGAGCGCCCTCCGCGGCGCTCCAGATAGAGCTCAGCTATCCGATAGCCAGCCCCCGGGCGGGCGCCCGAGCGGGGTTTGCGACTGCGGCTGGAGCGTGAGGCGCCCGGCTTGCCGGTGGCCTCCAGTAGCGCGACGCGCGTCTCGGCGCGATCGACGCTTACGAGCACTTGCTTTCTCAATGTGATCCAGTCTCTCGATGGGGAGCTCAGCCGAGAGCCGCACCGACGCGCGCCGTCTAGAGGAGGCGCAGCTTGGCAGTCGTGGGGTTTCGGTGAGCATTGTTCTAATAACGGAAGATTCGGCCTTTGAGCGCCTCGGCGCCGCGGCCACGGACGTAGATCGCCTGCAACAGGCCTACGGCCAGAAGTGTGGTCATGACCGACGAGCCGCCGTAGCTCATGAGCGGCAGCGTGACGCCGGTTATGGGCATTATCCCAATCGACATACCCACGTTCACGAACACCTGGAACATCAGCATAGCCAGCACGCCCCCGGCGATCAGCGTCCCATAACGGTCGGGCGCCATCGTGAGGATGCGCAGAGCACGCCAGATGAGCAGCGCGAACAGCGACAGCACGAGCGCCGCGCCGACGAATCCATACTGCTCACCGACGGATGCGAACACGAAGTCGGTGTCGTCCTCGGGCACGAAGCGCCCGAGCGTCTGGGTGGCGTTTGAGCCTCTGCCTGTCTTCTGTCCTGAGCCGATCGCGATCTTGGACTCCAGTTGCTGGTAGGTGGGATCGGGTTCTCCGGTTTTCGCTTCCTTTTCCTTGATTCCCTGCAAGTTGGAGGTCGGATGCAGGAACGCTGTCAGACGTTCGGTTTGATACGCCTTGAGCACGTGCACTCCGGCGGCTGGAGCGATGACCAGCACGCCAACGACCGCCAACACCCCCAAACCGAGCAGGCCCGCGACGTGCCGCCAGGGCGCGCCTCCGACGAAGAGCAGCATGAATGTGATCGCCGCATACACGAGCGCCGAGCCGAGATCGGGTTGCAGCAGGACGAACACCGCCGGCACGAGCGCCAGCGCGAGGACGCGGGCGATCGTGGCGACCGAGCGCAGCTCGCGCGAGCGCTCGGCGACGAACGCGGAGAGAGAGAGGATCAGCAGCACCTTGCCGAGCTCGGATGATTGGAAGGAGAAGAGCGGGAACTTGATCGCCCGCTGTGCCCCTTCGGCTTGATGGCCAACCGCCAGCACCGCGAAGATGCCGAGCATCAGCAGCGCGAACATCACCCACTTGAAGCGGCGCACCAGGCGGTAATCCAGACGCGAGAGCGCCACCATCGCCACCATGCCGATGCCGAGGTAGATGGCTTGGCGCTCGACGTAATAGTGGGGCTGGCCGGGCACGAAGCTCGCGGTGGGCGCCTTGAGCGTCAAGACCGAGCAGATGCCCAGGCCGAGGACGGCAAGCGTCAGCAGCGGGTCGAGGGGCAGGCGAAAGGCGCTCGTGGCGGACTGCACCCGTGCTTGGGCGGGCGCCTCGATCGGGCTGGATATCGCCATGTCAGCCGCTCCTGGTCTTCATCGCGTCCTCACCCCCTGCGCGTCTACTCGCGTTTGGCCGGCGCCGGCGACGAACTTCTCGGGTTGGGAGAACCACTTGGCGGCGATCAGCCTCGCTGTCGGAGCCGCCGTTTCGGCGCCGAAACCGCCCTGCTCGACGGTGACGGCGATCACGATCGGGTGGCCGCCCTGCGGGTCGGCGACGTAGCACATGTACCACGACTGGTCTTCCTTGCCTTCGTGCTGCGCGGTGCCCGTCTTCCCGTAGACGGGGCGCAGAGCCTGGTTCCAGCCCGCCCATACGTCGGCGGACGTGCCGCCCGGCGCGCTCGCGGCCTGATGGATGCCTTCCATCACGAGATTCAAGTCGTAGTCGTTCAGACGCACGCGCCTAACGGGCGGGAACGGCAGCGTCTGGACGAGCGCGCCGTTGGCGTTGTCGATCTCCATCCCCAGATGGGGACGCACGACGTGGCCGTTGCCGCCGTTCATGAACGCGTTGGCGAGCGTCGAGTAGGCCACCGCCATCTGCAGCGGGTCCGTGAGCAGGTCGCCCTGGCCTACAGCCAACTGCATGTTGTAGCCCACCGTCCACGGGGCGCCCGGTTCGGCGAGCAGTCCGCACGAGGACACGTGAAACTTGCGGCGGCATTGGCTTTCTTCCACGTTGCGCTGGGCAAGCCATTTGCGGTCGGGGATGACGCCGGTGATCTCTTCGGGCAGGTCGATGCCGGTCTTCTCACCGACGCCGAGTTCGTGCGCCTTGCGCTGGATCACGTTGCCGTATGCGTTGGCGCGCTCGCCCACTTCGAAGAAGTAGGTGTCCGAGGAGACCTTGAGCGCTTCCACGAGCGGTAAAGCCCCGTAGTCGGTTTTGCCGGCGTTGCAGAACTGCTCGGCGCCTACTGTGATGCACGAGCCTGGGCCAAGCGTTTCGCCCGGCGTGATGACGTGCCCTTCCAGGGCCGCCATCGCGGTGATCGGCTTGAACGTCGATCCGGTGGGATACGTGCCGTTGACCGCCCGGTCGGTGAGCGGACCGCCGGTGGCGCCGTTGGAGTCGTTGCCGAGCAGCGCATTCCACTCGGCTTCCGGGATCGGTTTGGCGAAGATGTTCGGGTTGAAGCTCGGATATGAGCCGATCGCCAGGATCTGTCCGTTGCGGGGATCCATCGCGACGTAGGCGCCGGCGTTGGCGGGCTTGCCGGCGGCCTGGGCGTGCGCTATCCCCTCGCGCAGCGCGCGTTCGGCCTCCTGCTCCAGTCCGAGGTCGATCGACAGGCGCAGGCTGTGCCCGGGGAGCGGCTGAACGGCGGGCAGCCGCACGCTGGCGGCCTGGCCGAGCGCGTTGACCTGGACCGGGTGCGCACCAGGCCGCCCTCGCAGGTAGCGGTCGTAATAGAACTCGACGCCTTCCTGACCGACGACCGTGCCCTGCTGCACTCCGCGGAAGGCTTTGAGTTTCAGCTCCGGTTCGCTGATCTGCCCCACGTGCCCGAGGATCTGGGCTGCCAATTCGCCGTATGGGTAGTGCCTGATGGCGACCGGTTCCTGGCGCACGCCGGGGAATTCGTTTTTGCGCTCGGCGAGGATGGTGAGCGCCTGCGGCCCGGCGTCGGTCTTGATGGTGACCGGCGCGTACGGGCGCTGGCTGATTCCAGCGATCACCCGTTCGTAGATCGCGCGAGGGCTCATCCCTATCACCGGGGAAAGCAGTTTCAGGACGCCGCGCAGCCGCACCGCCGAGGCGGGGATCGCCGGGATCGGGACGCGCCTGACCCGCTTGGCTTGCCTGTGAAGGGACCGCAGCTCGGCGCGCTGGGCGCGGTTCGGTCGTGCGCTTGCCCTGGTGCGCTTGTCGCGGGCGTCGATCGCCGTGGCTGCGTCGAGGTCCTGCTGAAAAGACCTCAGCCGTTCGATCGCTCTCACGTGTTCGGCCTGCGCCGCAGCCACCGCTTCGTCGTAGTGTGCCGCCTGTTCGAGCACCGCCGCGGGCAGCGAGCCGGGAAGGATCTGCACCGCGTTGGTGACGCTGTCGGTGACGATCGGCCGCCCGCTGCGGTCGAGGATCTCACCGCGCGGCGCGGGGATCGTCAGCATGCGCTGGTCGTTGGCCTTCGCCTGCTGGACGTACTGTTCGCCGGTGAGAACCTGCAGGTACCAGAGGCGGAAGAAGACGATCCCGAACATGACGAGCGCGATCCCGCCGAGGATCGCCACGCGCAGCGCGAGCTGCGGCGGGGAGCCGTCGCGCGCCGAATCGACCGGGCGCAGCCGCTCGATCGTGCTCACCGGCGCCTCCCGTTGCCACTGGACAGCGGACTGAGACCTCCGGTCGTATAGGCGCGCCGCCGCCGGCGGCGCGGATCGTCGGGCAGCCCCCCCGTGAGCGAGCGGCGCACGAGCATCCACATCGGAATCGCGACGATTGTGTCGACGATGGTTCCGACGACGATCTCACGCACCAGCTCGAAGCTGACCGGAGCGTCGACCCCGAGCAGGAACTCGATCAGCGAGTAGCCGAGCATGGAGCCACCCGCCGCCGCCGCGCCGACGAGCAGCGGCGTGAGCGCCGCCTGCGGGTCGCGCAGCTCGCGCAGGCGCCCGGCCCAATAGCCGACGAGCGTGAACGTAAGCGAAGTGACTCCGAGCGTCTGCATCAGGGTCAAGTCGATCAGCAGACCCACGGCGAAGCCCGTAAGCGCCCCGATGACCGATCCGCACATCAGGCCGGCGAAGGCGACGAGCAGCGGCGATACGTCGACGCTCACACCGAACACCGGCACGTCGGAGATGACGCTGATCTGGACGAGCACGACGGCTGCACACAGGAGCGCAACCCGCCACAGCAGCGACCCGGGGAGCGCGATCAGGCCCGACTGCGCAGCGCTGTGCTGGGAGCTTGCCGGGGCGAAGCTCATCCGCCCCCGCCCGAGGAGGCGAGCTGACCACCCGATGCGCCTTCTTCCGCCGAGCCCGAGGAGCTGGGCGGGGTCAACGTGCTCGCAAGCTGCGTGAGGCCGGCCACGCGCGAGCGAGAAGAGTGGGCGAGCACCTCCACCGTGTCGAGGTTGTGCAGGTCGACGACCGGGCTGACGTCGACCGACGTGTAGGCCGTCTGGTTGCCGACCGACGTGACGGTGCCGATCGGTATCCCCTTCGGATACAGCGGATCACGCCGTCCGGCGATCGTGCCCGCCGTCACGACCAGGTCGCCGACCTGGGGATGGGCGTTTGGCTGTAGATACTGCATCAGCAGCCGCCCCGGTTCTCCAACCTGCGGTTGGACGATCCCTTCGGCGCCGCTTGCGGCGATCTCGGCTTTCACTTCGACTTCGCTGTCGGTGACCAGGCTGACGAGCGCTCCGTCGGACGCCACCTGGGTGACCTGGCCGACGAGCCCTTCGCCGTTGATGACCGGGTCGTTGACGCGCACGCCGGCGGAAGACCCCTTGTCGATCGTGATGGTGGAGTACCAGATGTTGGGCGACTTGTAGAAGACCGTCGCGTTCACGGGCGTGTAGCTGGAGAGGCTCAGCCCGCCGTCGAGGTGGTCGAGCGCGAGCAGTTCGCGATATGAGTGCTCGTCCAGCTGTTGGGCGCTCAACTGCGCGCGCAGCTTGGCCACCTCGCTGCGCAGCTGTTTGTTCTGGCTCTTGGCGTCGAGCGTCGAGCCGAACCAGCCGAACAGGTCGCGGACGGGCTTGAGCACCTTGTTGGCGCCGTCCTGAATCGGCGAGATGACGGTCAGGAACCCGCGCTGCACCGAGTGCAGCCCGCCTCCTTGGGCCTCGCCGAAATAGGCGGTGAGCAGCAGCAGAGAGAGGCCGACGAGCAGCGCGAGTATCAGGCGCCGGCGCCGGACCGTCTTGTCATACACCGATAGCGACCTTCCGAAGGCTTCGGGGGAGCGGGGACGGAAACAACGACTTCCTCCGAAAGGGTAACTCTCGCGGAGCGCCCATGGGGCGCCTTCTCATCGCCGCCGACGACTGCGGGAGTTGCGGTTGGAGCGGTGGATCGCCTCGAACTCCTCGAGCGACCGGCCCGACCCGACCGCCACGCACGTGAGCGGCGACTCCGCCAGGTGCGCCGGCATCTGAGTCTCCTCGCGCAGGCGCTCATCCAGGCCCTGCAGCAGCGACCCGCCGCCGGCGAGCATGATGCCGCGGTCCATGATGTCCGACGCCAGCTCGGGGGGCGTGCGGTCGAGCGTCTCCTTGACCGCCTCGATGATCTGGGCGAGCGGCTCCTCCAGAGCCTGGCGGATCTCCTCGCTCGTCAAAACGACGGTCTTCGGCAGACCCGACACCATGTCGCGCCCGCGGATCTCGGCTTGAAGCTCCTCTTGCATCGGGCAGGCCGAGCCGATCTCCAGCTTGAGCTCCTCGGCGGTTTGCTGGCCGATCAGGAGCTTGTACTCGCGCTTTGCGTAGTTGATGATCGCCTCATCCATCTCGTCGCCGCCGACGCGGATCGACTGCGATACCACGATCCCGCCGAGCGAGATGACGGCGACCTCGGAGGTGCCCCCGCCGATGTCCACCACCATCGAGCCGGTGGGCTCGCCGACGGGCAATCCGGCGCCGATCGCCGCCGCCATCGGCTCCTCGATCAGGTAGGCGGTGCGCGCCCCCGCCGAAAGGCACGCCTCCTCGACGGCGCGCTTCTCCACCCCGGTGACGCCCGAGGGCACGCACACGACCACGCGCGGGTGCGCCCAGCGGTTCTGGTGGACCTTCTGGATGAAGTGGCGCAGCATTTCCTCGGTGACGTCGAAGTCGGCGATCACCCCGTCCTTCAGCGGGCGAATCGCCTGGATCGTGCCGGGTGTGCGCCCGAGCATCCGCTTGGCCTCGATGCCCACCGCGTGCACCTCCCCGGAGCGCGAGTCGATCGCCACGACGCTCGGCTCGGACAGGACGATGCCGCGCCCGCGCACGTACACGAGCGTGTTGGCGGTGCCGAGGTCGACCGCCATGTCGCGGCCGCCGAATCCGGTTAGATAGGTGAGAAAGCTCATTCGAGACAGGCCGCTCGGGCCGCGGGGAGTCTAGCGAACGACCTGCGCCCGCCTGCAAGGATGACAGCGGATTTGCAGGGGAAAGCAGGCGGCGTTTCGCCGCGGTCGGCTAGATGATTGATTCCACGGGGAAGCCCGTGGAGATCGAGGGTTTCTGGGCAGCAGGGTCGAAGTCGGCGGTGCTAACTGGCATCGCCGACCTTAGGGGGCCTCGATGGACGCCGACCTCGACCTGCTGCTCATTGC
>JBQCGU010000085.1:0-17846 GCA_051955355.1 Solirubrobacteraceae bacterium | reverse complement strand
TGGACATGGAGCCCTCGGCGTTTTCGAACGGCACCTGGTTGCGGCCCATCCAGGCGGCGCGCCACACGAGCAGGCGGGCGGCGTCGATCTCCATCTTCATGCGGGCGAGCGTGAAGGCGATCGCTTGGTTCTCGATGATCTTCTTGCCGAACTGCTCGCGCTCCTTGGCGTAGTCCAGCGCGTACTCGTACGCGGCGCGGGCGATGCCCAGCGCCTGCGCGCCGACGGTCGGGCGCGATGCCTCGAACGTCGCCATCGAGGCGTTGCCCTTGCTTTTCTTGCCCTCGCGCGCGCGGGCAAGGCGTTCGTCGAGCTTCTCCTTGCCGCCGAGCACGTAGTTCTCGGGGATGCGGCTGTCGTCGAGGTAGACGTCGGCGGTGTGCGAGGCGCGCAGGCCGTGCTTGGACACCTTGGCGCCTTCGCTGATGCCCTTGGCTTCGCTCAGCGGCACGACGAACGCCGCGTGACCGCGAGAGTTGAGCTCGCGGTCCACCGTGGCGATCACGACGTGCACGTCGGCGATGCCACCGTTGGTGGCCCACGCCTTCTGGCCATTGAGCACCCACTCTTTCGCGGCCTCGTCGTACTTCGCGGTGGTGCGCACCGCGCTCACGTCCGAGCCGGCGTTGGGCTCAGAGGAGCAGAAGGCGGCAACCTTGACGTCGTCGGGCGTGCCGAAGCAGCGCGGCACCCACTCGCCGATCTGCTCGCCCGTGCCCTGGCCGAAGATGGCGGCGACCGCCAGCGAGGTGCCCATGATCGCCATGCCGATGCCGGCGTCACCCCAGAAGAGCTCCTCGTTGACGATCGGCAGGCCAAGGCCGGTCGGGTCGGCGAAGAACTGGGCGAGCCCTTCGAAGCCATACAAGCCGATCTTGGCGGCCTCCTGAATGATCGGCCACGGCGTCTTCTCCTTCTCGTCCCACTCATGCGCAGCTGGGCGCATCACGTCGGCGGCGAAGCCGTGCACCCAGTCGCGGATGTCCTTCTGGTCCTGCGTCAGCCCCATCGAGAACACAACGTCCTTGCCGGCGGCGTTGGTTATGGCCTCGACGGCAGCCTCGGCGGCCTCTGTTGCCTCGGCTCCGGAAACCTCGGTTGCTGACATGGGACGAATGCTCCTTTGCTGAATGACTGATGACGGGCGCGCCGCAGCGTGCAGATACACGAAGCGCCGCGATCTCCCCCAGATACGCGGCGTTCCCCGGCAGGCCGTTTTGCGGCCCCACCGAGCGCCAATCGTACCAGGAGCAGCGGCTTTTGCATATTTGTTGCATTCCCGATCTTCTTTGTGATATTAGTTGGTGCCGTTCCTCATGTTCTCGATGAAGAAAGTGACTATGTCCAAGCACCTCCCCGCCTCACGCCGCCTTCGGCTCGCGCTGGCCGCGATCCTGCTCTGCTCCGCCCCGCTCGCGCTGAGCGCCTGCGCCGGGCAGTCGAGCTCCAGCAAGCACCTGACGCTCGTCGCCTACTCAACTCCACAGAAGGCGTTCGCGTCGCTGATCGAAGGCTTTCAGGCCACGAGCGCAGGCAAGGGCGTCAGCTTCAGCCAGTCATACGGGCCATCCGGCGATCAGAGCCGCGCAGTCGCCGCCGGGCTGGGAGCCGACGTCGTCAACTTCTCGCTCGAACCCGACATCACCCGCCTGGTGAAGGCGGGCCTGGTGGCGCCCAACTGGAACAGCGGCCCCACCCACGGAATGGTGAGCAACTCGGTGGTGGTGATCGTCGTGCGCAAGGGCAACCCCAAGCACATCACCGGCTGGAGCGATCTCGTCAAGCCGGGCATCGGAGTGGTCACTCCCAACCCGTTCACCTCCGGAGGCGCGCGCTGGAACGTGATGGCGGCGTACGGCGCACAGCTCAAGGAAGGCAAGACGCCGGCGCAAGCTCAGGAATACCTGAGCCAGCTCTTCCACAACGTCGTCAGCCAGGACAGCTCGGCGCGCAACGCTCTGCAAACGTTCCTCGCCGGCCGCGGAGACGCGCTGCTCGACTACGAGAGCGAGGCGATCGCCGACAAGAAGAAGGGCGAGCCGATCGAATACTTCGTCCCCAGCTCGACGATCCTGATCGAAAGCCCGATAGCGATCCTCGAGCAGGGCAATAAGACGCAGGCTCAGAAGTTCGTGAGCTATCTGCTTTCTACCGCGGGGCAGCAGCTGTGGGCAAAGCACGGCTACCGGCCGGTGGTGCCCGCAGCGGCGCAGCCCGGTCAGTTCCCCACCCCGCCCGGCCTGTTCACGATCGGCTCGCTCGGCGGGTGGAGCAGCGTGACCAAGCAGTTCTTCGAAGCCGGCACGGGCGTGGTGACGAAGATCGAGCAGTCGTTGGGAGTTTCCACTGCCAAATGACGCCACAGCCCTGACGCTCGAGCGTCGTCGACCGCGCCGGTTGCCCCCTCCCCTCCGGCGTCGCCCAACCGAGCCCGTGACGGGCGGCCAGCTACGCAGCCGCTCGGTCACGGCGCTCGGGCGGGGGCTGCTTGCGACGTATCTGTCACTGCTTGTCGTCCTCCCGGTCGCCGCCGTGCTCGCCAGCTCGGTGAGCGGTGGCGTCAGCGGCTTCTGGAGCAACGTATCGGCGCCCGAGGCAGTCTCGGCGATCGAGCTGACACTGGCGATCTCTGCGGCGGTGGTGCTCGTGAACGCGCTGTTCGGCACGCTGATCGCCTGGGTGCTCGTGCGTGACGAGTTCCCGGGCAAGCGCACCGTCGGCGCACTGATCGACCTCCCATTCGCCCTGCCCACGGTGGTTGCCGGCGTCGTGCTGCTGGCCCTCTACGGCAAAGGCAGCCCGGTCGGGGTGGACATCGCGTTCACGCGTGCAGCGATAGCGATGGCGCTGCTGTTCGTGACGCTGCCGTTCGTCGTTCGCTCCGTGCAGCCCGTGCTGCTGGAGCTGGATGGCCAGGCCGAGCAGGCCGCCGCCTCGCTCGGCGCCGGCCCGCTCACCGTGTTCCGGCGGATCGTCCTGCCGGCGCTGACGCCGGCGATCCTCTCAGGCGCAGCGCTCAGCTTCGCCCGGGCGGTGGGCGAGTTCGGCTCGGTGGTGCTCGTGTCGGCGAACATCCCCTTCAAAACGGAGACCGGCCCGGTGTACATCTTCAACCAGGTGGAGAACGACAACGTCGCCGGTGCGGCAGCCGTTTCAGTGGCGCTGCTGCTGTGCGCGCTGGCGGTGCTCACAGCGTTGACCGCGCTATCGCGCTGGAGGTCACGCCATGTCGAGCGCTGACGTCGCCAGCCTGCCCGCCGGTCGCGCCGGGGCGGCACATGGGAGCGACACCTGGGAGAGCGCGCGAGCCGAGCATCCCGGCCTGCGACGCGCCGGTCGCCTCGGTCTGCGCACAGTTGCGCTCGGCTATCTGACGCTCTTGCTCGCCGCCCCGCTGGCGATGATCTTCTACCGGACGTTCGAGCACGGCTTGGCGCCGGTGTGGAGCGCGGTCACCACGCCCAACGCGGTGCACGCCTTCTGGTTGTCGATCGAGCTGGTGGCGATCGTCGTCCCGCTCAACACCGCGTTCGGGATCGGCATGGCGATCCTGCTCGAGCGCCATCGCTTCCGCGGGCGAGCGCTGCTCGGATTGCTCGTCGACGTGCCCTTTGCCATCTCCCCGGTGGTGGTGGGCCTCTCGCTCGTGCTCGTCTACGGGCGGACCGGTTGGTTCGGCGGGTGGCTGGCCGAACACGGCATCCAGGTGATCTTCTCGATACCCGGGATGGTGCTCGCCACCGCGTTCGTGTCGATGCCGTTCGTGGCGCGCGAGACGATTCCCGTTTTGCGCGAGCTGGGCGACGACGCCGAGCAGGCGGCGGCAACCCTCGGAGCCGGCGGCTGGCAGACGTTCCGCCGCGTCACGCTGCCGGCGATTCGCTGGGGAGTCGTCTATGGCGTCGTGCTCACCACAGCGCGCGCGCTCGGCGAGTTCGGCGCCGTGAGCATCGTCTCAGGACGACTGGAGGGCCAGACCCAGACGCTGCCGCTGTACGTGCAGGACCGCTTCGAGAACTTCGACGTGACCGGCGCCTACTCGGCGGCGGTGGTGCTCGCGCTGCTCGCGCTGGCCACGCTGCTCGCCATGAACCTGCTCACACGCCGTGCCAAAACCAAGGAGACCTGAGAATGGCAATCGAGGTACGCAACGCAACCAAGCGATTCGGCGACTTCACCGCCTTGCACGAGGTGTCGATCCGCGTGGAGGACGGCGCGCTGACCGCGCTTCTCGGGCCGAGCGGCAGTGGCAAGTCAACGCTGCTGCGCGTCATCGCCGGGCTGGAGAGCCCCGACGCGGGGGATGTGTGGATCGAGGGCGTCGACATGACCGCCGCGCCCGCACGCTCCCGCGGCGTGGGCTTCGTGTTCCAGCACTACGCCCCGTTCAAGCACATGACAGTGCACGACAACATCGCGTTCGGCCTGACCGTGCGCAAACGGCCCAAGCGCGAGACCGGCGAGCGCGTGCGCGAGCTGCTCTCGCTCGTGCGCCTCGACGGGCTGGCTGAGCGCTACCCCACCCAGCTGTCGGGTGGACAGCTGCAGCGCATGGCGCTCGCCCGGGCGCTCGCGCCCGCCCCACGCGTGCTGCTGCTCGACGAGCCGTTCGGCGCACTCGACGTGCAGGTGCGCACGGAGCTGCGCGAGTGGTTGCGCCGCCTGCACGAGCAGATCCACGTCACGACGATCTTCGTGACGCACGACCAGGAGGAGGCGATGGATGTCGCCCAGCAGATCGTCGTCATGAACTCAGGCCGGATCGAACAGGCGGGAACGCCACGCGAGCTGTACGAGCACCCTCGCAACGAGTTCGTGATGTCGTTCGTGGGTCCCGTCAACCGGCTCGGCGACGCGCTCCTGCGACCGCACGACATCCAGATCCTCCCCTACGCGGACGCCGATACGAGCGAGGCGCTCGTGCGGCGGGTCGTGCATCTCGGCTTCGAGGTGCGCGTCGAGCTGACCCTGCACGACGGGCGCGACGTGTGGGCGCAGGTGACGCGCGAGACCGCCGAGCAGCTCGAGCTCGAAGAGGGCCAGATCCTGGCTGCGCGCCTGCCCTCCCCGCGAGTGTTCGCCTGACCAGCCGGGCCGACCAGCAAGCGAGGAAGGGGCCTATCTGGTTGTCCAGGCTTCCTCTTCGCGTGTGAGCGTGAGCACCTGCTTGGGCAGCTTGCCCGACGCCACGTCGGCGACGGTGACGTGCTCGAGCACCTTGCGCAGGTTCGCGCGCAGCGCGACCCACACCTGCTGGAGCGCCTCGGCGGAGCCCGCGTAGTGAACCTCCTCCGGGCGCTGACCGCGCACGCCCACGAGCGGCCCCTCCACTGCGCGGATCACCTGCGCGAGGTTGACCTCCTTGGCCGGTCGCGCCAGCCAGTAGCCGCCCTCCGGCCCGCGCTGGCTGCGCACGATGCCCGCCGAGCGCAGCTGGGTGAGGATGTTCTCCAGAAACGACAGCGGGATGCCCTGTGCCTGGGCGATCTGATCCACCTTGCGCGGCGATCCTTGAGCGGCATCCGCCAGCTCGACCACCGCACGGACCGCATAGTCGGCCTTCGCCGTCACCCGCATGCGCCCATTCTCTCCCAAACGCCGGTCGGCTGGCGGGCGCCCTACCCCAGATCGGCCAACTCGCGTGCGCGCAGCATCGCCGCGTCGATCATCGGCTCGGTGAGCCGGCCTGTGAACGTGTTCTGCTGGCTGGGGTGAAAGCAACCGAGCAAGGTCATCCGCTCGCCCGGCAGCTCGGCGCCATGGGCGAAGCGGGGGCGCGGTCGCGGAACCGGCTCGGGCCGATCGGCCAGAGCAGCGCGCAGCCGCAGGGCGGCATCCCAGGCAAAGCCGCCAAGGCAAACCGCCACCCGCACGCGTGCAAGGAGCTCCAGCTCACGCACGCTCCACGGAAGGCAGGCCTCGCGCTCCTGCGACGTCGGGCGGTTGGCGGGCGGCGCACAGCGCACAGCCGCGGCTATCCAGGCGTCACGCAGGCGCAGACCGTCCTCGCGGCTGACCGACGTCGGCTGGTTGGCGAAGCCCGTGCGCCACAGCGAGGCGAACAGGAAGTCACCGGAGCGATCCCCGGTGAATATCCGACCGGTGCGGTTGCCGCCGTGTGCCGCCGGCGCCAGCCCGAAGATCAGCACGCTCGCCTGCGGATCGCCGAAGCCGGGCAGCGGACGGCCCCAGTAGCGCTCGTTCGCAAACGCCGCCCGGCGCTCGCGTGCGACCTGCTCGCGCCATCCCACCAGGCGCGGACAGCGCCGGCAGCCGCTGACCTGCTCAGCCACCCGCGCCAGCTCGTCGCTCACTGAACCTCGCGCAGCTCTCCGCTGTCGGGGTCGAACACGAAGCCCCGCACCCGATCGCGCACCACCAGCTCCCGGCTGGAGCGCAGCCGGTGGAGGCTGTGGCGCACCGTCGCCTCGACGTCGTCGAAGGCGCCCAAACGCCATGGCGGGAGCACCCCGTCAGCGGCGAGCTGCTTCGCGAACTCGTCCTCGGAGGCTCCGCGCAACCCACAGCGGTCGTGCATCACCACAACGATCTCCTCGGTGCCGAGCAGCCGCTGAGAGATGCTGAGCGAGCGGATCGCGTCGTCGGTCGCAAGCCCACCGGCGTTGCGGACGATGTGGGCATCCCCGCGCTCCAGCCCGAGCAGCGCGTACAGGTCGATGCGCGTGTCCATGCAGCTCAGCACCGCCACCTTGCGTTCCGGTCGCGAGCTGAGGCCGGGGACGGCGAGCTGCTCGGCGTGAGCGCCCGCGAACGCAAGCATCTCCTCCGCCTGGCTGCCGGTGTGCTCGCCCGCCGATCGAGTCATCGCAAGGCGGGAGCATAGCCCGTACCCGCTCGAAGGCGCCGGCTGTCAGTAGAAGTTCCGCGTAGCAGGTCGTAATCGATCCCATTGCAGGGATGTTTGCGAAGCCTTACGGTGCTTTACCGAAGTTCGTCACGCACGCACGGAGGCAGAGAATGGCCCGCCAGGATGCCGTGGTCCCGGCAGTCGTCGCATGTGAGGAGCCCACAGCGTGATGGCTCCACCCGTCGTAGGGCTGGGAACGCTCCGTCGGCTCGGCGAGCTGCCAACCGAAGGGCGAGCCGTCTTGAGCCTCTATCTCAATCTGGATCGCGCCGCCCGTGTGCATCCGGCTGCTTGTGTGAGCAAGCTCGACGCCCTGCTGACGTGCTCGACGGCGCGCCCCGGCCCGGGTGACCGCGAGCGGACGCGTGAGCTGCTGCGCGGCTTGCCCCCACTTGCCGATGGCGCCCGGAGCCTCGCGTTGTTCTCCTGCGCCGAAGGCTCCTCCTCTGCGGCGATCCCACTGCCGGACAGGGTGGAGGCGATGGCGGTACTCGAGCCGATCCCCTGGTTGGAGCCGCTCGCCGGCATGTTCGCGCCCGGCGATTGGGGTGTTGCGGTGGTCGGTGGCAACCGCACGCGGCTGTTGCGCGGGGGACCGCGGACGCTCGTCGAGTTCGCCTCCCTGCGGCATGAGCTTCCCGGAGCGCACAGCCTGTGCGGCTTCTCGCAGCTGGGCGCGCGGCGGACAGCCAGACGGCGGGTGATCGACCACGCAAAGCAGCTCTCAGGCCTGTTGCTGCGCGCACACCGCCGCCGACCGTATGACCGATTGGCGCTGGCTGCGCCGGCGGAGCTGTGCCATCTCGTGGAGAGCGCGCTCGACGAGGAGCTGCGCAGGCGGCTGCTCGCGCCGCTGGCGGTCGATCTGCAGGCAGCGCCCGTCCGCCAGATCGAGCTGACGGTCCGAACGGCGCTCGAAGCGGGCAGCCCTATCGAGGCCGCCCGCGCAACTGCAAGCACCGGGCATACGTGCGACACCGACTCGGCGGCGCTGGCGCTGGACGCCACGTAGACACGGTCAAGCGGCGGACGGGCTTCGAACCCGCGACCTTCGGCTTGGGAAGCCGACGCTCTACCAACTGAGCTACCGCCGCGCTTTGCAGGATCTTACGCCGCCAACAGCGGTTGCCGCCCACTACCCTTGGGCGCGGTGGCGAAGCGCACGTACACGCCGATCCTCGCAGTGCTCGCCGGCGCGGCGCTCGTCGGCCTGCTCATCTACGGAGTGTCCGCCCAGTCGGCGAGCCGCACGCTCGACGACGCGGTTGCACGCGGCCAGCGTCCCATCGCGCCTGAAGCGACTCGGACGATGCCGCTGCTGCGCGGCGGCGCCAGACAGTCGCTTGCCTCTTACCGCGGTCGAGTCGTGCTGCTCAACTTCTGGGCCTCCTGGTGTCAGCCCTGCCAGCACGAGGCGCCCATGCTGGAGCAGGCCCAACACCAACTCGAACGCCACGACGCCACGGTGCTCGGCGTCACCTATCAGGACACCGTGCCCGACGCGCGCAGCTTCGTCCGGCACTACGGCCTCACCTATCCGTCGCTGCGCGACGTCAGCGGCGAAGTGACGCATTCCTACGGCACGCAGGCGTTGCCCGAGAGCTTCCTGCTCGATCGCAGCGGACGCGTCGTCGAGATATCGCGCGGCGAAGTCAGCCCGACGTTCCTGGCGCGCGCCGTGGCGCTCGCCCAGGCGTCATGAGCACCATGCGGCTCATCCGCGTGGGGCTCGTCGTGGCGACTCTCGCTCTGCCTGCAGGCGCCGTCGCTGCGGTGGCTGGGCACGCCAGCCTTCCGGCGATCGAACGGCAGGCGATGTGCGTCACGTGCAAAATCCCGCTGAACGAGGCCGAGTCCCCACAGGCAGGGCGCGAGCGGGCGTTCATCCGCGAATTGATCGCGCAGGGCGAGGACGAATCACAGATCAAGCAGGCGCTCGTCGGCCAGTACGGGCCGACAGTGCTCGCGCTTCCGAGCACTCGCGGCTTTGACGCAACTGTCTATGTGGTGCCTGCGGCGGTTGTGATTGCGCTGCTCGCGCTGCTCGCCGTGCTCCTTCCCTCCTGGCGGCGTCGGGGGCGCGATCGCGAGCGCGCAGAAGACCCGGGGCAGCCGTTGAGCGTCGAGGATGCGGCGCGCCTGAACGCCGATCTCGAGCGCTTCAACTGAGCTGCATCCGGGCTCGAAGCGCCCATCCGGGCGGATTTGAGCGGGGTGCGCCCACGCCGGGTCAGCGGTTGCGATACTAGCCGTGTGAACGACGAGAACCCGGGCGCCGAGCGCCACATAAACATCCATCTGTCCCCCGAGATCATGGGGGGCGTGTACGCCAACTTCGCCAACGTCAGCCATTCCGACTACGAGTTCACGATCACCTTCGCAAGGGTCGATCACGAGGTCGAGGCGGAGGAGGTTCCGGGAGTGGTGGTTTCCCGCATCAATCTCTCGCCGCGCTTCATGCGCGAGCTGATCGACGCGATGGAGGACAACTACTCCAAGTGGCGCACCCGCGAGGGCATCAAAAACCTGCCCGAGTATGGCGGCCCACCCTCCCCTCCACACGAGGATCAGTAGGCAGCGGCTCGAGACCGCATGAAGGTCGCGGTCATCTCAGACGTGCATGGCAACCGCCAGGCGCTCGAAGCCGTGCTCGAGGCGGTCGCCGGCGGCGAGGCGTCCGAGCTCTGGTGCCTGGGCGACCTGGTGGGCTATGGTGCCGACCCGGACGCCTGCGTGCAATTGATCCGTCGCCACGCGGCGGTGTGCCTTGCCGGCAACCATGACCTGGGCGTAGTCGGGGAGCTTCCGCTCGAGGAGTTCTCGCGCGGCGCAAGCCTCGCGGCGCAATGGACCACCGAAGTGATCGAGCCCGACAATCTCGCATTCCTCGCAACCTTGCGCCCACAAGGACGAGAGGGTCCGATCGGCCTCTACCACGCAAGCCCACGCGATCCGGTTTGGGAGTACGTGCTCTCTGCCCTGCTCGCCGAGCTCTGTTTGGATGTCCAGACGGAGCGGGTGAGCCTGATCGGCCACTCGCACGTGGCGTCGGCGTTCGTGCGCCACGACGGCCACGCCACCACCGGAGAGCCCCACCGGGACGGGATCGAGCTGGACATATCCTGCGGCGAATGGATGATCAACCCAGGCAGCGTCGGCCAACCGCGCGACGGAGACCCAAGGGCGGCGTGGCTGCTGCTCGACCTCGACGAGCGGAGGATTCGCTTTCACCGCACGCCCTACGATGTCGCGGGCGCAGCAGCCGCCATCCGCGCGGCACGTCTGCCCGCCTCGCTCGCCGAGCGGCTGGAGTACGGTCAATGACCATGCGCACCACGTTTCGCCTGCTCATCGCCGCCCTGCTCGGCGTTGCCGTGGCGCTGCTCGTCTCCTGCGGAGGCTCGGGCAAGGGGCTGATCCCCGAAGCGAACGCGGGACCGCTTCGCAACGACTTCGAAGCGGTCGCCCAGGCCGCCGAATCGGGCAACGGCGGCTGCACGCACACCGAAGCGGCTCTCGGCAAGACCGAAAAGGACTTCCTGGCGCTGCCAGCGGCGGTCGATGCCCGGCTGCGCGACAAGCTGCGCGCCGGCATCGCCAATCTGCGCCAGCGCGCGCTGGCGATGTGCGCAGAATCGGTGCCGACGGCGACAACCGCCACGACTCCCACGACCACCACGACCGAAACCACGCCCACACAGACCACGCCCACCACGCCAGCCACACCCACGACGCCGACCGAACCGTCAAACGAAGGCGGTGGCACACCGGCTCCGCATCAAGAAGAAGGCGAAGGGTCTGGCGGAGGGAAAGCGAAAGGCAAAGGCAAAGGCGACCAGGAAGAAGAAGGCGGCGAATCCGAAAGCGGAGGCGCGAGCGCCGGTGGCGCAGGCCCCGGGGGCGGGCGATGAGCCAAACGACGGAGATCGCCGGCCGCTATCGCCTGCAGAGCCGCCTGGGGTTCGGCGGCATGTCGACCGTGCATTTGGCGTTCGACCAGCGCTTGGAGCGTCAGGTGGCGGTGAAGCTGCTCGCCGAACACCTGGCTGACGACCCCACGTTCGTGTCGCGCTTTCAGCGCGAGGCGCAGGCGGCGGCACGGCTGATCCACCCGAACATCGTGCAGATCTTCGACTCCGGCCAGGATGAGGGCAGCGGGCAGTACTTCATCGTGATGGAGTACATCGAGGGCTCCTCGTGCGCGGAGATACTGCGCGACGACGGCTGGGTGGAGGTGCCCGAGGCGGTGGCGATCGTCGAGCAGGCGTGCGAGGGTTTGCACTACGCGCACCGTCATGGCGTGGTCCATCGCGACGTCAAGCCGGGCAACCTGCTGCGCGCGCGTGAGGGAGACGTGAAGCTCGCCGACTTCGGCATCGCCAAGGCCACCGAGCAGTCGAGCATCACGCAGGTGGGGTCGGTGCTCGGGACCGCCGCCTATCTGGCGCCCGAGCAGGCACGCGGCGAGGAGGCGGGTCCGCGCGCGGATCTATACGCGCGCGGCGTGGTTGCCTACCAGCTGATGTCCGGACGGCTGCCCTATGAGGCAAGCTCGCTGACCGAGCTGGCGCTCAAGCAGCAGCAGGAGGAGCCGGCGCGCCTGGACACGCTCGTCGCCGCCGTGACACCCGAGCTTGCCGAGGCAGTGGCGATCGCCCTGGCGCTCGACCCGCGCGAACGCTTTCAAACGGCGCGTGAGATGGGACAGGCGATCGGAGACGGGGCGCATGGGGTGGCACCGGCAGAGCACCGCACGCAGCCCACTCGCGCCGCGCATTCCACCGAGGCCACGAGCGTGCTGGCGAGCGGCACGCGCGTCCATCGCGCCGGCGGCGCGCCTGGGGCGGTCGTCCAACGCAAGCCCCGCCGTGGCCCCGCCCGCTCGGCCCAGCCCGCACCGCTGCCCGCCACCGGACGGCCCGCCCGTCGCTCGGCTGGCGGCAGGCTTGCGTTCATGCTGCTCGGGCTGCTCGCGCTGGCTGGCGTGATCGCGCTGATCGTCGCCGCCACATCGCCCGCGCCGACGAAGGTCAAGCTCCAGAACGTCGTCTACAACGACGTCCAGAAGAGCGCCGAAGCCCTCACTCGGCTGGTGAGCGAAAACACCAAGTAGGCTCGCCCGCGCGCAGCCGCGCGGCGGTCTCGGGCAGTCGCCCGCCGAGGATTGCCTCGCGCAGCTCGTGCATCAATCCGTGCACGAACGCGAGGTTGTGGTGCGTCAGCAGCCGCATGCCCGTCAGCTCCCCCGCGCGGGCCAGATAGGACAGGTAGGCACGCGAAAGGCCCCTGGAGCAGGCTGGGCACGGACAGCCCTCCATCAGCGGCTCCTCGGCGGTGCGCCAAACGCCTTTCCCGAGGTCGAGCCGCCAGCGTTTGTCGGGCTCGGGCACGAGCGCCGTCCCGTGACGTCCAAGGCGCGTGGGTATCGCGCAGTCGAACGTGTCGATGCCCAGCTCCACTCCCCGGATCAGGTCCTCGATATCGCCGATCCCGAGCAGGTGGCGCGGCAGCTGCTCGTACTCGCCGCCCAGCTCGCTCGTGGCGTAGGACACCACCTCGTACATCTGACTTTTCTCCGCGCCGAGCGAGCCGCCGATCGCCACCCCGCCGCAGCCGCTCGCCGCCACGGTTCGGGTGGACTCGCGGCGCAGATCCTCATAGACGCCGCCTTGGACGATCCCGTACACCAGCTGCCCGGGTGGCCCGTGCTCGGAGTGCCAGCGCAGGCAGCGCTCGAGCCAACGGTGGGTGCGCTCGGTCGAGCGGGCGGTGTAGTCGCGATCGACATGAAACGGGGTGCACTCGTCGAACACGAGCGCGATGTCGGAGCCGAGCTGCGCCTGCACCTGCATCGAGCCCTCCGGAGAGAGCAGGCGCTCGCGGCCATCCACATACGAGCGAAAGCGCACCCCCTGCTCCTCGATCGACAGGATCGCCCCCTGACGCCGCACACCGGCGCCGTGACGTGAGCGCCCCTTGATCTCGTCGGCGACGGTGCCGTGGCCGAGCGAGAACACCTGAAAGCCGCCCGAGTCGGTGACGATCGGGCGATCCCAGTCCATGAAGCGGTGCAGCCCGCCCAGGCGCTCGATCAGCTCGCTGCCCGGCTTGAGCATCAGGTGAAAGGTGTTGCCGAGCACCATGTCGTAGCCGAGCGCGCTCACCTCAGCGGGTAGAAGCCCCTTGATGGTGGCCTTTGTAGCCAGTGGGACGAACGCCGGTGTGCGAACATCGCCGTGCGCGGTGTGCAAGCGCCCGGCGCGCGCGTTGGACGCGCCGTCGCGCGCTTCGATCGTCAAGGTCACCGACGCGGCATCCTAGAAGTCACCGCATGCTCGCCACCATCATCGACCTCAGTCACGTCGGCTACCCGGTGCTGTTGCTGCTGGTGATGGCGGAGTCCAGCGGCGTTCCCGTGCCGGGCGAGACGTCGCTGATCGCCGCCGCGGTGCTCGCCAGCCAGGGTCAGCTCGAGATCGCCGCCGTCATCCCGCTCGCGGCGGCGGCGGCGATAGTGGGCGACAACATCGGCTATCAGATAGGACGCCGCGGCGGACGTTGGATCTTGCAGCGGCCCGGGCACTTTCACCGCCAGCGCCTGCAGGTGCTCGAGACAGGCGAACCGTTCTTCGAGCGCCATGGCTCCAAGGCGGTGTTCTTCGGCCGCTTCCTGCTCGGCTTGCGCGTGTGGGCGTCGTGGCTGGCGGGCGCCACCCACATGCGCTGGCGCTCGTTCCTGTTCTGGAACGCGCTCGGCGGCATGTGCTGGGCCACGGGCGTCGGCTTGGTTGCGTACTACCTGGGCCATGCAGCCGGCGACGCGCTGCAGACCTTCGGCATCTTCGGCTTGGTGGCAGTCGTAGCGGTGGCTGGCGGTCTGCTGATCGCCCACATGCGCCATCGCCGGCGGCAAGACGCCGAGAAGCGCAGCGGCAGCTCCGCCTAGTCGCCGTTGCAGCAGCTCGGCAAGATCCGCTCCCACATGCCCGCCAGCGCACGCAGCTCCTCGGCGGAGAAGTGGGACAGGAAGTGCTCGCACACGACGCTTCGATGCGTCTTGCGAGCCTCGCTCAGACGCTCGCGCCCGGAGTCGGTGAGGCAGGCGTAGGCGCCGCGCGCGTCGTGGGTGCAGCTGCAGCGGCTGAGCAGCCCCTCGCGCTCCAAACGATCGGCCAGACGCGACAGGCCGCTGCGCGAGAGCTGGACCTGCTCGGCCAGATCGCACATCCGCATGCGCCCGTCGGGCGCGTCGAGCAGGCGCTGGAGCACCTCATAGGAGCTGAGCGGCAGTTTGTGCTCGCGATCGAGCTGAGCCTCCAGGCGCTTGGCGAGCAATGCGTGCGTGCGCAGCAGACCGCGCCACGCCTGCAGGCCGACGTCCGAGCCGTCGTCCTCGCCGACGCCGTCCGAAGACCTCGCCGCCTCCGGCGGAGAAGGCACGGGGGCGAACTTCAAGACGGTTGCAGATGCTGTTGCGGCGGACATGAGCAGGTCGGATTACGTTGATTGCTGCCCATCGAACATAGCAGCGGGCGTGCGCGCGAGCGCTGCTCTCAGCCCTCGATCAGAGTGCGCCCGGTCATCTCCGCGGGCTGCTCGACGTCGAGCAGATCGAGCACAGTGGGCGCCACGTCGGCGAGGATCCCACCCTTGCGCAAGGCGATGCCGGCCCGCGTGACTACGAGTGGAACCGGGTTCAGGGAGTGGGCGGTGTTGGGGCTGCCGTCCGGCTCGAGCATGTGATCGGCGTTGCCGTGATCGGCGGTCACCACGCACACGCCGCCGCTGTCATGCACGGCGTCGAGCACCTTGCCCAGGCACTCGTCAACCGTCTCGATCGCCCGCACTGCCGCCGGTATCACGCCTGTGTGGCCCACCATGTCGGCGTTGGCGAAGTTGATGATCCCGAACCCCGGCTGGTCCTCGCGCCACGCGGAGACAAACGCGTCGGCGGCCTCGCACGCGCTCATCTGCGGCTTGTGATCGTAGGTCGGCACATCACGCGGCGAGGGCACGAGCTCGCGCCGCTCGCCCGCGCACGGCGTCTCCTCGCCGCCGTTGAAGAAGTAGGTGACGTGCGGGTACTTCTCGGTCTCGGCGACGTGCAGTTGCTTGGCGCCGCTGCGCGCGATCGTCTCCGAAAGCGTGGTTTGCGGACGTTCCGGGGCAAACGCCACCGGGTAGGGCCAGCCCTCCTCGTACTCGGTGAGCGTCATGAGGCGCTCGACGGGCGCGCTCCCGCCGCGGCTTTGCCAGCCGGGCAGCTGCTCATCCGTCTCGCCGAAGCCCGGCTCGGCCAGCGCGCGCACGAGCTGGCGCATGCGATCGGGGCGGAAGTTGAAGCAGATCACGCTGTCCCCGGACCGGATGCGCGCATCGTCGCCAACGAGCGTCGGCTCGATGAACTCGTCTGTCTCGCCACGCTCGTACGCCTCACGCACAGCCTGCTCGCCGCTTCTCGCGCGATGGGGCGCCTGTCCGTGCACGAGCATGTCGTAGGCCCGCTGCGTGCGTTCCCAGCGCCGGTCGCGGTCCATCGCGAAGTAGCGACCCACAACCGAGCCCACACGCGCGCGCGTGGCATCGACTTGGGCAAGGAACAACGCACCCGAGTGGGGCAGCGTGTCGCGGCCGTCGGTGAACGCGTGCACCACCAAATCGCTCTTCGGCTCAAGCTCCCCGCCCAGCTCGATCAATGCGAGCAGGTGCTCGAGCGAGGAATGAACCCCACCATCCGACACGAGGCCGATCAGGTGGGTTCGCGAGCCGGGCGAGCCGCTGGCGAACGCCGCACGCAGAAGCTCGTTCTGGGCGAGCGTGCCGCTGTCGACGGCCTCGTCTATGCGAACGAGATCCTGCTTGACGATCGCTCCCGCGCCGAGGTTCAGATGTCCGACCTCGGAGTTCCCCATCTGCCCCTCGGGCAGTCCGACGGCGGCGCCGCAGGCGGTGAGCGTGGTGTGCGGGAATGTCTCCCACAGGCGGTCGAACACGGGCGTGTCGGCCAGCGAGACGGCGTTACCAGGCCCAGGCTCGGCCAGGCCCCAACCGTCGAGCACCACCAGGCAGACGCTCTGCGCCGGCTTCGAGCTCATCGGACCGCGGCAGCCACGATCTGCTCGAAGGAGGCGGCATCGAGCGATGCCCCACCGACGAGCGCACCGTCGACGTCCGGAAGGGCAAGCAGCTCGGCGGCGTTCTCCGGCTTGACCGACCCGCCGTAGAGGATGCGCACCTGCTGCGCAGCATCCGCCGAGCGAGCCTCGATCAGCGCCCGAACGAAGGCGATCGCCTCCTGCGCCTGCTCGGGCGCGGCGACGCGACCTGTGCCGATCGCCCAGATCGGCTCGTAGGCGATCACGACCTCGGCGAGCTGATCGTCGGAGACGTTTGCCAGATCCTCGCCGACCTGATGGCGCAGCTTGCGCTCGGTGTCGCCGGCGTCGCGCTCGGACTCGGTCTCCCCCACGCACAGGATCGGCTTCAGGCCGGCGCCGAGCGCCGCAGGCACCTTCAGGGCGAGCGCCTTGTCGCTCTCCCCGAACAGCTCACGCCGCTCGGAGTGCCCGAGCACGACGCCCTGCACGTCCAGCTCGAGGAGCATCGGCGCGGACACCTCTCCGGTGTAGGCGCCTTCGGGCTCGTGATGCATGTTCTGGGCGTAAACCTCCACGCGCGACCCGCGCGCGCTGTCCACCATCGCGCGCAGGTCGGTGAAGGGCACGCAGATCGCGACATCCACCCCGCTCACAGAGGACACCCGCGGGAGCAGGGTCTGGATGTATTCCTCGGCCTGGCTCTCGGTCTTGTGCATCTTCCAGTTGCCCGCCACGAGCGGCACGCGCGTCATTTCAAGCCTCCTGATCGTCAAGCGCCTGTACTCCCGGCAGCACGCGGCCCTCTACGAGCTCGAGCGTCGCCCCTCCACCCGTCGAAAGATGCGTGACACGGCTTTGCAAGCCGAACTGTGTGAGCGCAGCCGCCGAGTCGCCTCCCCCCACGACGGTGACACCCGGCGCATCGGCCACCGCTTCGGCTACCGCGCGGGTGCCCCCAGCGAAAGGCTCCATCTCGAAAGCGCCCATCGGGCCGTTCCAGAACACCGTGCCCGCCGCGGCGATCTGCGCGCCATAGTGCTCCGCCGTGCGCGGTCCGATGTCGAGCCCCATCCAGCCGTCGGGCACGTCCACCCCGTCGAGCACACGGTGCTCGGCGTCAGCGGCGAACCGCTCGCCGATCACCAGATCGACGGGAAGCAGCAGTTGGGCCGCGTCCTCGCGACTGGACTCCTCCAGCGCTTTGCGCGCGTGCTCGACATCCTCGGAGGCACACAACGAGTCTCCCACCCGGTGGGTTTGGGCGGCGAGAAACGGGAAGCACATCGCCCCCCCGATGATCACAGTGTCGGCGAGCTTCAGGAAGCGATCGATCACAGCGATCTTGTCCGCCACCTTGGCGCCCCCGATCACCGCGACGAGCGGACGCTCCGGCGATCGCAGGATGCCGGTGAGCGTGTTCACCTCGCGCTCGAGCAGTCTGCCGGCTGCATGCGGCAACAGGTGCGCTATGCCCTCGGTGGAGGCGTGCGCGCGGTGCGCGGCGCCGAACGCGTCGTCGACGTATGCGTCCGCGAGGTCGGCAAGCGCATGCGCGAGCTGCGGATCGTTGCTCGTCTCCCCAGCCTCGAAGCGAACGTTCTCGAGCAGCAGGATGTCGCCCGCCTGGAGCCGCGGGGGGGGGGGCGGGGGGGGGGCGGCGCCGGCCCCCCGGGGGGCCGGGCGCCGAGGGGCGGGGCGCGGGCCCCGCCCCCGGGCCCCCCCGGGGCGGCGCCCCGGGGGCGCGGGGGGGGGGCGTGGCGCGGGGTGCTCGGGCGTGGTGTGCCGCGGGGGTGGGCGGCGCGCGCGCCTGGCCGCCCCCCGCGCGGCTCCAGGCGGGCGACATCCTGCTGCTCGAGAACGTTCGCTTCGAGGCTGGGGAG
>JBQCGU010000084.1:0-44007 GCA_051955355.1 Solirubrobacteraceae bacterium | reverse complement strand
AAGCGCGGCCTGAAGCTGGCGTCGAACCAGTTCGAGTTCTCGCTGCTGCGCACCGCGCCGCTCGACAACGGCCTCTTCGCCACCTGCGCCGAGTTGGGCGTCATCGTGCTGGCGTATTCGCCCATCGGCCAGGGACGCCTCACCGGCAAGTACTCGGCTGAGAACCCGCCGCCCGGCAAGCGCTCGTTCTCCGCCCACCCGATGACGATGGTCGAAGAGGTCGTCGCGGTGCTGCGGCGTATCGGCGCGGCGCACGACCGCACGCCGGCGGAGGTGGCGCTGCAGTGGCTCATCGCCAAGGGCGCGGTGCCGATCCCCGGCGCCAAGAACCGCAAGCAAGCCGAGGACAACGCGGGCGGGATGGGTTGGTCGATGTCGCCCGACGAGATAGCTGCGTTGGACGCCGCGGGCCTGAGCGGTGTGCGCACGCTGCAGTCCTACCAAAGCTTCACCCTCGCCTTTCAGGACACCACAGGGGGTCTCATATCGTTTGCCGACGCTCGCGCAAAGGGCGAATCGACGCAGACACAAGCCAAGGCGCTGTCAGCTGTCACCGGGTGGAACGAAGCTCAGGTGTTGTCGCTGCTCGACGCGCTCGCAAAGGAAGTGCTCGAGGCGCCCGCGGTCATCCTCATGCTCGACAACTGCTTCGAGCTGGCGGCGAAGCTCGGCGCCGACACCACCTATACGGGCACGCTCGCCGGCCTGGCGGTGCTCGACGAATCGCAGTGGAGCTCCTATGAAGCGTTCGCCTCGAGCGTGCGCCACCAGATCTCCTCGCTGTACGACACCGAGACCTGGGAAGTGAACGCCGCCCGCCTGCAGGGCGAAATCGAAGCGCAGCGGCGCGATGCCCTGCTGGGGCTCGTGCAGTGGAACCTCGGCAAGACCTACTCCGACATCACCTCACCGGACGGCGTCTACGAGTTCATGCTCATCGAAGTTCAGACCGGCGCCGCCGTGGAGATCTCCTACATAGTCGAGGCCACCAACGCGGCGCAGCTCTACCTGCAGCGCTGCAGGCTGTTGCTGGAACGCGGTATCGAAAACCTCGACATCCCAGAGCCTTGGTGGGAGTGGATCATGAACTACCGCACCTGGCAAGCCAACCGCGAAGTGTTTCTCTACCCGGAGAACTACATGGTTCCGTCGGTGCGCCGCAACCGCACCAATCTCTTCAAGGAACTGGAAAACGAGCTGCAGCAGTCGCAGATAACCGAAGACTACGTAGCCGAAGCCTACGAAGGGTACTTCGCGGGCTTCAACGAGCTGGCGAAGCTCAAGCCGGTCAACAGCTACCACTGCAAGGTCAACGGCCCCGACGGGGAAGTCGACACGCTGTTCCTCTTTGCGCGCACCGAGACCTCGCCCCCAACCTTCTACTACTGCTCGCGCCCGGAAGGCGGCTCGTGGACGGAATGGGTGGACATCGACGTCTCCATCAACTCCGACTTCATCACGCCGGTTTACGCGTTCAACCGTCTGTTCATCTTCTGGGCGGAACTCAAGCAGTCCACAGAATCGACCGTCAGCACCACCGGTGAGACGACCCAGACATCGAACAGCACCACATGGAAGCAGTCGATCTACTACTCCTTCCTGAACCACGGCGGCAAGTGGGTGACTCCCCAGATTCTGGTTGAGGAACGCGTGGTCAACTACGAACCGCCGAATGGCAAGACGGTGCCCGGCACCGATCCGTTCGCCCCGCTGCTCGACATGTCCGAACCCTCGTGGCAGCGGGTGTATGTCATGAAAATCGGCAAGGGCAATCTCGTTTACGGCGAAAATACCCCAGCCGACTACGAAAAGATCTCGGTCTTCTGCGGTCCCTTCATGCAGGAGTACGCGTCCGAACCGTACACGCTCACGCCAAACGCACAAGGCGAAAACCCGGACGAGACAGCGTTCATCGAAACGATGTACGAACGCACCGTCGACCTCAACAGCCTGATCCTCGCAAAGCTCAAGAGTCAGCTGTCGGTGACGGTCCCGGTCAACATCGACGTCAACCTGCAGAGCAACTACGTGCTCACGCGCGACGAGTTCCTGATCGTCTCCCTCGAAGGCAACGCCTCCACCAACCCCCCCGTACGCGGGGCGGTGGACTCGGTCGAAAACCTGCTCGAGATAGTCCCTTCCACAAACGTCGTCTACGACAACTACTTCGGCGACGTGGGTGAGGGCTACGAACGCCCTGCTCCGGTGGAGCCGGTGACCGCCAGGGGGCTGGAAGAGGCCGGCATCGAAAAGTCGCTAGCCGAACAGATCCCACCGCTGCTGCAGAGCGGCGGCCTGCTCGATCGCTACTACCGAGTGATACAGCCGTTCAACTCCACCACCGACATCGCCACGCCGCTCGAAAGCCTGCACCTCACCGAACAGCAGCTCCACGAGGTGCGCGAAGTGATGCTGGAGTCGCTCGGCACGATGATCCCGTTGAGAAACATATCCCCGGTCAACGGGCGCCTGATAACGGTCAAGAACCAGCCCGGATGGCTTCAGTTCGACAACGGCGACGAGTCGTTCCTGCTCACGCTCCCGCCGATCGGGGGAACTGGAGGCGACCGCACACCCGTATTCCGCTCCTTTGAAGAAGGGCGGGCGGTGCGCCGCCCGACGCTCACCGCGAAATCGTTCGAAGTCGCCGGCGTGGAAGCGCAGTCGGCGGGGCAGACGTATGCGGCGATGCGCGAATACGGCCTGATCGACGAGAACGGCAACGCCGTCTACCAAGAAGCCGAACAGGTGGTGTACAAAGACGTCCTGCCGGTGATGCTCGCCGCCGTGCAGCCCAAACTGACCGAAGCGCAGATAACCGCGGTGGGCAACGTGCTGCTCAACACGCCGTTTGCGTCCGCAGACACGTTCGTCTCATCCTCCATAGACGACAAAACCGCTGGGATGATCGTCCAGCAGTTCCGTGCGTACGAAATCATCGATGTCACCGGACGTGTGAGCCAGCAGTACGTCACCGGGGCGCTGGTCGAAGAGGTGCTCGCCAACATGGTGATGCACAAAGAACTCACCTCCGAACAGGTTCCGGTGGTCTACCAGGATCTCGTGGAACTGACGGCGCCGGTGGAATACGCATACGACAATCCGGGACCGGCGCAGCTGAGCACGCTGTGGGACTACGTCTTCGAAGTCACCCGTACGAGCACCGGCGCCGCCGACCGCCTCAGCCGCGCGCTGTTTGCCCAGGGCGTGCCGGGGCTGCTCGCGCTCTCCTCTCAGCAGGCTCCTGTCGTAAGCATCCTTCCCTTCGAACGGTTCTCGCCGAGCCAGTACAACCTTACATGGCCGAAGCTGCTCGACGGTGCCCAGGTGGACTTCGAGGGTGTGTACGGGGTGTACTACTGGGAGGTTTTCTACTTCATTCCGATGCTGGTCGCCAACAGCCTCACGGTCAACCAGCAATTCGAAGCTGCCGAGACGTGGTTCCGCTACATCCTCAACCCGACGGCGCCGGAAGAATTCATCGCGCCCACCACGTTCCACCAGCTTTCCGAAGGCACGGTGAGCACGCCCGAATCGGAACAGATCTTCGAGGAATTGAAGAAGCACGACATCGGCACCCCTCCGGCGCCGATCCTCGGCACGCCAAGCGACGGCAACCAGCAGCAGGGGGTCGTCAACCCCCAGTTCACCCCGGAGACCGACCTCAGCTTCCTGCTCGAAGGGAAGGTGAAAGCGAGCACGGAGTCGGTGGTGCGCAACGTGCTGCTCAACTACGAGGTAGCCACACCCGCCGATCACTACTGGCAATTCCAGCCGTTTCGCAACGCGACGCTGGAAACGCTCAAGGAAACGCTGTCTGATGAAAACCCGGCGATCTACGTGTACGAGAACGACCCTTACGACCCGTATGCGATCGGATCGATGCGGATCGGGTCGTTCGAGAAGTCGACGCTCATGCAGTACGTCGAAAACCTGATCTCGTGGGGCGACTCGCTGTTCATGCAGGAAAGCTTCGAGACCACCACTGCCGCCACGATGCTCTACGTCTATGCGCTCGACCTGCTGGGCGAACGTCCGGTCGATCTCGGTCCCGGCCCTGCACGCGAAGCGATGGACTTCGCCGAAATTCAGGAAAAATATCCCGATGGGATCCCGACGTTCCTGATCGAGGTGGAGAACACATTGCCGCCTCCGAGCGCATACGCGCCGGCGGTCGAGGAGGGCGGCACCCCGTACAACGACTTGAACACGTATTTCTGCGTGCCCGACAACGAAAAGCTCCTGCACTACTGGGACACGATCGAAGACCGCCTCTACAAGATCCGCCATTCGATGAACATCGAGGGCGAAATCCGGCAGCTCCCACTGTTTGCGCCGCCTATCAACCCGCTCGAACTCGTGAAGGCGGGGGCGACGGGCAACGGCTACCTGCCGGCGACGAAGGGATCGGCGGCGACCATACCGGCATACCGCTTCGAAGCGATGCTCTCACGCGCCCGCAGTGTGAGCGCTCAGGTGATCGAATTCGGGGGCAAGCTGCTCGCGGCGCTGGAACGGCAGGACGGCGAAAGCCTCGAGCTGCTGCGCAGCACCCAGGAACGAAGCGTGCTGGAAATGATGACGAGCGTCAAGGAAGACGCGATCGGGGAGGCCGAAGGGACGCTTGCAAGCCTGCGCGAATCGTTGGCTGGGGCGAAGAACCGCGTCTCGACCTACCAGGCGTTGATCTCCGAAGGGCTCGACGAATCGGAGACCACCAACCTCGAAGCCATGGCGGCAGGGCTCGCGTTCAGCATTCTCGCGAGCGGCTTCCGCGCGGCAGCCGCGATCGCCTACACCATCCCGCAGATCGGGTCCCCGTTTGCCATCACCTACGGGGGCGTGCAGGTCGGCTCCTCGATGACCGCGGCGAGCGCCGGCGCTGAAATAGGAGCGGACATCTCCAACTTCGTCGCTCAGCGGTCGCTCACGATGGCGGGCTACCAGCGCCGCGAACAGGACTGGAAGCTGTCGTTGCAGAGTTCGCAATACGAAGTGGGGAGCCTCGAAAAGCAGATCGAGTCGGCTGAAGAGCATCTGGCGGGCGCCCGGCAGGAACTGGCGATCAACAAGACCGAGATCGAACAGAACAAGCAGGTGTACGAATACCTCAAAAACAAGTTCACCAACGTCGATCTCTACCAGTGGATGGTGGGGCGCATCTCGGCGGTGTACTTCCAGGCGTACAAACTCGCTCTGGAACTCGCGCTCGCCACGCAGGAGTGCTACCGCTTCGAGCTCGGCACCGAAGAAAGCTTCCTGTCCTTCAACTACTGGGACAATCTCCACAAGGGGTTGATGGCGGGCGAGAACCTTTCCTTCTCGCTCTCCCAGATGGAGTCGGCGTACGTCGCCAAGAACACGCGCAGGCTCGAAATCGAGCGTACTGTGTCGCTTGCGCTGTGGGACCCCAACGCGCTCTGGGAACTGCGCGACACAGGGAAGTGCACGTTCGAACTGAGCGAGCAGCTGTTCGACTACGACTACCCCAGCCAGTACAACCGGCAGATCAAGAACATCGCGATCTCGATCCCTGCCGTCATCGGGCCTTACGAAAACTTCAAGGCCACCCTCAAGCAGACCTACAGCGCGGTTGCGACCTCCGCAGAAGAAGCGTCCGCGAAGTACATGCTCGAAAAAACGGGGCAGCCTCCGAGCGGCGTCCGGGAGAACTGGGCTCCGCGCCAGCAGATCGCGATCTCCCGCGGCGTCGAAGACTCGGGGGTGTTCCAGCTCGACTTCCGCGACGAACGCTATCTGCCGTTCGAGGGCACGGGCGCTGTGTCCAAGTGGGAACTGCAGCTGCCGCAATCCACCAACCGCTTCGACCTGAATGCGATCAGCGATGTGGTGATCACCCTGCGCTACACCGCACAGGAAGGCGGAGAGACCTACGCGGGCACGGTGGAGAAGCTCTTGCACTCCTACCCCTTGCCGGGCGCGGTGTATCTGAGTCTCGCTCAGGCGTACTCGGCGCAATGGAACGCCTTCATGGCGGAACACCCAAGCGAAGAAACGCAAACCCTCCAGTTCGAAGTCAAGGAAGGGTCGCTTGCATATTTGAAGTCGGCGACGCTCACCGATGTGTTCGTCCGGCTTGAAACCGATGACGTCGCAATACCGAGCAAAGTCGAATTCCTGTCTGCGTCGATAGACGGCGCGCCGAAGGAAGAGTTCCAGTTCGCCGAAGAAATCGGCGCCATCGGCGGCCTGACGCTCCCAGAGAGCAAGTTCGTGGGTGCGTGGGCGCTCGTGTTCGATCTGAAGCAGATGCGCGAAAACCCAAAGCTCAAGCAGCTGCTCGACGCCGAACAGAAGTACATCGACCCCACCAAGTTGCTCAACGCAGAATTGATCCTCAGCTACGAAGGGAGCGTGTTTTGATGAGCACCGTCGCAGAGCAGCCATCCGATGTCTCGCTCGCGCAGTCGTGTGCCCGCTTCGGCGAGATGCTCGGGCTCAGCGGTCCCGTGTCAGAGCGGGTGCTGGCGGCGGCTACCCAGGACAAGGTGTACGCCCGCAACCTGCTCGCCACTCGCGGGGCGCCCGAGTTGATGGAGCACCTGTTGGAGAACCCGCCCGCGGTCGCCGAGGACCCCTCCGCGCTGGTGTTGGCGGGACGTGCCGCCAAGGCGCTCGGCAGGTTCGCCCGCACCGGCTTCTCGCTGATGGACGAGGAGGGTTACAGCAAGAGGCTCGCCGCCTGCGCAGCCTGTCCGCATCAAATCGAGGCGAAGAGTCACGCCACGCTCTACAGGATGGCCGCAAAAGAGGAGCGCCCCAAGGTGTGCGACCTGTGCGGATGCATGGTCGCCAAAAAGGCTCGGCTGCGCTCGGAGCGCTGCCCGGGAGAGGACCCCGAGCGCCCCGGCTTCAACCGCTGGGGTCAGCCACGGGACTAGCTGCACGCAGCACGCGACAACCACAATCAAAGGAAGGCAGTGATGGGTACGGACACAGACGTCCAGAACGTCGGCGAAGGCTTCAACCCGACGACGTGCGAAGAAAAGCTCAAAAAATCAAAAGAAACAGAACCGGTATGCCCGTCGGCTCACTGTGCAAGCTTTCAGGAGACTGAACTCTATCACGCGGATTGCGCCAACAGCAACATGTATGCCCCGGTGCAAACCATGGGTTGCTACAACAAAGTGACCGGTGCGTGGGAATTCGCCAGCCCGTCGGAAATAACAAAAATCTGCTCCAAACTCATCATGGAAAATCCCAGTTGGGAATTCGCCAACTGCTACTGCTGCTGTGCGTGCTTTGCCGACAACACGATGATCGGCTTGCCCGACGGGGAGAGCCAGATACTCGAAATCGAGGTGGGCGAAAACGTGCTGGCAGGCAGCCCCAGCGGCACGGCGATCTCATGGGAGCCCGCCATCGTGACGTTCAGCAACGGCACCGGCGGCGAAAGTCTCGAGCCTGCCATGGTGTATCTGGAATACGGCGAAAAACGCAAGATGGTGTGCTCGACCGACCAGCCGCTGATGCTCGCCGACGGCCTGCTCACGACCGCGTCGCGCTTGAAAGTCGGCGACCAGCTCATGGGGGTGGATGGGGAACCGCAAGACGTGTTGCTGGCAACCATCGGCAACTACAAGGGCGGTGTGCACCACATCGCCACCGGCAAGTGGACCGGGTCGATCGACAAACACCTGATTCAGGCCAACGGGATCGTCGCCGGCGACTTTGCGCTTCAGTTGCACTTCGCCGAAGTGCCGTCCGATCAGAAGGTGTCCGGATACGGCGCCATGCCGGAAATCGGCACAGGCGAGTACGCCGAAGAGAACTCCCACACCGAAGCATCGGGTGAGCTCTCGCTGTATGCGTCTCCCGCGGCGGAACCGGAAGTCGACAACGAAGTCTTCGCCGTGTACGGCCCGCAGGCGGATCTTCCGCTGGGCGCGCAGTCGTTCATCACCGCCGAGCAGGCGCAGGACATCGTCGAAAACGGTGTGCAGGAACCGATCACCGAACGCTCGGGCTACTCGCTCGCGCAGAAGGCGATCGAACTCGTCAGCGGATTCCACCGCGACTTCGTCTACTACGTGGATTGGGGACGCAGCGAACCAAACGTGTACGCCTTCGAGCAGTACGGGCAGAAGGTCGTGCTCGTGTGCGGCGGGTTGGCGCGCATGGAGGGTGTCGGCTTCACGGGGCTGACGATGGCGGTCGCCCAGGCGGTGGCACGTTTCATAGGCGGCGATCCGAAGGACGGCGCCGGCTACTCCTGCACCGGGCAGGCTGACCTCTACGCATTCGGTGTGATCTCCCAGCAGGTGTGGTTCGGGGCTCCTTGGATGAAACAGACCATGGAGGCGATCGAACAGCTCACCAAGCTGTTCAAGTGGATCAGCCCGGAAAACGCCGAAGGCAACCCGCGCAACGTGTGCGGGGAACCGTCGATCGAGTGCCGCGAGGAAACGTGGATGATCGCGCTCGCCGGCGGGGCGCTGCCGGTGTGTGCGGGCGGCGAAGCGATCGCACCGATCACGGTCGAGCAGGCAAAGGCGGTGTCCGACACCGAGGTGCAGGTCGTCTTCAGCCAGGCGCCCGTGCCCTCACAGGCGGAAGACCTCGCCAAGTACTCGCTCGCCCCGGCGGGCACCATCGCCTCGGCGAAGGCGACCGGTGAAATGGGCGGATCCGTCGTCGCTCTGCAGGTCAAGGAGGCGCTCGAGCCCGGCAAGTACACGCTCACCTGCTCGAAAATCGAATCGGTGTACGGCGGCAAGCTGGAGCCGGACCCGACGAAGGTTGAGTTCGAGGTGGAAGGCGAAGGAAAAGAAGGCGCTTAGCGCACGTCGTGCCGGTGGGCCGGTTGTGGGCGCCCATGGGGGTCACAACCGGTCCGCGCCCACCCTCGAGATCGGGGGTGGGCGGGCCGGCGATCTCATCGGATGGAGAGCGCCGGGATGCAAGGCGCAGAAAGGGGCTGGGAGATGGCTCGGATCACCGATTCCAATGCAAGTGAAGAATTCGATCGGAAGACCTGTGAAGAAACGCTGAATCGCTCACCGGAAACCCAACCCCTATGTCCCGCCGAAATCTGCGTGGATTTCCAACAGACCGGTCTCTATGAGCAGGAGTGCGCTGAAAGGTCTATGTATTCGCCCGTGCAGAGCTTGCTTTGTTACAACAAATCAACCGGCGAATGGAAGTGGGCTCAGCCGCAGGAAATGATGAAATTATGTGCTGAGCTGATCCAGCAGGACGACAGTTGGGAATTCAGCCAGTGCTATTGCTGCTGCGGGCAGGCGCAAACGCTCGTCGGCGTGCCGGACGGACGGCGTCCTGTCGCTGAGGTGGCCGACGGCACGAGCGTTCTCGCGGGCCGCCTCACCGAATCGGGAGCGGTCGAGTGGGAGCCGGCGGTGGTGGGCTTCAGCCAGGGAACGAGCGGCGGAGCCGAAGCCCCGCTTGTGAGCGTCGCCTACGGCGACGGGAGGCTGATGGTGGTGCCCACCGATCTCCCGCTGCTGCTCGCCGACGGCCTGCTCACCAACGCCTCCCGCCTGGTGCCCGGAAAGGACCGCCTGATGGGCGTCGACGGCATGCCGCTCGAGGTCAGCGCAGTCGGCTTGCGCGAGCCCGAAGGCGGCGTGCACCACATCGCTCTCGGCGGCTCGTGGTCGGGGTCCCCGGACGGTCACCTGATTCAGATCGGCGGTGTGGTTGCGGGCGACTTCACGTTGCAACTGCACCTCGGGGAGCTGGCGGAGGGGCAGAAGACGCCTGAATGGGGGTCGCTTGCCGAGATCGGCACGCCCGAGTACGAGCAGGCAAATCCGCGGTTGCGCCGGGCCGAGGACTCCCACACCTACCTCGCGCCGTGAGCTCAGCCGACCGTGACGGCGGGTCGCTGCCGGGCGTGCCCTCCACGCCGCAGGGCGGGCACGCCGCCACCGGCGTGGCGAGCTCGTTTGCCGTGGAGGAGTTCACTGGCACGGCGTCGCTGCGTCTGCCGATCGTCACATCCGCGCCGCGCGAGCTGACGCCCGAGCTGGCGCTCGTCTACAGCTCCGACGGGCGCAACGGCCCGGCGGGGTGGGGCTTCTCGCTGGCGCTGCCCTCCGTCTCCCTGTACACCGGGGACGGGGTGCCGCGCTACGACGGCTCGGACACCTACGTGCTGGGCTCCCAACCGCTTGTCCCGCTGCCCGAAGCGCCTCGCCAGATGACGGTTGAAGGGACGCAGTACACCGTCACCCGCTATGCCTCGCGCACCGCCGCGGTGCAGGAAAGGATCGAGCGCTGGGTGCGGGTGCCCGACGGCGACACGGTTTGGCGTCACATCGATCCCACCGGTTTGGAAAGCCTGTACGGCTTGGATGCAAGCGCGCGGATCGCCGATCCCGCCAACCCGCGGCGCGTGTTCGAGTGGTTGCTCCAAGCGCAATACGACCAGCGTGGAGAGGCGATCTCCTACGCGTATCTGGCGGAGAACGGCGCCAACCTGCCCGAGCAGCCCCTCGAAGCCGGGCGCGACCGCTCGGCTCAGCGCTACCTCGGATTCGTGCGCTACGCGCCCCAGACGGCGGTGACGCCCCCGCCCTACGGGATTGGCGCGGTGCCAA
This sequence comes from Solirubrobacteraceae bacterium, assembly GCA_051955355.1. GTDB lineage: Bacteria > Actinomycetota > Thermoleophilia > Solirubrobacterales > Solirubrobacteraceae > Palsa-744. The sequence goes on along the minus strand of JBQCGU010000084.1, from coordinate 33,427 downwards.
GCGTTGAGTGGCACGCCGAAGTGGTGTTCGACTACGGCCAATACAAGCCCGACCCGAGCGAACCGAGTCCGCGCCCGACGGGCGAATGGTCCGCCAGGCCCGACCCCTTCTCGCGCTACGAAGCGGGCTTCGAGGTGCGCACCTACCGGCTGCTCGCCAATGTGATGCTGCTTCACCGCTTCACAAGCCTCGGTCCCGAAGCGGTGCTCGGGCACCTGATGCGGCTCACCTACGCCGAAAGCCCTGTCGCAAGCCGGCTCGTCCGCTACGACTCGATCGGATGCTCCGGCGGGCAGTGGGCGCCGCTGCCTCCGCTCGAACTCGACTACACGCCTCTTGAGCTCGGCGGCTCCCCGTTCGCACAGATTCGCTCGCTGGGACCCGGCACCCTGGCGGGCCTCGACAACCCCCCCGACTTCACGCTCCTTGACGTGGATGGGGAGGGTGTGCCGAGCGCGCTCTACGCCGACGGCCAGACCGTGCAACTGCGCGCCCCTCAAAACAGCGCCGAGCCCGCATACGGGCGCGTGGAAGCCGTGCAGGGCTTTCCCGTGCAGCGCACGGTCGACGGCGGGGACGCGAGGTTGCTCGACATGACCGGAGACGGCTTGCTCGACATGCTGCTCAGCACTCCCTCTCAAACCGGCATCTACCCCGGCGGAGAAGGCGGCTTTCAGACGTTCGTCCCGTTCACCGGATCGCCTTCGGAGCTGACGAGCCCCGCCGGACGGGTGGCCGACCTCTCCAACGACGGTCTCCCCGACTTGGTGGTGCTCGCCAACGGAAGGCTGCGCCGCTACCCGGGCACAGGCGCCACCGGCTTCGCAGACGCCGAGGAAGTGCCCGCTCCGGCGGGCGCGCCGCCGACGCTCGACGGCGAAAAGCAGGCGCTCGTCCTCTTCGCGGACATGCTCGGCGGCGGGGCGCAGGATCTCGTGCGCATCTCCGACGGCAGGGTGGAAGCCTGGCCGAGCCTTGGGTACGGGAGCTTCGGTCAACCGGTGCAGCTCGGCGGCGCCCCGAGCCTGGGCGAAGAATTCGACGCACGTCGGGTGCTGCTCGCAGACCTCGACGGCACGGGTGTGCAGGACATCGTCTACGTGTGCTCTGACCGGGCGCTCGTCTACGTCAACCAATCGGGCAACTCGTTTGCCCCGCCCGTGGAGATACCGCTGCCGGTCACCGTCGGCTCACCCACGCAGGTGGCGATCGCCGACCTGCAAGGCACCGGCACCGAGATGCTCGTCGTGACCGCCAACACGCCCGAGACGCAGCACTGGGCGTGTCCGTTGGCGGGCCGGACGCGTCCGTATCTGCTCAACGCCATGCGCAACAACCTGGGCGCCCAAGCTCAGGTCCGCTACTCGACCTCCAGTCGCTTCTGGTTGCAGGATGCGCAGGCGGGCGTGCAGTGGCTGACGATGCTGCCCTTCCCGGCAACCGTGGTGGCGGAAGTGGTGCAGAGCGACGACATCAGCGGTTGCAGCGAAACCTCCACATACAACTACCGCCACGGCTACTGGTGTCCCGAGGACCGCGAATACGGCTTCGCGCTCGTCGAACGCTGCGACGCCGAAGCGATCGAAGGCGGGCAGGACGACCGCTTGCCTGCGAGCGCCGAGCAAGCCGCCCAGGCGGCAAGCTCGGTTGCCCCGCGCCAGACGCTCACGTGGCGCTCGCTCGGCATGCTCCCCGACCCCGCGCTCGAAGCGGCGATCCGCTCGGAATGGTTTGCGGGCGACCCGCACGAGCAGCTGCTCGGAGGGCCGAGCATCGTATGGGGAGGACCGGTGCCAGCCGATGGGGAAACGGTGCGCCAGGCATACGCCTCACTGCGCGGGCGCACGTTGCGCGAAGAGGTTTACGGGCCGGACGGCGGACCCGACGCCGCCACGCCCTACCGCGTCACGCAAACCGCCTGCGAAGCGCGCTATCTCGCGCCACGAGAAGAAGGACCGTATGCGGCGTTCGCCACGCACGAACGCGAATCGCTCGAATACCTCTACGAGCGCGAAGCATCCGACCCGGCGCTGCGCCAATCGGCGAACCTCGACATCGATCAGTACGGCCAGGTGCTGCGGTCGGTCACCGTCGCCTACCCGCGCCGTGCTGGCGCCGAAGAAGAGAGCCTCTGGACCGCCCAGCAGGAAGCGATGCTCGCGGTGTGCGACAGCTTCTCCTACATCGACATCGACAGCGAGCAGGTGTACCGGGTGGGCATCCCCTGCGAACACTCCAGAGCCCAGCTCACCGGCATCGCAGCGCCACCCGCCGACCGCTGCTTCTCCTTCGAAGAGCTCGTCAAGCTCACACACCAGGCGTTCGCCGGGGAAGCGGGGCTCACGGCAAGTACGGTGGAAGCCACCCGCTACCTCTACTACGAAGCCGACGGCGTCACCCCCGCGCCGCTCGGTGAGTGCGGCCCTCAGGCGCTGCTGCAGGTGGAGCTGCGTGCGGCGTTCGGCGAGGCGCAGATACGAGCGCTGTTCGCCGGGGTGCTCGAAGGGTCTGCTCTGGATGCGCTGCTCGAACAGGGCCACTACGTCTGCGAACCGGCGTCAGGCTTGTGGTGGGGGTTGGGCACGAGCGAGACCTACCTGCCCGCCAGCGCCTTCTATCGCCCGGCGAGCACCACCGACCCGTGCGGTGCGCTCACCACCTACGTGTACGACGAAACGACAGTGGCGATGATCGAAGCCGTGCAGAGCGCCGAGGGAACGCTGAAGCGCAGCGTCAGCGTGGAGGCGTTCGACTACCTCGCCCTGGTGGCGCTCGCAACGCGCGACGTGAACGACAGCGTCGCCGAAGTGGCGCTCGACCCGCTCGCCCAGGTGGTGCTCTCCTCCTATCGCGGCAGCGAGCTGGGCGAACCTGTGGGGTTCGAAGCGATAGTCGGGCGCGAACATCCCCTGCCGCCCAGCGCCGCCGCGTTGATCGACGACCCCGACGCCTACCTGGAGGGTGCGGCGCAGGTCGTCTATTACGACCTGCTCTGCTGGGCCGGCCAGGTGACGGTCGAGCGGCTGGAGCCGCTCGGGCTCGACTCGCAGGCGCTGCTCGCCGCGCTCGCCGCCGCCGGATATGTCACGCCGGAGGGTGTGCTGCTGGAGGCGTTTCGGCTGCTGCCCGACGCCGAGGCGATGGCGCTGCCACAACCGTTCGCCGCGCACGCGCAAGCCATCTACGCGCTGCTCGCCGCGCTGCCCAGCGGCCAGCCGGCGCACTGGGTGCTGGCCAAGGCGCGCGACTATCCCAATCGCGCCCCCGAAGCTCCGCAGGTGTCGCTGGACTACATCGACGGGTTCGGGCGCGTCGTCCAGCACAAGCAGCAGGCTTCGCCGAGCGCCGGCAAGGAAGGCTGGGCGACCTCGGGGGCGGTTCGCTACAACAGCCGCGGGCTCGTGTACGCCCGCTGCGAACCCTTCTTCAGCGACAGCTGGGCGTTCACCGCCGAGGCGCTCAGCGAACGGTTGGGGGCTGCCACGCTCACCACCTATGACCCGCTGGACCGCCCGGTTCGCGTCGAACGGCAGGAAGGCTTCTTCGCGGCGTTCTCGATCGGCGCATGGACCCTGGTTCAGGCCGACGAAGTGGACACGGTGCTGCAGTCGCGCTACTGGCGGGAACACTCCCAAGGACAGGGGATCGGCCCGCGCGAACTGCAGGCTCTGCACCAGGCGGCGGCGCTGGCGGAAACCCCGGTGACGTTCCAGCTCGACCCGCTCGGCAACGCGGTGGCGCGCGTCGACCTGCTCAAGGGCGCCGCCGGGGAGGCGCCGGGGGCGGTCCAGACCCTGGTGACGCGCTACGGCAGTGACGTGCTCGGTCGCCAGATCTGGAGCGCCGATCCGCGCCTGGTGGCGGGTGGGGAAGAAGCCAAGAGCTTCCAAACCACATATGGCCTCACCGGGCAGATCCTGCTCGCGCTCAGCGCCGACGCCGGTGAACGGCTGCGGCTGCCCGACTCCAGCGGACAGGAGCTGTTCGTGCGCGACGGGCGTGGCTTGCAGATCTCCACCGCATACGACACGCTCGGGCGTCCGTCCACCGTGAGCGTCGCGTCCGGGTCCGGCGAAGCGCAGATAGTGGAGGCTTACGTTTACGGCGACCAGCTCGTCGAAGGCAAGCCGATCGTGTCCAACCCAGCCGGTTGGAACCTGATCGGAGAGGTTTACCGCCTGTTCGACCTCGCCGGCATGAGGCAGATCGACGGCTACAGCCTCGGCGGCCAGCCGATGGTGGTGGCGCAGCGCTATCTCGCCGAACCCGCCGCTCAGCCCGACTGGACGCCTGCCGAGGCCACGCCCTCCTCGCCGCTGCTCGCAAGCGAAGCCTGGCAGTCCTCGCGCGTGTACGATGCGCTCGGGCTGCTGAGCTCGATGACCGATCCGGTGGGCAGCGTTTACACGTGGGCTTACAACGAGCTCGGCTTCGTGGCGGGGATCGAGATGGCACTCGCGGGCGGCCATCCGGTGGCGTATTTGAGCTCGGCGCAATACAACGCCCAGGGTCAGCGCACGCAGGTGGTGTACGGCAACGGAGTGGTGGTGAGCTTCGGCTATGACCCGCTCAGCTTCCGTCTGGTGAGCGCCGTTGCGCGGCAGGGCGCAGAAGGGCAGGCGATTCAGGACATCGGGTACGTGTACGACCCGGTGGGCAACCTCGTGTTCTCCGAAGACGCCGCCTTCAACGAGCTGTTCGGGGACGCCGTGCCGCCGTTGCAGCGGAGCTTCGTCTACGACTCGCTCTACCGGATGGTGGGTGCGTGTGGGTTGGAATGCAGTGGATATACGGCAGCCATGGAACGCCAGGCGGGGTACGAAGGGCTGACGGTGGCGACAGAAGACGGCAAGCTGCCCGCGGGCTCTGTGGTGGCTGGCACCCGCACCCAGGCGTACGACGCGGCTGGGAACCTGTACTGGACCGAACGGGCAGCCGGCGGGTCGGTGTGGAGCACGGAGGCGGTGCTCTCGGACACCTCCAACCGCGGGGTGGCTTGCACGCTGCTCGACCTCCTCCCGGCGCCACCCGGCGGCGTTCCCCCTGAGCGCACGCTGCCGGCGGCGCAGATCGACCGTTTCTTCGACGGCGACGGCAACCAGACGATCGTCGAGCAGATGCCGTCGGTGTCGTGGGACTACGCCGACCGTTTGAGCGCCGCGAGCGTCAGCCTCGGGGAAGGGGGGGATGGCTCGCTCGTGCGCTCGCACGACGCGGTCAATCAGCTGATGCGCGAGCTGCAGAGCACACCCGCGAGCGGCGGCACCCAGACGCTCGACGTGCTCTATCTCGACACGCTGGAAGTGGCGCGCACGATCGCGCCTGAAGGCGCGAGCACGAGCGGCTTGCGCATCCAGGTCAAGGACGGCGAGAACCAGGTGGCGGAAGCGCGCGTGGAAGGCGAACAGACATCGGTCGCCTACTCGCTCACCGACCCCGCCGGGTCGGTGGCGGTGCGCCTGGGCGAGGACGGGCGGATGCTCAGCTACGAGGTTTATACGCCCTACGGCGCCACCGCGTTTGCCGTGTTGCCCGACGCATCCGAGGCACAGGACAAGCTCGTCCGCTACGACGGGCATGAGCGCGACCGCCTGAGCGGCACCTACATCTTCGAGCGCCGCGACTTCGCGCCGTGGCTCGGGCGCTGGCTCTCCCCGGACCCCACCGGCCCGGTGGACGGGTTGAACCTGTTCGCGTTCGCCGGCGGCAACCCGAGCAGCAACACCGACGTCGGCGGGCGGGTGAAGCTGCAGATTGACAAGAACACCACAATCGACATCACCCCTGAAGAGATCCTCAAAGCGATCGAAGATGCTGCGTTGAAGCTCCAAGAAGAAGCCAAAACCAGCCCGATGACGCCCACTGGCACCGAACGCAAGATGGATCTCTACGAAGCCAACAAACGCGGCGATCTATTGAAGCTTGCATACACGGCAACCGTGCGCGGCGACCCGATCGAAGGAATCGCGGTGGCGGCGTATGCATTGCGATTCGGAACGCTCGACGTCACCGAGAAGGGTTTGGGCAACGAGAAGGGTGTGCACGGGACGGTGATCGTCGGCAACGAACACCGCGAAAGCAAGGAAATGTTCGGGTATGACGAGATCGGACCCACCGAAAACGAACAGGCTGAGGCCAAGCGCCTCATCCACCTCTTCAAGGTGAAGACCGTTCCCACCGGCAGCGACGTCAACGACTCGATCGTCCCGGTGATGGCAATCTCGGAGACCGACCGCTCGGTTGTCGGGGGTTTGCTGGCGTTGGTGGAGCTCTACAACATCAAGTACGGGCTGCGCACCTTCAACAAGGCGTTCGTAAACGAAAACGAACCGTTTTTCATCGGCGCCGAGAAGGATGGAGGCGCCAAAGCGCTCAAGTCCATCGACCGCGTGCGCCGGAAAGTCATCATGAAGCCCAGCCAGCGCATGACTCGTGCGCGGCGCAAGCAGCTGGACAACAGCCTCGAGACGTTCGTGCTCGGGCTGCACCAGCATCGCGGCGTCGGCAGGGTGAGCAAGTTCGCCAAAATGAAGACCTCCAACGAAGTCACCGCTGAGATAACGCGTCTGATGCGCAAGCGGGCACGGTTCTCCGAACACGTCGAAGAAGTGAAAGCACGGCGGAAAGCGGCGATCGAAGCCAAGCGCAAGCTGGCGGCGATGAAATGACGCTCTAGGAGCGCGAGAAGGGACGGTGGTGCGCCGCGCCCAGACGGTCGAGCATGGCGATGAGCATCGCCTGGTCCTGCTCCGCCATCTGCGCTTCGAGCGCCGCCAGATCGGCGGCGACGCTTCCCACGGGCGGTTGCACCGGTGCTGAGGCTGCGGGCTCGGACCCCATGGGTTCCGGATCCGGGTCGGGCGTCGTCGGCGCCGGCTTGGGCGTCATCGGCGCCGGGTCGGGTGCCATCGACTCCGGGTCGGGCGTCATCGACTCCCGCTCGGGTGCCGTCGACTCCGGGTCGGGTGCCATCGACTCCGGCTCGGGCACGGCGGGCTCTGAATCGGGCGCTGCGGGCTCCGGGTCGGGGACCGTGGGCTCCGGCTCCGAAAGCAGCGGCTCGGGCTCGCTGCTCGCGGCGTGCGGCGGCGTGCGTACTGCGCCGATCGGCTCGTCTGCGTTCGCGGTCGGCTTGCGACGACGTTTGAGCAAACGGGCGAAAAAGCCCTCTCGCGGCGTCGCGTCGGACGCTGCGTCCCCCGCCTCGATCTCGGTTTGCGCGATCGCCGGCTCGCTTGCCCGCGGGTCTGTCTCGGGCTTGACGACGGGCGCGGGTTGGGCGATGGGCTCGGGCGCGGGTTCGGCGACGGACTCAGATTCAGCGATGGGCGCGGGTTGGGCGATGGGCGCGGGTTGGGCGACGGGCTCGGCAGCTTGCTCGTCGGCTGGCTGATCGACTGCGGCTTCCTTGGTTGGCGGCAGATCGCGGTTCAGCGACAGCGTGACCTTCGTGCAGAAGCCCGACGGCTGCAAGCGCACGCTGCCGCTGGCGCCCTCCGCCTCCCACTCGACAGCCGTCTCGGGTTCGACGCGCGTGATTCTGATCTGCTGCACGCCGTCGAGATGGCGAGCCAGCGACTCGGCGTCGCTGACTTCGCTCCACAGCTCGGGTGGGGACTTCACGAGGGTGCGCTTGGCCTCCGAGGAGACGGTCATCGCCTCCCTGTTCGCGCCTACGCCCGCGACTCCTCCTCGCTCGGCTCTTGCGGTGCCCCTCGCCGGCTGTGCGTGCAAGCTATGCGGCGGCGATCGCGCCGCGCGGCTCTATCAATCCGCGCTCGTGCAGCAGCTCGGCGATCTGCACTGCGTTCGTGGCGGCGCCCTTGCGCAGGTTGTCGGCGACGATCCACATGTCGATCGCGCGCTCGTGGCCGGGGTCGCGACGGATGCGCCCGACGAACACCTCATCACTGCCCGACGCCTTCGTAGCGAGCGGATAGAGGGCGTTCTCGGGGTTGTCCACGACAATCACCCCAGGTGCGGCTTCCAGCAGCTCGCGCGCGCTCTCGGGGGTGAGCTGCTCGCGGGTTTCCACGTTGACCGCCTCCGAGTGCGAGTTGACGACCGGCACGCGCACGCACGTCGCGCTCACCCGGATCGCCGGGTCGCCGAGGATCTTGCGCGTCTCGTTGATCAGCTTGCGCTCCTCGTCGGTGTGGTCGTCGCCGGGTGGGAAGCTGCCGGCGTGGGGGAGCGCGTTGAAGGCGATCTGGTGGGCGTACGCCTGCGGCTCGGGCGGGTCCATCTCGTGCAGCAGCGCGTGCGACTGATCGAGCAGCTCGTCAACCGCCTTCTTGCCCGTGCCCGACACGGCTTGGTAGGTCGAGATCACCAGCCGTGCTATGCCGGCGGCGTCGTGGATGGGCTTGAGCGCCACCACCATCTGCATCGTCGAGCAGTTCGGGTTGGCGATGATCCCACGATGCTCGGAAGCTGCATCCGGGTTGACCTCGCTCACCACGAGCGGCACCTGCTCATCCATGCGCCAGCGCGAGCTGTTGTCGATCACCACAGCTCCCGCCGCGACGAAGCGCGGTGCCCATTCGCCCGATGTCGACCCGCCCGCCGAGAACAGCGCGACATCGAAGCCCTGGATGGTGTCGTCGGTGAGCGGCTGGACGACGCTGCCATCCTCCAGCTCGCGCCCCACAGAGCGCTCGGAGGCGAACGGCACGATCTCGCGTGCCGGGAAATTGCGCTCGCGCAGCAGCTTGCGCATCAGTGAGCCCACCTGCCCGGTGGCCCCGACCACCGCTATTCGATACCCGTCGCTCATCGTGCTCCCAGGGTACCGGCCCTGCGCTTGCGGGGACCTTAGACGGGCCTACCGCGTAAGGATGCCGAGGCCCCCCAAGGTCTCGGGAAGCCCGAAATCCGGAGGAGGGGGCGGCGGCGGAGGCGGCGGGGTTGGCTTTTTGCCTGCGATCCTCGCTAAGGAATCGTATCGACGAGTGTCCACGTCCAGAACACAAGCTGAAGAACGAGCGCGACCGCGGCACCGAAGTAATAGCGGCCGAGGTGGTTGATCTTGTCCTCGTTGTCCCTCCAAAGGATTGCCAGCCAGTAGACCAGGCGTCTACGCATCTCCGCCTCATCATCGGAGTACTCGAAAACTCCTCATAAGGCACGCAGGTGCTCCGCCGCGCGCTCTTGCACATCCAGCGCGCGAATCGCGGCGTCATAGCTGAGCTTGCTGAGCGCTAGCTCCGACATCGGTAGTCGCAATCCAATATGGCCACCAGGCCACCGTAACCGCCGCCCCCGGCGCGATCTGTCGGGAGCTACGGCTTGACAGCCATCATGAAGATGGTGGCGAGCACCAGCAGGCTGAGGAGGCTGCCCACGAGCTTCAGGCGGCGGGAGACCGCCATGTACTCCTTGCTCCATGCAGGCTCCCCCTCGCCGGCGGTGGCGCCCGCGAGGTCGCGTTCGGCAAGTTGCTGGGCGCGCTTGGAGGCAGGGATCATCACAGCGCCCACGATGCCCCCGATCACGAGCGCGGCACCCAGGCCCCATTGCACGAAGAACTCGCTCCAGTGTTTGCCATCCGTCGCGAGGAAGACGCCCGCTCCCACCACCACCACCAATCCGCCGTTGACGAGCACCCGTTCGACTGTCGTCTCGATGCGATGGATCACCGGCAGGCTGCGCGGGTCCATCTTGGCGGCGATGCTGAACATGAGCGGGTAGGCGAACACCGCCCCAAACGTCACCACCACAGCCATGATGTGGATGGCGAGCACGACGTCGTATGCACTCACCGCGAGCATCCGGCCTCTCAGCGGCGCCTACGGCTTGATCGCCATGAACAGGATCGTGAGGAGCACGATCAGGTCCATCGTGGCGCCCACGGCGCCGATGCGGCGCACCAGGCTGTCGTGCTCCGCGCTCGGGGCAAACGCCCCGTCTCCGCTTGCCGCCAGGTCGCGGTCTGCCACCTGCACGAGGCGCTTCTCGTTGGGGCTGAGGAACATGCCCTCCACCGCGCCGATCACCACCACCGCGCCGAGGCCCCACTGCACGAAGAACGTGCTCCACAGTTTGTGATCGGACGCCATGTAGATCCCGCAGATCAACACCACCGTCAGCCCGGGCATGATCACCCGCACGCTGATCGCGTGCAGCGCCTTGTACAAGGCGGGCAGCGCGCGCGAGTCCGCCTTGCCGATCGCCCCGAGCAGCACCGGGTAGGCGAGCGTCGCGCCGAACGCGAACACCACCGCCATGATGTGCACGGCGAGCACCACGTCGAAGAACGCCACCCCGGCTAGCACGGAGGGGATCTTATGGACCCGATCGGCGCCTAGAACGTCGGCGCGTACTTGCCGAACACGTCCTGCATCGCCCCGCACACCTCGCCCAGCGAGCAGCGGTCCTTCAGCGCCTGGCGGATCAGCGGCAGCATGTTGACGCTCCCGCGCGCCCCCTCGCGCAGCTCCTCCAAGCGCTTCTCGACGAGCGCCTGGTCGCGGTTTGCCTTGAACGCCTTGAGGCGATCCACCTGTTCGCGCTCGGACTGCGGATCGACGCGCAGGAGGTCGGGCACCTCGATGTCATCCTCCTCGAACTTGTTCACCCCGACGACGATGTCCTGGGCGATCCGGTAGCGCTCCTGGTAGCCCCACGCGCTCTCGTCGATCTCCTTGGTGATGAACTCGATCGCGTTCACCGACCCGCCCAGATCGTCCACCTTGGCGATCAGCTCGTTCGCGCGCCCTTCGATCTCGTCCGTGAGCGCCTCGACGAAGTAGGAGCCCGCGAACGGGTCAACCGTGTCGGTTGCGCCCGACTCGTGCGCGAGGATCTGCTGAGTGCGCAATGCGATCTTCGCCGCGCGCTCGGTGGGCAGGGCGAGCGCCTCGTCGAAGCCGTTGGTGTGCAGCGACTGCGTGCCCCCGCACACAGCGGCGAACCCCTGGAGAGCAACGCGCACGATGTTGTTCTCCGGCTGCTGCGCCGTCAGGGTCACGCCGCCGGTTTGCGTGTGGAAGCGCAACATCGTCGACTTCTCGCTCTTGGCGCCGAAGCGCTCGCGCATGATGTGCGCCCACATCCGCCGCGCGGCGCGGAACTTGGCGACCTCCTGAAAGACGTTGTTGTGGCCGTTGAAGAAGAACGCCAGCCGCGGGGCGAAAGCATCCACGTCCAGGCCCTTGTCGATCGCCGCCTGGACGTATGCGATGCCCGAGGAGAGCGTGAACGCCACCTCCTGCACGGCAGAGCAACCCTTCTCGCGGAAGTGGTAGCCGGAGATCGAGATCGTGTTCCACTTCGGCACCCGTTCCTGGCAGTACTGGAACAGGTCCGTCGTCAGCCGCATCGTCGGCTCGGGCGGGTAGATGTAGTTGCCGCGCGCGATGTACTCCTTCAGAACATCGTTCTGCGTCGTGCCGCGCAGCTGCTCGGAGGGCACACCCTGCTCCTCGCCCACCAGCTCGTAGAGCAGCAGCAGGCACGCCGCCGGCGCGTTGATCGTCATCGACGTCGACACCTGGTCCAGGGGGATGCCGTCGAACGCCGTGCGCATGTCGTCGATCGTGTCGATCGCCACCCCCGTGCGGCCCACCTCGCCGAGGCATCGCGGGTTGTCGGAGTCCAACCCCAGCTGGGTCGGCAGGTCGAACGCCATCGACAGGCCGGTGGATCCCTTGGAGAGCAGGTAGCGGTAGCGCTCGTTTGACTCCTTCGCCGACGCGTATCCCGCGTATTGGCGCATCGTCCACGTCTGTTTGCGATACATCTCGCGATGCACCCCCCGCGTGTACGGGTACTGCCCGGGCTCGCCCAGGTCGAGCTGCTCGGGCAGGTCCTGCTCTGTGTACAGCGCCTTGATCTCGATCCCCGAGTCGGTGAAGCGGCGCGGGTCCTCCGCCCCGACGATCGGGGCCACCGTCAGGCGCTCCTCGGCTGTCGTGTGCTCATCGCTCATTGCTCGGATCATATGAACCCGAGTATCCTCAGCGCCGTGCCAACCTGCCTGGTCACCGGCGGCGCCGGGTTCCTCGGCTCGCATCTGTGCGACGAGCTGCTCGCCCGCGGACACCGCGTGATCTGCGTCGACAACCTCGAGACCGGGTCGCTCGTCAACATCGAGCACATCCGCGATCCGGAGCGCTTCGAGCACCTCAACGTCGACATCATCCACCCCTACTTCGTCGAGGAGCCGGTCGACTTCGTCTACCACCTCGCCTCGCCCGCCTCGCCAATCGATTACCTACGCCTGCCGCTGCACACGCTCAAGGTGGGCTCCTACGGCACTCACCACACGCTCGGGCTGGCCAAGCTCAAGCGCGCGCGCTTCCTGCTCGCCTCCACGAGCGAGGTGTACGGCGATCCCCAGGAGCACCCGCAGGCGGAGACCTACTGGGGGCACGTCAACCCGATCGGCCCGCGCGGGGTTTACGACGAGGCCAAGCGCTACGCCGAGGCGCTCACGATGGCTTACCACCGCCAGCAGGGCGTCGACACGGCGATCGTGCGCATCTTCAACACCTACGGCTCGCGCATGCGCCCGCACGACGGCCGCGCGATCCCGACGTTCCTGCGCCAGGCGCTCGCCAACCGGCCGATCACCGTGTTCGGGGACGGCTCGCAAACGCGCTCGTTCTGTTACGTGAGCGACCTGATCCGCGGGCTGATCGCGCTCGCCGAGTCCGGCCACCACGACCCCGTGAACATCGGCAACCCCGACGAGTTCACGCTGCTCGAGCTCGCCGACACGGTCAAGGAGATAACCGGATCGAGCTCTGAGGTCGTGTTCGAGGCGTTGCCGGTCGACGACCCCAAGCAGCGCCGCCCCGACATATCGCTCGCGCGTGAGCTGCTCGGCTGGGCTCCCGAGGTGTCGCTTCGCGACGGCTTGCGTCGCACGATCGACTCCACCGGCGTGCAGATGCTGGTCGGCTGAACGCCATCCGAGTCCACATATCCGTAGGGTCCAGGGGTGCCGAGAATCTGCTTTCGCGTGCGTCGCGACCGCTACATCTGGGAACCTAGCGGGTTGTGAGCAGCGAGATGGGAGTGCGCTCCCCCTCCAAGCCGCGTGCCGGCGATCCCGATCCGGGCGTCGCGTCGCGCGCTGCCAGCGTGTCGTCCAAGCGCTCGCAGAGGGCGCCGGCGCTGCCCGCGCTGTCCGATCGCGACGTCCGCGCAAAGCGACCCCCGGCGCTCTCGTTCCTGTTGCGCATGGACACGCTGCGGCGGGTTCTGCGCGTCGTATCGCTGCTCGCGCTCGATCTGCTCGGGGTGTCGCTTGCGATCTTCACCGCGCTCGTGCTCAAGGCTGCCATCCACGGCCACATCGATGTCACCCAGTCGCTGCGCACCACCAAGGAAATACTCGCCTTCTCCTATCTGCTCACCGTGCTGCTGTTCGCGCGCTCCGCGCTCTACGCCGAGCGCGCCCAGCGGCCCGGCTTGTCGCGCATCATGGCGTGCCTGTTCCAGGTCACGATCGTCGCGCTCGGGTTTGCGATCGTCAACGGGCAGCATTTCTCCAGCTACTACATCTTCTGGGGCTCGCTCGCCTTCGGTCTGCTCTACGTCTCCTCGCTGCGCTACCTCTACGAGCGCTTCACCGGCGCCGTGTTGCGCGCCGCCGGCTACCAGCGCCGAGCGGTGCTCGTAGGCACCGGCAAGCACATCCGCGACGTCGCCCACGCGCTCTGCGACGCCCCGCGGTCACCCATCAACGTCATCGGATTCCTCTCGCCCGAGCCGCTCGCCAACGGCTTGCGCCGGCTGGGCGATCTCGCCGACCTGCAGTCATCCATCTCGAGTGAGCGCGTCGACGAGGTGATCATCGCCGACCCCGACTTCCCCCAGGAGCAGGCGGTGGAGCTGGTCGACCAATGCCACCGGCGCGGCGTGCGCGTGCGGATCGCACCCTCGACGATGGAGATCCTCATTCACCGCGCCGAGTTCGTCCCCGGGCAGTCGGTGCCGCTGTTCGAGCTGGGGCCGCCCGTGTTCGAGGGCGTCGACTTCGCCGTCAAGCGCACGTTCGACGTGTTCGGCTCGCTGCTGTTGCTTGCGCTGCTCAGCCCGCTGCTCGCGCTCGTCGCGCTCGCCGTCAAGCTCACGTCGCGCGGGCCTGTGCTCTATCGCTCGATGCGCCCCGGCATCGGCCAGCAACCGTTCGCGTGCCTGAAGTTCCGCACGATGTACTGCGACGCCGAGCACCGGCAAGCTGCTCTGGAGGAGCTCAACGAGGCCGATGGTGCGCTGTTCAAGATCCGCGACGATCCGCGCCTGACACCCGTAGGTCGGGTCTTGCGCCGCTTCTCGATGGACGAGCTGCCCCAGCTCGTCAACGTCCTGCGTGGGGAGATGTCGCTCGTCGGCCCCCGCCCGCTGCCCGAGCGCGACTACGAGCTGCTCGAGGACTGGCACCGCAAGCGCTATCTCGTGCTGCCCGGCATCACCGGCCTGTGGCAGGTTTCAGGGCGCTCGGAGCTCGACTTCGACGACCTCGTGCACCTCGACTTCATCTACCTCGAGCGCTGGTCGCTCGCGCTCGACATCGCCATCCTGTTCAAGACCATCCCCGCCGTGTTGATGCGGCGCGGGGCGTACTGATCAAGAGCCTCCGCGTCGCCTCGACGCAGCGCGGGGCCTGCTGACGAACGGGCGCGGCGGTTCGGAGAGCGCGCGCTCATACACCTCCCAGGTGGCCCCGGCGACGTCCTGCCAGCTCCACGTTGACGAGTCCGTGCTCGCCCGCGGGATCGCCACGACACGCCCACGCTCCAGCCCGAGCATGGCGAGCGCCTCCTCAACCGTCTCCTCGCTGTCGACGATCACGTGCGTGGCCCGCTGCAGCGCGAGATGCCGCAGGCGCATGTGCATCCCGCCTCGGCGCAAGCGCTCGCTGCGGCGCGTGAGCGCGTCGAGATCGTGCAGCGTCACCACCATCGGACATGGGCTGCGCAGCACTGCGCCCTCCATCCACGGGGTGTGGAACAGCTCGACGCGCCGGCCCTTTCCGCCGTATGGGCGATGGGTCTCCACGATCTCCACACCGTCTGCGGCGGTGTCGCGCAGCGCCTGGAGCAGGCAGCGCGTGTAGGTGTCCGCTCCGTGCAACTCCTTCCCAGCCGCCTTGGATGCCGGCCGGCTGTCGAAGGCGATCCTCATCGCGCGCTGCGACGCTCCTGCTCGCTTCGCAGCAAGCGCCACTTTCACGTCATCCCCAAAGACGCGCACCCGCGCAAGATATTGCCTGCGATGCGCGCGTGTGCCGCTTTGGCGCAGATAGTTGCCGCTGTTTCCAGCAGATTGGCGGCGGCAGCCCTCCACTAGCCTTGGCCGCACATGCCTTCCCGCGACTATCACGAGGCGGTGTGGGAAGCCCTTCCCGACAACCTGTCGCCTTCGGATGCGCCGCTGCGCGAGCGTCTGCTGCTCGCGCACGCACGACGTCTGAGCGGCGTCGACGAGGCGCCGCCGCGACTGCTCGACATCGGGTGCGGCGAAGGTTATTTCGCTGCTCTGCTCGTCGAATCCGGATTGAGCGTCGTCGCAGCCGATGTCGCCGTCGAGCCGCTTCGGCGGCTGCGCGAAACCCATCCGCATATCGACCTCTGCCTGCTCACGCCTGACGCGCCGCTGCCGTTCGACGATTCCAGCTTCGACGCCGTGTGGGCGGGCGAGGTGGTTGAGCACGTCGCCGACACGCAAAGTTGGCTGTCCGAGCTGCGCCGCGTGCTGCGTTCGGGCGGAACGCTTCTGCTCAGCACACCCGACCACGGGCTGCTGCGACGCATCGCCATGGCGCTCTCGCGCCGGCGCTTCGAGCAGTGCTTCGATCCGCGATCCGACCATCTGCGCTTCTACACCCGCCAGACGCTCGCCGCGCTGCTTTCGGACTTCGGCTTCGAGCGGATAGACGTGCGCGGCGCCGGAGGGCTGCCGGGGGCGCGCCGCGTGCTCTTCGCCAGCGCTACGCGCGCGCGCTTCTGAGGCGCTGCGCGCTGCGACGTTGGTGAACCTTCGGATGCGGCGCGGCTGCTGGGGGCGTGGCTCGCAACGCTTCGACATAGGCGTTCTGCGTCGGGATCGACTGCGGGTCCAGATACACGGCTGCCTGCAGCTCGCGCAGCGCGTCGCGCGGTCGGGTGCCCCTGTCGTACAGCCCCAGTTCGAGCCACGTCTGGGGGTTGGAGGGCTGGAGGCGCACCGCCTTCTCCAAGGTCGATCTGCCGAGCGCCGCCTGCCCGCTCGCGCGTTGCACCGCCGCGAGCGTGAACAGCGCCGGCGCCGACAGCGGATCGCGATCGACTGCCGTCTGCGCTGCGCTGCGCGCCGCCGCCGGGCTGCGCGTGAGCAGCGCAAGCGATTCTTCGGACGCTTCCACCGAGCGCTGAGGCTGCCACTCGGTCCACGCCCCCACCAGGGCGAACGCGATAACTCCAACCGCCAGCAGGAGCGCGCGTGGATCGGCGCGCATGCTGCGCGCCATCCCCAGCGGCACACGCCAGCGCGACTTCGGCTGCCCGTCGCCCAAGAAGCGCCAGCGCGCTCCCGGCAGCACGAGCGTGTCCTCGGGCGCGAGCTGCCGTTGCCGTTGCTCCTGCCCTTGCGTGCCCCCGCGTGCGAGCAGTGGCCCCCGACCTGCCAACCAGCCCGCGCACAGCAACGCCACGCATGCGTTGCCCGGCACATACCAAGTCCAGTCGGCGAACGAGTGCACGCCGAACGCCACAACCACGCACAGCATCGTGAGCAAACCGATCCGCTCCGCCGTGTATTGCGCGTACACGCGGCCCCAGCTGACCGTCCGCGGCAGCGCGAGGCGGTCCCCGAGCAGGCGAGTCTTCGTCGATCCGATCGCAAGCCGCCGGTCGAGCGGCAGCGTTGCGCGCGCCGCGCACGCCAACCACACCGCCAGCAGCGCCAGCGTGAGCGCCAGTCCCACGACGCCGAGATCCGAGAGCGTCTGCACGATGTAGCCGTGGGCGTGCTTGACGTCGAGCGTCTCTTTGCGATAGCGCAGCCGCGCCACTTCATAGCCCATGGCGCCGACGCCCAGCACGGGGTGGGCGTCGAAAGCCTGGAGCGCCTCCTTCCAGTAGCGCGCACGCACGCTGCCGATCGCGGTCAGCCGGCCCGGGGTGTTCGGGGGCACCGGTGCGTTCGGGTCGGTCAGCGAGCGCACGTCGTGTGAGACGGTGCCCGTGAATCCGCGCTTGGACACAGCCAGCGCGCCAGCAAGGCCGACGAGCGCCAGCACGATCGATGCGACGAGCAGCGCGCCCGCGCGAGCTCGCGCTCGATCGGAGGTCGGTCGGCGGGCGCTCGAGAAGCCGAGCGCCACCCCCGCCGCGATGAGCACGAGCACCATCGCCACCAGCAGCACTCCAAGCTGGCGGCCCGCCGTCACACGCGCGGCGAGTCCGACCGATTCGCGGCTGAGGGCGTGCGTCGAGAACGCCCAAGCCACAACCGGCGCAGCTCCGAGCGCTCCGACGATCAGCACGCGCGCGCCGCGCAACCGCAGCGGCACGATCGCCATCCACAGCGCAACCCCGATCGCCAGCGCCGCGAGCGCCCCGCGCGAGTAGGCGAGCAGCAGGGTGACGAGCAGCACGCCCATCGCCGGGTAGGCAAGGACGCTGATCAGCCCGTGTCCGTCGCGCCGCGCGCCCAACCACAGGCAGGCGATCGCCCCGAGCGCCGCCGTCAAGCCGACCGAGTTCCAGTAGCCGTACGGTTCCTGCAGGCGAGCGTATGTGTCGTGAGGGTCGAGCTGGTGGGGGAACACCTTGGTGAGCAGGGCATACATGCACACCGCCACGGCTGACAGCGCCACCCCGCCGAGCAGCGCTCGCCAGCCGCGCGGGCAGACGCGCGCAAGCGCCACCGCCGCGGCGAACAGAGCGCTGTAGGAGAGCATCCGTCCAGCGTCCTGCCAGCTCGACCCCGGCGTGACCGACCAGCCCACCGACAGCGCCGTGAGCGCCGTGAACGCCAGCAGCAGCCCGGTCGGCCAAGCGCCGTGGATGCGCATGCCGCGCGGTGCGATCAGCACCGCGCCCGCCACGACCAGCGCCGACACCAACGTGAGAACGATCTCCACCACCGTCATCGGCTTCAGGAGCAAACCGCCACCTGCCTCGAACGTCGTGAAGCAGAGCAGCCCTGCCACAGCCGATGTCCCAGCCAGCAGCGGCCCGCGCTGCCTGCTTGCGCTCACCTGCGCACGGCGCTCCGGCGGGGAGAGACGCTCCCCGGGCGCCGCAAGCGGGTGCTCAGCGGTGGCGGCGTGCACGGACACGCTTGAGTGTCTCTCCGAGTACGAACAGCGCTGCCCCCCCGAGCAGCAGCGCGAGCACCGTCAAGAGCGACGTGGGCAGCGTGCTCGCCGCCGAGGCGACGTCGGCGTGCATCACCCCCGGCTCGACGGGCGTCTTGCCGAGCAGCACCGGCGCCGGTGGGCGATGCTGGGCGCTCAGCACTTCGTGCTGCTCAGACGGTGTGAGCGGCAGCGGCACCGACGACGCCACGCCGGCTGCGCCGCCCGCGGCTCCGCTGCCCGCTCCGCCGCCGCCCGCCGCCGCCAGCTCGGCCCGGCGAACCTGTTGTTCGCAGGGCGAGTACTCGAGCCCTACGGTGGGCATGTCTTTGAGCGCTTCGCGATAGCCGTTCTCGCTGAACCCGCTCAGCGACTGGCCTTTGGCGCAGTGTTCGATGATCGTGCTCCCTTCGCTCGCCAGCGCCGAAGAGGCGCTGAGAGCGAGCAGCACGGCGGCTGCCAGCGCACTCGTCCGCAATCGCATCGCGCGCAACGCTAGCAATGCTCCCGGGAGAGGTTGACGCTGGCGAGCGCTCGCGAGAAGCCCGCCGCCCAAGCATCCTGGGTGTAGGAGCCGATGTCCTGGCGTCCGATCTGCCCCATGCGCACGCGCAGCTCGTCCTCGAGCGCGAGGCGGCGCAGAGCGCCAGCCAACGCTCGGGTGTCGGCTGCGGGAACCACGAGCCCGTTGTGCCCGTCGCGCACCAATCCGCCGGCGGCGGCGCCGACGGCGTCGCTTGCGATCACTGCCAATCCCCGGTTCATGGCCTCGTTCACCACTAGCCCCCAAGGCTCTCTGAAGGTGCGTGTTGGAATCGACGGCAACACCAGAACATCGGCTGCCGCATACAAGTTGCGCAGCTCCACCGCTCCAACCGGATCCAGGCATACCGCGCCGCCGGCGGGGACCCAAGGGGGGGTGGATCCCACACCGACGAGGACGAGCGCGGCGGTAGGCGTCTGAAGACCGGAGCTGATCCAAGCCTCTATGAGCGCCCCCAGTCCCTTTTCCCTGGCTGGGCGTCCCGCAAACAGGAACTTGACTCGCGCGTCAGTCGGCCAGCGCGAATCGCTCGGAGCGCTCACGTCGGTGGAACCCCAGAACGAGTTGTCCACCGCCTGGGGCGCCACGTGGACGTTGCGTGCGCCGCGCTCCTGCACGTAGGAGCTGACATGGGGACCGTAGGTGACGACTGCGTCCGCCGAGCGGTACAAGCGCCTCAGCGCCAGATAGCCGACTGCGTGCGCCGGGCTGCGCGGGTGCGCCCACAGCGACGCCCACAGGATCGTCGGCACGCCCGCGCGGCGTGCCCCCGCCCAGGCGGCGGGCAGCGCCAGCCGGCCCGCGGTCGAGCACACCACCGCACGGTAGTCGCCGCTGCTCGCCAGCCCGTAAACCTCCTGCTCTCGCACACGGCGATGGGGGAATGGCAGCCGCTCCGAACCCGGCGCTCCACCGTGCTTGAGCCGACCTCCGAACAGGGCGAACTCGACGTCCTCGCGGGCGTGCAGCCGCTCGAACGCGCCCACGCGGTAAGCCGGCGCATGACCGGTGACGAACAGAACCGGCTTCACCCGAGCACCTGCTCGTAGGCGCGCAGCGTCTGCTCGGCACAGTGGCGCCAGGTGAAGTGGGCGCTCACCGTCTCGCGCGCTCGGCGCGCGGTCTCGCGCAGCAGGCTTTGGTCGGACAGCAGCTCGTCGATGCGCTGGCTGAGCCGCTCGATGTCGCCCGGGGGCACCAGCACCATGCCCCCGCCCGCCGCCGCGATCTCCTCGGGGCCAGGCTCGCCACGGCAGCCGATCGCCGGCAGGCCGGCAGCCATCGCCTCGACGTACGCTACCCCGAAAGCCTCCTCGGTCGACGGCATCGCCAGCAGCGTGCACCCGCGCATCCGCTCGAGCGCCTCGTCCGGGGACAGCTGGCCACACAGCTCCACGCGCTCGCTCACGCCGAGCTGCGCGGCGAGCCCTTCGAGGGGTGCGCGCTCCGGCCCGTCACCGATCACGAGGTAGCGCAGGGTCGGATGGCGAGCCGACAGCACCGCGAGCGCACGCAGCACATCCGCGTGGCGCTTGCGCGCGACGAGATGCCCAACCGTGACGAGCGTCGGCGCTGAGGTGGATGAGCCGCGATGCCCGTGCCCGTCCAAATCGGCGCCCAAATGCACAACCTGAGTCTGCCGGGCGCCGTATCCGCGCGCGAGCTCTGCGATGCCCTGGCTGTTGGCGAGCACGAGGTCGCTGGCTCGGAGCCCGCGCAGCACCGCCCGGCGACCGGGATCGCTGCGCGGGGCCGTGTAGAGCACGTCGCCGCCGTGCACCGAGGTGACGAGCGGCAGCCCGAGGCGCGCGCCTCTGACGGCGTCGGCGGCGGGGACGGCGTTGTGGGCGTGGATCAGCTCGAACGCGAACGAGCGGCGCAGCCGGCGCAGGGCGAGGGCCAGCGCGGGAGCCGCCCACGCTCCCCAGGAGTGGTAGGAGCGCTCGCGGTCGGGAGACACGTAGCGCACGTACGTCACCTTCACTCCGTCGTGCACCTGACGACGCGGCTCGGCGAGCAGGTCTCGCAGGGCGCTGCTCGCTGCGCCGGCGCCCCGAGCGAAGGCGGCACGCGGCGGGACGAGCCTGTGCAGCACGAGCACCTGCAGCTCGACACCCGCCTCCCGCGTGGCGAGCGCCTGGCGGTGGGTCCACACGCCGAGCACCGGATCGCTGCGGCGCGGGTAGAACTCGGCGACCACAGCCACCTTCCTCGGCTCACCAGCTGCGCCTCACCGCAAGTGTGCGCTGCGCTTCCTCGGCGCTCAGATAGGGGCGCTCTCGCAGGAACGCGCGCGCCTCGGCGATCGCCTGCTCGCGCGAATAGGCGCTTGCCGCCGGAGCTGCTCGGTGGCGGATCGGGAGTGCGTCGATCACGCCGCAGCGCCAACCGTGCTCGCGCGCAAGCGCGCCCCAATGGACATCCAGGCCCCAGCCCATGCGCAGCTCGGGGAAGGGCAGGAGGGTGGAGAACGTGCGCCTGCCGAACGCGGTCAGCGGCCCGATCTCGACGAACCGCGTCTCGCGCGCCACGCTGCCCCGCCGGCGCCGTGTGACCTGCCAGGCGGCGTGGGAGCTGTATGCGTGCGCCGGCTGGGCGAGGTCGAGCGAGAAGCGCTCGGCGAGGAACACGAAGCGGTCGAGGAAGCCGCGCGGCAGGGCGATGTCGTCGTCCACCACCAGCAGCCAGTCGTGGCCGGCTGCGAGCGGGTTCTCCCCGTCGAGCAGCACATTGAGGTTCTCGAACTTGCCGCGCTCCCCCGGGGCTGTGCTGCGCAGCTCGATCTCGTGGCGCGAGCGCTTCAGCTCCTTCTCGATCGCTTCGGCGAGCCGGGCGTGCTCTGGGCGTTGGACCGCCAGCACGAGCACCCGGCGGGTCGGGGGGCTGCTGCGGGCGGCGCGCGCCAGGCGAAGGCGCTGGCCGCCCGCGATCTGGGCGGCGCCCACGAGCGCGTCGGCTGCTCGGCGTCGTGCGCCGTCGATGCCGCCCACGGTGCCGCTTTCCCCGGAGAGGAAGTCCTCGGTGCCCTCCTCGGGGGGGGTGGGTGGTGCATATCGAAAAAGGGCTGGCACGCGGGCGTGCGCGCGCACGCGCGCGTGGCTGCCGAAAAAGTGTGTCGCCTCGCGCAGTCGCCCGGCGCTGTGCGCCACCATCGTCAGGCCCATCGGGCAGCGTCGAAGCAGCACATGCCCGACGCACCCCCCCAGCGTTGCCAGCTCGCGTGCGAGTGAAGGCGCCTGTCCGCGCCAGACGTCGAAGCGACGCGATCCGCGTCCGCGCGCGAACGACGCTCGGCAGAGATTGGGCAGACGAGCGTCCGAGGGGCTGCGGCGGTGGTGGAGGGCGGCGTCCGCCACGTACAGCGCTTCGGCGCTCCGGTTTGCGGGCGCGCTGGCATGCAGGCGGTCCTGCCACTCCTGCTCGTCGCCTCCCTGCTCGAGCGCCACGTCGAACGGACCGATGCGCTGCAGCGCTCGGCGACGGATCGCCATGTTCGAGCCCCACGCGTAGCGGGTCTTGCGGTCGCTGCCCCCGAGCTGCAGGGAGGTGATCGGCGCGCCCTCGCGCCCACAGCTGCGCGGCGGATGCCCTTCCAATCGCGGCACGATCGGCCCCGTGAACACCTCCACCTCGGGGTGCGCTCGAGCGCCCTGCAGCAGCGCCGCCAGCCAGCCCTCGCACACCCGCACGTCGTCGTCGACGAACACGATCAGCTCGCCGCTGGAGCGCTCGACGCCCGTGTTGCGCGCCACGTTGAGCCCGAGCGGGCGAGGATGGGGCTCGTAGCGGGCGCCGAAGCGGCTGGCGAGCTTGCGTGCCTCCTCGCTTTCGCCTGCGTCGTCCACGACGATCAGCTCCGCTCCCGCCGCGCGTGCCTGCGGCGCGATCGAGGAGAGCGCCACCTGCAGGTAGTCCGCGCGACCCCGCGTGGGGATCACGATCGACGCGGGCGACGCCCTATGAGCACTGGCCATGACCGCAACAGTCTAGGTTTGGCTCGTGATCCTGTTCCTGCACAACCGCTATCGCACCACCGGCGGGGAGGAGCGGGTGGTGCAGGAGCTGCGCTCGCTCGTCTCCGAGCAGCTCGGTGAGCCCACCGAGCTGCTGCAGCGCGACTCGGCTCGGCTGTCGCGCGGGGGGGCCGCGATCGGATTGCTGCGCGGGGGAACCGAGCCCCGAGATGTGGCCGACGCGGTGCGTCTGACGGGCGCGCGAGTGCTCCACGCCCACAACCTCAACCCCGCCTTCGGCTGGCGTGCCCTGGCGGCGGCCAGGTCGGCTGGTGCGCGCGTCGTGCTGCACCTGCACCAGTACCGGCTGGTGTGCGCAAACGGCGTGTGCTTCACGCGCGGGGAGGACTGCACGCGCTGTCATGGGCGCAACACGCTGCCCGGGGTGGTGCTCGGATGTCGGGGCACGCGCGCCGAGGGCATCGCCTACGGGGCTGCGCTCGCGCTGTGGCAGCGGCGTGTCGCGCGACTCGCCGACGCGATCGTCGTCCCGAGCGAGTTCGCTCGCGAGCGTCTGCGCGAGCTCGGCGCGCCGCTCGACTTCGGGCGGGTGCACGTGCTCGCACCGCCTGTCGTCGTGCCCGCATCCACGGCTCTGGGTGACGCGAGCACTCACCCTGCGCATGGCGACGATGGCTGCTACGCGCTCGTCGTCTCGCGTCTCGCGGTCGAGAAGGGCGTCGACGTGGCGATCGACGCCTGCCGGCTGGCGCGGGTGCCGCTCGTGATAGCCGGCGACGGCCCTGAGCGCGAGGCGCTGCACGCACAGGCGGGCACGGGCGACGTGCGGTTCCTCGGGCGTGTGTCCGAGGCGGAGCTTGGCCGTCTGCGGGCAAGCGCGGCGGTGGCGCTCGTGCCGTCGCGATCAGCCGAGACGTTCGGGATGGCCGCCGCCGAGGCGATGGCCGCCGGCCTGCCGGTCGCCGCCAGCCGCGTCGGTGCGCTGACCGAGCTGGTGGACCCCGACGGTCTCGTGGCGCCGGGCGACCCGGCAGCGCTGGCCGAGGCGCTCGCACGCCGCTGGAACGACGCCGCCGCTCGCGAGCGCGCTCGCTCCAGAGTGCGGCGGATATGCGCGCCTGCGGCGGTCGCCGAGCGACTCGCCCGGGTTTACGAGGCTGCCTGTGCATAGACTTCCGCGCACATGAGACGCGTAGGCATCATCGGCCTCGGTTACGTGGGCCTGCCGCTGGCTGTGGCGTTCGCCGAGGAGGGCTGCGAGGTCGTCGCGCTCGACGTCGACTCGCGCAAGATCGAGTCGATCTCCGCCGGCAGGTCATACATCGAGGACATCCCCTCCGAGCGCTTGCAGGCGGTTGCCGGGCGCATCGCTCCAACGACCCGCTGCTCCGAGCTGGCGGACGTCGAAGCGGTCCTGATCTGCGTGCCCACCCCGCTCAGCGCCAACCGCGAGCCCGATCTGACCCCTCTCATCGACAGCGTCCGCTCGCTCGCCGGCGTGCTGCGCTCCGGTCAGCTCGTGGTGCTCGAGTCCACCACCTATCCAGGCACCACGCGCGAGCGCGTGGCGCCGCTGCTGGAGGAGTCCGGCCTCGCCGCCGGGCGCGACTTCCAGCTGGCGTTCAGCCCCGAGCGGGTCGACCCGGGCCGCACCGACTTCACGCTTCGCACGACACCCAAGGTGGTTGGCGGCCTGACCGACGCTTGCGCCGATCGGGCGGTGGAGCTGTACGAGCTCGTGTGCGACAGGGTCGTTCGCGTCTCCTCGCCCGAGTCCGCTGAGCTGTGCAAGCTGCTCGAGAACATCTTCCGCTCGGTCAACATCGCCTTGGTGAACGAACTGGCGATCCTCACCGACCGCATGGGCATCGACATCTGGGAGGTCATCGACGCCGCCTCCACCAAGCCGTACGGCTTCATGCGCTTCGATCCCGGCCCGGGCATGGGTGGGCACTGCCTGCCCGTGGACCCCTTCTACCTTTCCTGGCGCGCCCGCGAGTTCGACATGGGCACCGAGTTCATCGAGTTGGCGGGCAAGATCAACCAGCAGATGCCCTACCACTGCGTGTCCAAGGTGCAGCGCCTGCTCAACGAGCTCGGTCGTCCGGTGAGAGGCTCGCGGGTCGCCGTGTTCGGCGTCAGCTACAAGCCGGGTGTCGGCGACATGCGCGAGTCGCCTGCGCTGAAGATCCTCGAGCTGCTCGCCAGGCAGGGAGCAGAGCTCTGCTACCACGATCCCCACGTTCCCGCGCTGCGCGAACTGGGTTTGGAGAGCGTTTCCTTCGAGGAGGCGCTGAAAGAGCCCGATCTGGCGTTGATAGTCACCGCGCATCCGGGCGTAAACCACGAGCAGATCGTCCAGCGCGCCCCTGCGGTGCTGGATCTGCGTGGCGTGACGCGCTCGACCGACGCCGCCAACGTGGTGCGTCTTTGAGCTCCCGCGCTCCCGGCCTCGTGCTGGGCGAGGATGTCCAGATCGGCGAGGACGTCCACTTCGGCGCTCACGTCGTCGTGCACGCCGGGACGATCGTCGGCGACGGTTGCGTGATCGAGGACCACGCCGTGCTGGGCAAGCGCCCGCGGCTGGCGCGCGGCTCCGCTGCCAAAGGCGCGGTTGCCGCGTTGCGCTTGGACGCCGGCGCCACGGTGTGCGCAGGTGCGGTCGTGTTCGCTGGGGCGATCATCGGAGAGGGATCGATAATCGGCGACCAGGCATACGTGCGGGAGCGCTCCTCGATCGGCCCGCGCACAGTGATCGGGCGGGGCAGCGTCGTCGACAACGACGTGCAGGTGGGAGCGCGCGTGCGCGTGCAGACGTCGGTGTACCTGACCGCGTTCACCGTCGTCGAGGACGACGTGTTCGTCGGGCCGGGCGCCACCACCACCAACGACGACACGATGTCCCGTCACGGCCCCGAGCTGCCCTTGCGCGGGGCGCTCCTGCGCCGCGCCTGCCGAGTGGGCGGCGGAAGCGTGCTGACTCCCGGCGTGGAGGTCGGGGAGGAGGCGTTCGTCGCCGCCGGTGCCGTGGTGACACGCGACGTGCCTGCGCGCGCCGTCGTGATGGGCGTGCCCGCCCGTGTCGTGCGCGAGGTGCCCGAGGACGATCTCCTCGAGCGCTGGCGCTAGCTCTGCTCGCGCAACCACCGCACCGTGGCTGCGATTCCCTGCTCGACGCCGATCTGCGCCTCCCAGCCGAGCAGCTTGCGCGCCTTCTCGACCGAGGGCCAGCGGCGCTGCACGTCCACCTCGAAGCTCGGCAGGTGCTCGAGCTCGAACGCGTCCGCGTCCTTGCCGCACGCCTCCCACACGATCCGCGCGATCTCCGCGACGGTCAGCTCGCGCGACGCCGAGATGTTGAAGTCCTCGTTCAAGCCGTTGGCTGAACTCATCGCGACGACTACGCCGTCGGCGATGTCGTCGACGTGGGTGAGCGTTCGCGTCTGCTCGCCCGAGCCGAAGATCTGAAGCGGGCGCTGGCCGGAGAGCACCTTGGAGATCAGATCGGGCACCGCATGGGCGATGCCGGGTTCGGCGTCGGGCATCTCGCCGGGGCCGTACGCGTTGAACGGCCGGCAGATGGTGAACGGCAGATCGTGCTCTTCGTGCGCCGCCCGGCAATACACCTCGCCGGTGAGCTTGGAGAACCCGTACGCCGAGCGCGGCACCGGGCATTCGGGCAGGTACTCCTCGGGCGTCGGGAAAAGCTGCGCCCGCTCGAACACCATCGAGGAGGACACGTACACGAAGCGCTCCACCTCGCACTGAAGAGCAGCACGAATCACGGCGTTGTCGAGGGCGTTGTTGACCTCCGTGAGCGTGTGCGGCAGTCGGTGGAAGTTGGCGATGCCGCCGACGATCGCCGCGAGATGGATCACCAGCGGACAGCCTTCGGTCGCCTGCTTGGCCTCGGCGGGCTCGCGCAGATCGCCGGTGTGCACCTCGCACGCCTCGCGCATCCACTGGGGCGCGGGACGCTGGTCTGAGACGCGCACGTCGTACACAGGGTCGCGCAGCAGGCGCCTGACGACCGCGGCGCCGATCGTGCCGGCGCCGCCAGTTACGAGCACTCGGGTCACGTTTGCGCGGTCCTCAGCGCAATGAGCTCGTTGGCGTAGGCGAACACCTGGCCTGCGCCCCAGCAGTTCCAGGGGTCGATCACCAGGCATTCCTCGCTCGCCAGCTCAGCCAGCCTGCTCAGCACCGCCGGGTCGCGGAACTCGCTGTGGTTGGCAGCCATCACCACCGCCTCGGCGCCCTGCAGCGCCTCCTCCAGCGAGACGGTGGGGGTGCTCACGTGCGGATCGTGGGTCACCACGTCCGCCAGCTCGCGCTCGAGCAGGCGGATCAGCTTGTGCGAGAGCGAGTCGCGCTCGTCGTCCGTGTCCGCCTTGAACGCCAGTCCGAGCACCGCCACGCGCCTGTCCTTCAGCGAGCCGATGCGCCGCTTGGCGCCTTCCACCAGGAACAGCGGCACCGACTCGTTCACGCGCGACACCGCGAGCAGCATCCCCGGGGCGTTCGAGCGCTCCTCGGAGAACGCGAAGTCCTTGCGCAGGCACGTCCCCGCCGTGAGTCCGGGCAGCGCGATGCCGCCGCGCGGGTAGTCCTGGTTGATCAGCTCGATCACCTCGAACACGTTGGCGTCGTAGCGCTCGCAATCCATCATCAGCAGGTTGGGAAGCGCGAAGTTCGTGTAGCGCAGGATGTTCGTCCAGATCTTCGCCAGCTCCGCTTGCACCGGCGTGGTGTGCACGATCGGCGCCGAAAACACACCGAACAGCTCCGCCGCCACCTCGCCGGAGCGCGCCCCCACGCCGCCGACGATGCATGGAAGCGAGTCGATCTCCGCCAAGAAGCGACCTGCCGCGATGCGCTCGGGAGCGTGCGCCACGTACACGTCCTCGCCGATCTGAAAGCCGCGGTGCTTGTGCAGGTAGCCCGCCACGAACTCGGTCGTGCCCGGAGCCACCGTCGATCGCAGGATCAGCGCATGCCCGGGCGCAAGAGCGCCGAGCAGGTCGTCGAGCGCCGAGCGGATGTCGCGCATGTCGATCTCGATGTGCGAGAACGAGGGCGTGCCGAGCGTTATCACGATGTGCCTTGCACGCGCCGCATCCGCCACTCGGTCTGACAGCTCGAGCCGCCCGGTGCGGTGCACCCGCTCGAGCAGCTCCTGGGCGCCCGTCTCGCTGAACGGCATCGCGCCGGCGCGCACCGAGCCCAGCCGCGTCTGGTCGTTGTCGACCCCGATCACGCTCAACCCGCGCTCGGCGAACGACAGCGCCAGCGGCAGCCCGACGCGCCCCAAACCGATCACCGATACGTCAGCCATGTCCTGCGATCCGCTCATTTCAGGCGAGAGGATATGTACTGGCGCGCGAACGCCGCCACGAAGCGTGGGTTCTGGGTGACGTAGCGACGCCACAGCCGACGCGGCTCGCGCGACAGCCGGTAGGCCCACTCCAGCCCATTGCGCTGCATCCATGGCGGCGCCTGGGAGACGAGGCCGGCGTGGAAGTCGAACGCCGCACCGACCCCCACGAGCAAAGGCGGGTCGAGCTGCGAGCGCATCTCGTGCATCCAGCGCTCCTGCTAGGGCTGACCGGTTCCCACCCACACGACCTGGGCTCCCGATTCGTTGATCTCCGCCGCCACCCGGTTGCGCTCGGCGGCGCTCAGCTCTCGGTATGGAGGTGAGAATCCGCCCGCTATGCGCAGCCCCTGGAAGCGATCCCGCAGCTGGCTTTCGAGCAGGCGCAGCGCTTCGGGTGAGCGGCCTCCGTACAGGTACATCGGGATGCCGGCGTGCGCCGCCCGCGCGCAGAAGCCCGCCATCAGGTCCGGTCCGTACACGCGTGTTGCCCGCTCGTGGCCGAGCAGTCGCAAAGCCCACACCAGCGGCTGACCGTCGGGCACGACGAGCGTCATGTCGCCGACCGAGGCGCGGGTGTGCGGGTCGTCGCGAGCCGACATCACGAGGTTCACCGCCGCCGCGGTCAGGCATGCCCTGCCCCGCGCCTCGATCGTCGCCTGCATCCAGCCCATCACCTGCTCATAGTCGGAGATCGCCAGCGGCACGCCGAGGACCTCGGCGCGGGGCGGCAGCGCCGGTGAGGGGGCTGTTGGCGGGCTGGAGATGCGCTCACCCTATACGCGCGCTCGTCCGTCCGTCCAAGTTGCTTGCCGGTTATTCGAACGATTCGTAATCTGCTCATCATGGGTCGGGACGCGCTGATTCGCTATCGCGCTGAGCGGCTCTTGCGCAGGGACTTCTCGGGGTTGCGTGTGCGCGTGGTTGCGATCGTGCGCTCGCGCCTGCGCTCGCGGGGCGTCACGCTCGACCCGCACGACCTCGACGCTTGCTACGCGCAAGCCTGGCAAGGTCTCTACTCGCGTCTGCTCGCCGGAGAGCAGATCGAGGACCTCGCCGCCTGGCTCGTGGTGGCCACCCACCGGCGAGCGCTGGACGAGCTGCGCGCACGCGCCCGCCAGAGCCGCGCGTGCGAAGCGGGCGCGCAGCTCGCATCGGCATCTGGCGCGCACTTGTCGGGCGCAGCCGACTTCGCCGGTGAGCTGGACGATCGCGCGCGCCTGCGGCATGTGCTCGAGGCGTTGAACGGGGCGCTCTCCCCGCGTGAGCGACAGGCGGCTGCGCTGTGTTACCTGCAGGGACTCTCGCGCTCGCACGCAGCTCGGCACATGGGGGTGAGCAAGGCGCGGATGCGCAAACTGATGGATGGATCACCCGGCAAGCCGGGCGTGGCGGCGAAGGTGGGCGCACTGCTGGAGACGATCGATGCAGGTCGCTGGTGCGAGCAGCAGGGGTCGCTGATGCGCGCCTACGCGTTTGGCGTCCTCCGCCCGGAGGGCGAGCGTCATGCGCTGGCGCAGGCTCACCTGCGCGAGTGTCCTGCGTGCCGCGCGTTCGTCCTGTCCCTGCGCGGGCTCGCGGCAGCGCTGCCCCCGCTTCCGCTGCCGCTGCTCTCATCCGTCGGCGCCCGGCGCGCCGCCGGGCGCGGCCGCAGGGTCACAGGCGGCAGTCGCGCATCCAGGTGGGGCGCGACTCGTCTTGCGACGTCGCACGGAGTGAGCGCGCCGGCAGCCAAGGCGGCGCTCATCGTCGCCACCGCGCTCAGCGCCGGGGGCGCGATGGTGGTGCTTGCGCAGGGAGCGCCCGGTCGTGCCAGTCGCCCGGCATCCCACTCCCGATCCATCCCAACGACCGGGCGTGAGCCGCTCCTGGCGCATCGCGCACAACCACCGCGCCCGCAGCGGCGGTCGACGCACCGTCGCGGGGCTGCTTCTCGCCGGGCAGCGGCTGGCGCCAAGCGGTCGCTTCCTCGGGCGTCGATGCCCGCACCGACTGCGATCGTGCCGTCCTCGTCTGAAAACGCCTCCGAAGCGAGTGCTCCGGGCGAAGAGTTCAGCCCCGAGCGCGCTGCCTCGCGACGGAGCTGAGCTCAGTCGCGCGGGAACACCCGGGTCAGCCGCCGCAGGGCGAGCGGGCTGCCGATCGGGCGCAGCCTGCCGGTTGCGAACGCCTTCAACGGGTTCAAGCGGTTGCCCACGATGTCCACCCAGTCCTGGTAGGAGACGCGCAGGCGCAGGTCCGCATGCGCAGCGGCGCCCTGCTCGACGATGCTCGAGCCGTTATCGACCGTGAGGTGCCACGTGGGAACGTCCGGGTCGGTGAACTCCCACTGGAATGTCGCCCGGCGCTCGAGGCCGTGCTGCGGGTTGACCTGACGGCGCATCGTGTCGAACAGCAGCGCCACGGTTTCCGGGTCGCGCTTGGTGGGGCCTTCCCTGACGCCGATGATGTTTGCCTGCGCCAATTCCCGTCCGCGCACCGAGATCTCCTGAACGCTCAGCCCCGGAGGGGTGACCGCCGGCCCGGGCAGCTCCTCGACCGGCAGCCCCGCGGAGCGCAGCTTGGTTTGCATCGACAGCGCCGCCTCGGGACCGATGCGGTCGAACGAGTAGCCGAAGCAGGTCAGGTAGCGCTCGTCCCAGTTGGGCGGCATCAACACCTGGGCCAGATAGGGGGTGACTTCGCGCAGCAGGCCCGCAACCGCTCGCGGGACGTGCGGGTCTTCGCGGTTCAGATCCGCGAGCAGCTTCACGCCGAAGCCGATGTGGCGCTGCTCGTCGGCGGCGATGTTCTCCATGCCCTGCCTGAAAGCGGGCAGCAGGTTGCGCTCCTCCAGATAGCTGCAAATCATGTGCTGACCCGGCTGGGCGAGCGTCGCCTCGACGATGACGTGGTAGAGCGTCACCGCTGCCGCGAGCTTGGGCTTGGAGCGATCCGCGCGCAGCTCATCCGCCATCGAGTCCAGGCGCTCGAAGATCTTGCGAAAGCCCGGGGACAGCTGTGGCTTGATCGCGGCGAGCGCGCTGCCGGTGGAGCCGTCGCCGATCCCGCACACCTCGTGCATGAAGCGCTTGAAGAACACCGCATGCCTTGCCTCGTCGACCTGCTGGGTCGCCAGGAAGTACTTCTGCTCCTCCAGCGGCGCCGCGTCGATGTAGGGGGAGAGGTTGTCCGCCACAGCGTCCTCCCCCCAGAAGAACAGCGCGTAGTTCCACAACGCCGCCTTGCGCTCGAAGTCGCTGAACTGCTCGCGCCATTGGCGTGCGTCCTCGGAGAAGTCGAGCTCGGTTGCGCTCCAGTTGCCGCGCTCCCAGCGGGCATACAGATCCTCGTAGGAGATCGCGTCCGTCGGCAGGCTCGCCAGGTTGCCGTCCGGGTGGGAATGGGTGGCAGGGGTGCTCGCCATGTGCCTTGCTCCTGTTCGCAAACCGCTTGTTTGGCTGGGCGGCCAATGCCGCCTGAGGGCAATCTAGCGGATGTCCAATGATTCGTTTGCCTGCGGGTTTTCCCGGATATCGATTGCGGTGCAATCTGCCGATTCAATGCGGGAATTCGTCATCGATCTTTGGAATGGGCACCGCTACGGTTGGGAAAACCCTTTACGCCGCCTCTGGCGATTGCCGCAGGCGGATGCAAGGGCCGGAACGCGACATCGAAAGAGCAGGGAGGCGGGCGGAGGCATGCGCAGGCCGACGGACGAGGGCAAGGACGCCCCAAAGGCAGCGGCGGTCCGCGCAACTACGAACACCAGCACGTGCTCCCAACACCAGGTAAGGAAGCCACGCCGATGAGCCGCACTCGCATGACTCAGCAGGCCAGCAGCGCGCCAGTCGCCCAGCGCACTCCGCTGCTCGCACCGCCGTCCCCCCAGTCGGCGTCGCCCACCCGCTTTCACGGCGTGCTCCAAACGCTGCTCGAAGGCTCCGGTTGGCAGGTGGTTCGACCGACCGTCGACTTCCTCGCGCTCTGCGCGGGCGTCGTGATCGCGCTCGGCGGGCTGAGCGTCAGCGGCGAGCAGGCCCCTCTGCTTGCTCTGCCCGCGTTGACGATGGTGCTGTTCCTTCTGCGCGGCTTGTACCGCACGCGCCTGCGTGCGCTCGTGCTCGACGGGGTGGTGCCGGTGTTGAGCGCCGTGTCGGTGGCGGCGATGACGGTGGCCATGATCGGCGTCTTCGCCAACGGCAGATTGCCCGGCCAGGAAGTCTGGGTGCGTGCTTGGCTCTACGCGCTAGTGGGTGTCGGGCTCGGGCGCATCGTGCTCGCCAACGCCCAACGCCTGGCGCGCGCCAGGCGCCTGATTGGGCGTCCTGTGCTGATCGTCGGCGCCGGCATCGTCGGCTGCCAGGTGGCGCGCCGCCTGGACGCACACCCCGAGTACGGGTTGGCGCCGATCGGCTTCGTCGACGACGACCCCCGCTCCACCGCCGAGGTGGGGGGGCGCGATGTCGAGGTGCTCGGGACGCTCGAGGATGTCGACCGGATCGTGGAGCGCACGAAAGTCGACCACCTGATCGTCGCCTTCTCCTCGGTTGCCGACGCTCGCATCAGCCGGCTCGTGCAGCACTGCCAGGAGCTCGGGATCGAGGTGTCGGTGGTGGCGCGGATGTTAGACACGATGAACCACCGCGCGGGCTATGAGACGGTGGGCGGTTTGCCGCTGCTGAGCTTCTCGATGGTAGACCCCAAGGGCTGGCAGTTCGCGCTGAAGTACGGGATGGACCGAGTGCTCGCAGCCTGCATGCTGCTCGCGATCTCGCCCATCCTGCTCGGGCTGGCGTTGGCGGTCAGGCTCAGCTCGCCCGGTCCGGTGCTGTTTCGCCAGCGCCGCGTCGGTCGCGACGGCACCGAGTTCGACCTGCTCAAGTTCCGCTCGATGAGCTGGACCCCCGCCACGATCCACGGACGCGACGAGGACAACGTCATCGTGATGCTGCCCGGCGACACCGCCCCGGGGGGGGTCGAGGGCGACGATCGTCGCACTGCCGTGGGGCGCCTGATGCGACGCACCTCGCTCGACGAGCTGCCTCAGCTGATCAACGTGATGCGCGGCGAGATGAGCCTGATCGGACCGCGTCCGGAGCGACCGGAGTTCGTGCAGCTGTTCGACCAGGACGTCGCCCGCTACCGCGACCGTCACCGCGTCAAGTCGGGCATCACCGGCTGGGCGCAGGTGCACGGCTTGCGCGGCAAGACCTCGCTGGCGGAAAGGGTGGAGTGGGACAACTACTACATCTCCCACTGGT
>JBQCGU010000083.1:0-3015 GCA_051955355.1 Solirubrobacteraceae bacterium | reverse complement strand
TCAAGCCAGGTAGGCGTCCTGCTTTGCGGCGTTCGGTCCAGCGACAGCACCCGAGGCGAGCAGCTCGGCGATCTCCTCCTGCGCGAAACCGGTTTCGCGCAGGACATCCTCGGTGTGCTCGCCGAGCGTGGGACCCGGCAGGCGATCGTGCGCACCGGGCGTGCGGATGAGCTTCACCGGGATGCCGAGCTGGCGCACCGGGCGATCGGCGCCGGGCTGGTCGATCTCGACCACCATCTCTCGCTCGCGTACGAGCTGCGACTCGAGCGCCTCGTCGAGACCCAACATCGGCTCCAGGCAGCATTCCCATCCGGATGCGAACTGCTCCCACTCCGCGCGAGTGCGTCCCATGAAGATCTCCTGCACCTGCGCGTGCGCCTCCGAGCCGGGTTTCTCGAACTGCCTCTCGATCAAGTCCTCGCGCCCGACGCCGCGACACCACGCCTGCCAGAACTTCGGCTCGAGCGCTCCCAGCGTGACCCACCCGTCCCTGCACTGGTATGGGCGGTAACAGATCAGCGACCCCGCCAGCTGCTGCTCGCCACGGCGAGGGGCAGCTCCGTCTGCGAGGTAGGCGCCTGCCACCATCGCAAGCCACGAGAGAGCGCCGTCGGCCATCGATACATCCACGAGCTGTCCCTCGCCCGAACCGGGATTGCCCGGCGAGCCGTCGCGCTCGCGCAGCGCCGCGAGGATGCCGAACGCCGCCATCAGCGAGCCGCCGCCGATGTCGGCGATCTGGCCCGCCGCCTGGACCGGCGGGCCGTCCGCCTCGCCGGTCAAGCCGAGCAACCCGATCAACCCGAGGTAGTTCATGTCGTGGCCGGGCGCGTCGCGCTTGGGTCCGCTCTGGCCGTAGCCCGAGATCGCGCAGTAGACGATGCCCGGATTGACCTCGCGCATGCGCTCGTAGCCGACGCCGAGCCGGTCGAGCACCCCGGGACGGAACGACTCGAGCACCACGTCGTAGTCGCGCACCAGCCGCAGCAGCAGCTCGCGCCCGGGCTCCTGCTTGAGATCGATGCGGATCGAGCGCTTGTGGCGGTTCAGGGAGAGGAAGAGCGCCGAGCGGGCGCTCTGCTCGGCGCCCTCGTAATAGGGGGGCGCCCAGCGGATGTAGTCGCCGGCTCCGGTGTCCTCCACCTTGAGCACCTTCGCACCGAAGTCGGCGAGCAGCAGCGAGCAGAAGCCCCCGGGGAGCAGCCTGGAGAGGTCGAGAACGCGGATGCCGTCAAGCGGGAGGCTCATCGCGCCGCCGCCTCCCCCGCGCGCAGGTCCTTGTGCGGCGTCACTCCCAGCAGACGCCTTGCCTCTTCGACGCTGGCAGGCCGACGACCGACGTCTTCGGCCATGCGCCGCGCCTGGGCGATCAGATCGCCGTTGGAGCGCGCCATGCTGCCGTCGGGCAGATACAGGTTGTCCTCGACACCTGCGCGGACCGAGCCGCCGAGCGTGAGAGCGGCGGCCATCAGCTTCCACTGATTGCGCGATATCCCGATCACACCCCAATGCGAGCGCGCGCCCGATCCGTCGAGCGGCGCATGCACACCGGGAATGTTGTCCACCATCGCGGCGAGGTTGCGCGCGGTGGCTGGGATGCCGCCGACGACGCCCATGATGCAGTCGACGTGCAACGGCGCTTTCAGCAAACCCATGTCGACGAGCGGGGCAAGGCTGCCGACGTGGCCGACGTCGAAGCACTCGTGCTCGGGCTTGATCTCAAGCTCGTTCATCGCCTCCAGCAGCTCGACTATCTCCTCGAACGGGTTGGCGAACACCATCTTGAAGACGAAGTCTTTGCGCGAGGAGGAG
Organism: Solirubrobacteraceae bacterium; assembly: GCA_051955355.1. Classification (GTDB taxonomy): domain Bacteria; phylum Actinomycetota; class Thermoleophilia; order Solirubrobacterales; family Solirubrobacteraceae; genus Palsa-744. The sequence goes on along the minus strand of JBQCGU010000083.1, from coordinate 1,203 downwards.
TACTTGGCGTAATTCATCGAGCCCATGTTCAGCGCCGCCACTTCCGGGCGACAGGCGCGCAGATACTCGACGCGCTTGGCAACCGGGACGCCGATGGTGCCGGTCGAGTAGTTGACGATCACGTCGTCCACGGCTGCGCGGATGGCTTCGGTGATGGCGGCGAAGTCCTCGATCTCGTAGCTGGGCGTGCCATCGGGTTTGCGCGCGTGGATGTGGATCATCGTCGCGCCCTCTTCGACCGCTCGGCGCGCCTCGGCGCCGTACTCCTCGGGCGTGTAGGGGATCGCCGGGCATTGATCGCGGTTGGCGATCACGCCGGAGATCGCACATGTGATGACGGCGGGCTCCTCGACGCTCATACGGGCACCACCCCATGCCGCTTCCACGGCCGCTCGATTTTCTTGTTCTCGGACATCTCCAGTGCGCGGCAGATCGTGGCGCGCGTCTCGCGCGGGTCGATCACGTCGTCGATCAGGTCGTTGCCGGCGGCGATGTAGACGTCGAACATCTTTTTGAAGTTCTCGATCAGCTCGGCGCGCTTGGCATCGGGGTCCTCGGCGGCGTCGACGACCTTGCGGAACGCGATCTCGACGACTCCCTCGGCGCCCATCACGCTGATCTCGGCGGAAGGCCAGGCGACGATCAGGTCGGGCTCGTACGCACGCCCGCACATCACGTAGTAGCCGGCGCCATACGCCTTGCGCGTGATCACGGTGATCTTCGGCACGGTGGCGTTGGCGACCGCGTAGAGCATCTTCGCGCCATGGCGGATGATGCCTTCGGCCTCGACCTTCGTTCCCACCATGAAGCCGGGCACATCCTGAACGAATACGAGCGGGATGCCGAACGCGTTGCACAGGTTGACGAAGCGCGCAGCCTTGTCGGCTGAGTCGTTGTCGAGGATGCCGCCGAGCTGCTTGGGCTGGTTGGCGACGATGCCGGCGGGGCGACCGCCGAAGCGCGCGAAGCAGGTGATGATCGTCTTTGCCCACTGGCGCTTGATGTCGAAGATCTCTCCGTCGTCGACGATGTGGCGGATCACCTCATACATGTCAGAGGGCGTGCGGTTTGACTCGGGGAGCACGCCGAGCAGCTCCTCATCCGCACGCTCAATCGGATCTGAGACCGGTCGCCTGGGCGGCTGCTGCTCGCAATGCGAGGGCATATACGACAGGTATCGCTTGATCCGCTCGATGCACTCCT
>JBQCGU010000082.1:0-9578 GCA_051955355.1 Solirubrobacteraceae bacterium | reverse complement strand
AGGCCGGCATTCCCGAGGACGATCCCCGCAATCCGGCCGTGATCGCCGACAACGTGGGCGACAACGTGGGCGACTGCGCCGGGATGGCCGCCGACCTCTTCGAGACCTACGCCGTCACCGCCGTGGCCGTCATGCTCCTCGGCGTCCTGACGTTCAGCCAGGTCGAAGCGGTCGCCGTGTATCCGCTCGTGCTCGGCGGCATCTCGATCATCGCCTCGATCATCGGCACCTTTGCGGTGAAGTCCCGCACGGGCAACGTCGAGCGCGCGCTCTACCAGGGGCTTGCGCTCTCCGGGGCGCTCGCAGCCGCTGCCTTCGCGCCGGTCACCTACTGGCTGATGAAAGGGCTGACGTTCTCGCAGGTGGGCAACGTGGTGAACACCCCTGAATGGTGGAAGTTCTACCTGTGCGCGCTGATCGGCATCGGCGTCACCGCCTGCCTGTTCGTGATCACCGACTACTACACCTCGACGCGCTTTGCCCCCGTCAAGAAGACCGCCAAGGCGTCGGTCACCGGCCACGCGACGAACATCATCCAGGGCTTCGGCTCGGGCCTGCAAGCCACGGCGCTGCCGGCGCTCGTGCTCGTGCTCGGCATATTCGGCGCCTGGAAGCTCGCCGGCGGGGGAACCACCGGCATCTACGGCGTCGGCGTGGCTGTCATGGGTCAGCTGTCGCTCACCGGGTTGATCGTCGCGCTCGACGCGTTCGGCCCGATCACCGACAACGCCGGCGGCATCGCCGAGATGGCGGAGCTGCCCGAGGAGGTGCGCAACGTCACCGATCCGCTCGACGCCGTCGGCAACACCACCAAGGCCGTCACCAAGGGTTACGCGATCGGCTCAGCGGTGCTCGCTGCCGTCGTGCTGTTCGCCGGCTTCCGCCAGGAACTCGCCAACCAGACGCACAAAACGATCGAATCGCTTGCCTTCGGCATCAACGAACCGCAGGTGCTGATCGGCCGGCTGCTCGGCGGTTTGATGGTGTGCCTGTTCGCCTCGCTGTCGATGGAGGCCGTCGGTCGTGCCGGCGGCGCCGTCGTCGAGGAGGTGCGGCGCCAGTTCCGCGAGCACCCCGGCATCATGGAGGGCACCGAAGAGCCCGACTACGCCACCTGCGTGGACATCGTCACCAAGACCGCCCAGCGCGAGATGATCCTGCCGTCGCTGCTGCCGATCGCCCTGCCGGTGATCGTCGGCCTGATCGACACCAAGGCGCTCGGCGGCCTCTTGATCGGCGTGATCGTCGTCGGCTTCTTCTTCGCCGTGATGATGACTGCCGGCGGAGGCGCCTGGGACAACGCCAAGAAGCTCATCGAGGACGGCGCGTTCGGCGGCAAGGGCTCTGAGGCCCACGCCGCGTCGGTCACCGGAGACACGGTCGGCGATCCCTTCAAGGACACCGCCGGGCCTGCCATCAACCCGATGATCAAGGTGGCCAACATCGTCGCCATCCTGATAATCCCGCTGATCACCTGATGTCGGGGACGGGGTCGCTCGCATGCGCGCTCGCAGCGGGCGGCCCCGTACACCCAAGCCGCTGCCCGTGCAGCCGCTACCAGGGGCACACCGGCGCGTTTGGGCAGATGGGGGCAGAGGGCCTAACCTCACCCACAGAGACCGTATGACTCCCAAGAGCGTCCATCGAACGGGCACGGCGGTGCTGTCGCTGTCGATGGTTGTCATCGGATTGGTGCTGATCGTCCAGTCCGCGAGCGAAGGCGGGGGCGGCGTGGTCGTGCGCCTGCTGCTGGGTGCCCTGTTCACGGCGGCGGGGTGCGGCCGCCTGTATCTGCTGGCGCGCAAGGGCCGGGGCACGTGAGCACGCCCGCCTCGCCCGAGCACAGGGTCGCCCAGACGACCGGCCCCACGCGGCGCAGCCTGCGTCACAGCCTGGGCTCGCCGATCCTGTTCGCGATCGTCTACACGTCGCTCGCCTCCGCGGTGTTCTTCTCGCTCGGGGTCGTCGCCCACCACGCCGTCGGCCTGACGCCGGTCGTCTTCCTCGTCGCCGCCGTGATGTTCGGCCTCACCGCGCTCACCTACCTCGAGGGCGCCTCCCTGCACCAGGAACCTGGCGGGTCGACGGTGTTCGCGCGCCATGCGTTCAACGAGCTGGTGAGCTTCGTCGCCGGTTGGGCGATCCTGCTCGACTACGTGATCCTGATCGCGGTCACCGCGTTCGGCGCCACGCAGTACCTGCGCGTGTTCTGGGGGCCGTTGTCGCACTCCACCGAGGCGCTCCTGTTCTCGCTGGCGATCATCGCCGGGGTGGTCATCACCAACGTGCGCGGCTTCAGCTGGCGCCACGAGCGGCGCATCGGCTGGATCGTCATCGGGGCGCTGCTCGTCGAGCTGGTGGCGATCGTCATCGGCCTGGTGGCGTTCTTCGACCCGGGCAAGCTGTTCTCCGAGGTCCACCTCGGATCGGCTCCCACCTGGAGCGGGCTGATCTTCGCGTTGACCATCACCACGATCGCCTTCACGAGCGTCGAGTCGGCGTCCGGCCTCGCCGGAGAGGTCAGGGCGGGCAGGGGCTCGATGCGCCGGCTGATCGGCAGCGGCACCGCCACGGTGGTGGCCGCCTACGTGGGCGCCGCATTGGTGGCGGTAACCGCGCTGCCGCTGCCGGGGCACCATTTCTCCCAAGCTCCCGTGCTCGACGTGTTCGAACGCCTGCACCCGGTGTGGCTGGGCAAAGCCGTCGCCTACACGATCGGGCTGGTGGCGGCGGGAACGCTCATAGCGGCAGCCAACTCGGCGATGCTCGGCCTCTCACGACTGGCCTACTCGCTGTCCACCAACCTCCAGATACCGGCTGGCCTGGGTCGGCTGCACCCCAAGCACTCGACGCCGTTCGTGCTGATCGTGCTCGCCGGTGTGATGGCAGGTGCGCTCGTTATCCCCGAGAGCCTTGACTTCCTGATCGGCATCTACGCCTTCGGCGCGGTGCTCGCGTTCACGATCGCCCACTTGTCGGTGATGAAGATGCGCTACAGCGAACCCGACCGCGATCGGCCGTTCCGCTCGCCCTTCTCCGTGCACCTGCGTGGAGGAGACCTGCCGCTGCTCGCCGTGCTCGGCGCGGTCGGCTCGATCGCCGGGCTGGTCGCGACGATCGTCGTGCACGAACCGGCTCGCTACGTCGGGCTGGGGTGGGTGATCGGCGGGCTGGTCCTGTACGTGGTCTACCGCAAGGCGGACGAAAGCTCGCTGCTGAAGCGTGTGACGGTGCCCGAGGTCGCTCTTCGCGCCGAGCGCCCTGCCGAGCGCGAGTACGGCTCGATCCTCGTCCCGCTGTTCGGCACCCGCCTGGACGACGACATCGTGCAGACGGCTGCGCTGCTCGCCGCCGGCGAGCCCACCGACGATGCCGAGCTGGAGGGATCGACGATCGAGGCGGTGTGGATCTTCGAGATGCCGATGTCGCTGCCGCTGGACGCCCGCCTGCCCGACACCCAGATCAAGCAGGCGCGCCAGGCGCTCGCGCGCGCCAAGAGCGTGGGGGAGGAGTACGCCGGCGTGCACGTCGCCACCGCCACCATCCGCGCTCGTCGCGCCGGCAACGCGATTCTCGAGGAGGCGCGCCGACGCGGGGTCGAAGCGATCGTGCTCGGCGCCGAGGAACCCACCCGGATTCGCGGCGGGGCGCGTCTGGGCGGGCGCGGCATGCCGCTGGAGAACTACGTCGGGGAAGTCACCAAGTACGTGGTCACCAAGGCGACATGTCGTGTGATCGTCACCGCGCCGTCCGAGCGAGAGTCCGCCGACGGGGTCGCACCGAACGGTCACCCGTCCATCGTCTAATCTCAGCGCCATGTCCCTGCCAGCCGACTCGATCTCCGGAGCGCCAGCCCGATGTTCGTGCTGATCGTCGGCGCCGGGCGCGTCGGCTCGGCTGTCGCCAAGCAGGCTCTCGCCGCCGGTCACGAGGTGTCCGTGCTCGACGAGGACCCGCTTTCGCACGAGCGCCTGAACGCCGGCGAAGCACGCGACTGGGAGGACTCCGACGGCCAGTTCACGATCGGCACCGCCCTGGAGATCGACGCGCTGATCCAGGCTGGGATCGAACGAGCGGACGTGTTCATCGCCTCCACCGACGGCGACAACACGAACCTGATCATCGCCCAGATAGCGCAGCGGCGCTTCGGTGTGCCCAAGGTGCTCGTGCGCGTGATGGACCCCGCTCGCGCCGACTGGTACAGCAAGCAGGGATTGCACACGATCTGCCCCACCAAGCACGCCATCGAGATGTTCTCGAGCGCGCTTGCCGCCGAGGAGCAGGCGCAGGGGGCAGTGAGCGAAGCATGAGGGCAGGCGCGCCGTGTACGTGATCATCGCCGGCGCCGGCAAGGTGGGGCGCAACCTGGCACGAGAGCTGAGCCTCAAGGGCAACGAGGTCACGCTGATCGAGGCATCCCGTCCGCGCTACCTGGCGATGGAGGAAGAGTTCGAGCACGCGATCCAGTACGGCGACGCCACCGAGCTGTGGCTGCTCGAGCGCGCCGGCGTCCAGCGCGCCGACCTGGTGATCGCGGTGACCGGCGACGACGAGGACAACATGCTCGTCTGCCAGGTGGCCAAGGAGAAGTACCTGTGCGAGCGGATCATCGCCCGCGTGAACAACCCGCGCAACTACGACCACTTCAAGCTGCTCGGCATCCAGCCCGCCGTATCCGCCACCGACCTGATCCTGCGCCTGATCGAGCACGAGGTGCCGCGCTACGGGCTCGTGCACCTGCTCGCGCTCGAAGAGGAGCGCCTGGAGATCATCGAGCTGGAGGTGAGCGCGGGCGCTCCGGCTGTCGGTCAGAGCGTCGCCGACATCAGCCTGCCCGAAGGCTCGCTGATCATCTCCGTGCTGCGCGGGGGCGCCGGCTTCGTTCCCAAGCCGGACACGGTGATCGAGGCGGGCGACGAGGTGCTGCTCGTGCTCGACCCGGGCCTTGAGACCGCCATCACCGCTCAGTTCGCGCCGAACGGCACTCGCGCGAGCGCGTAACCCGCCGGTTGCCGCCGGCTGGGCGGCGCCGGCGCGAAGCTAATATCGTTGGACCGCCTTCCGGGATGGTGTAATTGGCAACACGCGACACTCTGGATGTCGAATTTGGGGTTCGAGTCCCTGTCCCGGAGCTATGAGCGAGCGCTGAGGCGCTCGTATCCCTGGCACTCGAGCACGGGCAGGCGCGGGTAGCGCGGGTAAGCTGGGTCTGTTCGCGAGCGCTCGCAGAGTGAGAACACCGACCCGCGCGTGTTGCGCACCTCGCGGCGGTGCGCGCAGGTCTCGCACAGGCCTGCCGGTGGCCCTGCGGCGCGGCGGGATTCCGGCTTCTGCGTCGGCATGGCGAGAAGGCTAGTCGGAGCGGTGCACGACATGACCGCGCGGGTCCTGCAATAATTTCGTTGACTACGCAATGATATTGACAGAACGCCACACAGCCCACCGATTCGCCAAATCCCGCAGCGAGTCGCCTGCGAGGCGCTGCGGATGAGGACCTTCTGGCGGCTGCTGGGCTTCCTGCGACCGTATCGGGGCGGTGTGATCCTCTCGGCTGGGCTCGCGCTGAGCGCGATGGTGCTCACCGTCGCCCTGCCGCACCTGACGGGGCGCGCGGTCGAAACCATCCACGTCGGCTCCTCGAGCTTTCGCCGCCACCACCCGGCGTTGCACGCTCACGACCGCAAAACGCTTCTGCTCTACGCCGCGCTGATCCTCGCGGCGGCGCTCGTGCGCTGGGCGCTCACCTACGCGCGCCGGATGGTCGCCGGGCGGGTGTCGCTCGGGATCGAGTACAACCTGCGCGAGCTGCTCTACGGGCACCTGCAGCGCCTGGAGCTGGGTTTCTTCGACCGTCAGCAAACCGGGCAGCTGATGTCGCGCGCCACCGTCGACCTGCAGGCGGTGCGCTTCTTCCTGGGTTACGGCCTGGTGTTCATCCTGCAATCGGCGCTCACGATCGTGCTCGCCGGCGCCGCGATGGTGGCGGTGAACCCCAAGCTCGGCCTGATCGCCCTCGCGCCGGTGCCGCTCGTGGTGGTGATATCCAACCGCTACGGCAAACGCGCCCGGCCCGCCATTCAGGAGACTCAGCAGCGCATCGGCGAGCTGACCGCGGACGCCGAGGAGAACATCTCGGGCGTGCGGGTCGTCAAGTCGTTCGCGCGCGAGCCGCGCCAGCTCGAGCGCTTCAAGCACAGCGTGGCGCGCGTGTTCGAGCAGGCGATGGTTGCCACGCGCCTTGAGGCCAAGTTCAACCCGATGCTCGGCTCGCTGCCGCAGCTCGGCCTGGCGGCGGTCCTACTCGTGGGTGGGTTGGCGGTCATCCACCACCACCTGAAGCTCGGCGAATTCACCGAATTCTTCCTGTACCTGAACATGCTGATCGGTCCCATGCGCCAACTCGGCATGACGCTCGGGCTGGCCCAGCGGGCAACCGCCTCGGGCGCGCGCATCTTCGAACTGCTCGACCGGGCGCCGCGCATGGTGGAGCCCCCCGATGCGCCGGAACTGCCGGCTGGTAACGGCCACGTCGAGCTGCGCGGCCTCACGCTGCGCTACGACACCGACGCGGAGCTTGGCCGCGTCAGCTCTCAGCTGGCCGCCGCCAACGGTCACGCCAAGGGCGAGCTGGGACGAGCGGTGCTGCGCGAGCTCGATCTCGACGTGCCTGCCGGGCGCACGGTTGCGCTCGTGGGCGGCACCGGCTCGGGCAAGACGAGCCTCGTGTCGCTGATCTCGCGGCTGTACGACCCGTCGCAGGGCAGCGTCTGGATCGACGGCTCCGACCTGCGCACCGTGAGGCTCAGCTCGTTGCGCCGCGCGGTGGCGGTTGTCAGCGACGATCCCTTCCTGTTCTCGGCAACCGTCGCCGAGAACATCGCCTATGCGCGCCCGGACGCGTCGCGCGAGGAGATCGAGCTGGCTGCCAGGCGGGCGCAGGCGCACGAGTTCGTCGAGCGTCTGCCCCAGGGCTACGACACCGCTGTCGGCGAGCGCGGGCTGACGCTCTCAGGAGGCCAGCGTCAGCGCATCGCGATCGCCCGTGCGCTGCTCGCCAACCCGCGCGTGCTCATCCTCGACGACGCCACCTCCTCGGTGGACGCCTCCACCGAGCAGTCCATCAAGCTGGCGCTCGCCGAGGCGATGCAGGGACGAACCACGTTCGTGATCGCTCACCGCCTGTCGACGATCGCGCTCGCCGATGAGATCGTCGTGCTCGACCACGGCAGGATCGTTGCCCACGGCGACCACCACGAGCTGCTCGACGCCTCCGAGCTGTATCGCGAAATCGTCGAAAAGGGGCTGCCCGAGACAGTGTTCATGACCAAGGAGACGCGCGAGCGGGAGGTGAGCGGCCTGTGAGCTCGCACGGACGCGTGATGCCCGGACGCGGCCCGCACCCGCAGTGGGGCGGCGAGCGACCGTCGAAGGGCACGCGCGCGCGCAACCTGCGCGGGCTGCTCGCGCTGCTGCACCCGTATCGGCTGCGGCTGCTCGCCATGTTCGCCGCCCTGCTGCTCGGCACCGCGGCTTCGCTGGCTCCGCCGCTGCTGGCGCGCACGGCGATCGACAAGGGGATCATCGCCCACGACACCACCGCGCTGCTGCTCACCGTGCTCGCCTTCCTGGCTGCCGCCGCCATCTATTGGGTGATGAGCTATCTGCAGACCTACCTGGTGGGCTGGGTTGGCCAGCGGGCGCTCGCCGACCTGCGCATCCGCATCTTCACTCACCTGCAGACGCTGCCCATCGGCTTCTACGAGAGCCGTCCCGCCGGTGTGCTGATATCGCGCATCACCAACGACGTCGAGGCGCTCGACAGCCTCGTCACCGACTCGGTCGTCACGCTGTTCCAAGCTGGGCTGACGTTGATCGGCGCGGTCGGCGTGCTGCTCTACCTCGACCTCGGGCTTGCGCTCATGACGTTTGCGATCGTGCCCATCCTCGCCGCGGGAAGCCTCATCTTCCGGATCGTCTCGGCAGGCGCCTTCAGGCGCACGCGCGAGACGATTGGAGCCATCACCGCCTATCTGCAGGAGACGCTGTCCGGGATCCGGGTCGTGCGCACGTTCGGCCAGGAGCCGCGCCACGAGGCGCAGTTCGCGCTGCTCAACGCCGAGAACCGCGACGCCAACATGCGCACTGTCGTGTTGAACGCCAACTACTTCCCGGCGGTCGAAATGCTCTCGGGTGTGGCGCTCGCCGTGATCATCCTGTACGGCGGCTACCAGGCGATCGACGGGCACATCACGGCTGGAACCGTCGTGGCGTTCGTGGCGACGCTCTCGTTCCTGTTCGATCCGATCCAGCAGCTCTCGCAGCTGTACGCCACCTACCAATCGGGCATGGCGGCGCTGGAGAAGATCTTCCAGCTGCTTGACGTGCACCCCGACCTCGTCGACCGTGCGAACGCGCTCGAGCTGCCGCGCATCCGCGGCGATGTGGCGTTCGAAGGCGTGTCGTTCGCATACAAGCCGGGCCGGTTCGCGCTGGAGGACGTCGAGCTGCACATACCACCGGGGCAGACGATCGCCCTGGTGGGGGCAACCGGCGCCGGCAAGTCGACGATGGCAAAGCTCGCCGCGCGCTTCTACGACCCCACACACGGGCGCGTGACTATCGACGGACACGACCTGCGCGACGTGGCGTCCGGGTCGCTGCGCTCGCAGATGGGCATCGTTCCGCAGGAGGCGTTCCTGTTCTCCGGGACGATCGGCGAGAACATCGCCTTCGGCAAGCCCGGCGCTGCCCCGGAGGAGATCGAGCAGGCCGCCGCTGCGGTGGGCGCCGACGCGTTCAACTCCGAGCTGCCCCACCGCTACGACAGCGAGGTGGGCGAGCGCGGCGCCCAGCTCTCGGCTGGTCAGCGCCAGCTGATCGCCTTTGCACGGGCGCTGATCGCCGATCCGCGCGTGCTGATCCTCGACGAGGCGACGTCGAACGTCGACCTGCACACCGAGGGGCGCATCGAGGCAGGCTTGCGCCGTCTGCTGGCAGGGCGGACGGCGATCGTGATCGCCCACCGCCTGTCGACGATACGCGGGGCGGGACGGATCGTCGTGCTCGAGCACGGGCGCATCGCCGAGCAGGGCACCCACGACGAGCTGATCGCCGCCGAAGGGCGCTATTACGCGCTCTACCGCGACTGGGCGCTGCACGCCGTGGCGTGAGAGCTCCTCAGCCGCCGATGGCGGGCGCTTGGAGCAGCAGGATCAGGGTGGATTGCTGCGTGGTCAACTCGAAGTCGTAGAGCCGGTTGGCGGTGAGTTCCTCCACCAGACGCGCTTCAGGGGACCGCTCGACGCTCGACACGGTTGGCGTCTGGGCGGCGAGCGTGGCTTCCAGCGGGCGCGAGAGCTCTGGCGCCAGGTCTTCCGGGCGAAACAGCAGCGCCCTGCCGTGGGGCGTGGTGGCGTTCGAGCTGAGGGCTTCTTCGCCGGATGAACCCTTGGAGCCCTTGGGTGCAGGTCGCGGGGGATAGGTGATCACGACCTCCGTGGTGCTGCTCACGTAATGGAAGGTGTACAGCGCCAGCTCCAATGCCTCGCGCTGTACGAGCAGGCCGCGCTGAGCCGACG
>JBQCGU010000081.1:0-24171 GCA_051955355.1 Solirubrobacteraceae bacterium | reverse complement strand
CCGGGACCACGCCGCATGCGGCGTGGTCATCCTGAGGAAGAGAACCGCGAACTAGGCGTCGGGGTGCTTGCGCAGGTAGTCGACGAACATCGGGCGCAGCGCCTCGGCGAGCGCACCGTCGCCGCTGTGCAGAGCGTCTTTGATCTGGCCGCGTGCGGACACCACGTCGAACTCCGCCTCGCCCACGTCGCCCGCGACCGCCTCGGCGGCGGGGATGGCCTCGAGCAGCCGCCAGAAGAACTTCACGTCCATGTGCTTCTCCGCGCGGTGGAGTGCGCGGTCGTGCAGCTCCTGCGTGGAGAGCGCGTCGAGATCCTCGATCATCGCCATCTGCGCCGGCTAGGCCGACTCCTCGCGCAGCGAGCGCTCTGCCGGCTCTTCCGGGGCGGCTTCGGTGACGAGGGTGGGCGTCAGGCCCTTCTCGACCGTGTCGCGCGTGACCACGCACTTCTTCACGTCGCGGCGGGAGGGCAGCTCGAACTGCACCTCGAGCAGGATCTCCTCCATGATCGAGCGCAGCCCGCGGGCGCCCGTTTCGCGCTCCAGGCCCTTTTCGGCGATCGCCGTGAGGGAGTCCTCGGCGAACACCAACTCGATCCCGTCGAAGGCGAAGAAGCGCTGGAACTGCTTGACGAGCGCGTTGCGCGGCTCGGTGAGGATCGACACGAGGTCCTCTCGCGTCAGCTGGTGGACGGCTGACATGACCGGCAGGCGGCCTATGAACTCGGGGATCAGGCCGTACTCGATCAGATCCTCGGGCAGGCACTGCTCGAACACCTCGCCCGCGTCGCGCTCCTCGCGGGTTTGCATCGAGGCGGCGAACCCCACGCCGTTGTGCCCGATGCGCCGCTCGATCACGTTGTCCAGCTGCGCGAACGCTCCGCCGCAGATGAACAGGATGTTGGTTGTGTCGATCGTCAGGAATTCCTGGTGCGGGTGCTTGCGCCCGCCCTGCGGGGGGACCGACGCCTGCGTGCCCTCGAGGATCTTCAGGAGGGCCTGCTGCACGCCCTCGCCGGAGACGTCGCGCGTGATCGACGGGTTGTCGGCCTTGCGCGCGATCTTGTCGACCTCGTCGATGTAGATGATCCCCGTCTCAGCCTTCTTTACGTCGTAGTCGGCTGCCTGGATCAGCTTGAGCAGGATGTTCTCGACGTCCTCGCCGACATACCCCGCCTCGGTGAGCGCCGTGGCGTCGGCGATGGCGAACGGCACGTTGAGGATGCGCGCGAGCGTCTGCGCCAGCAGCGTCTTGCCGCAGCCGGTGGGGCCGAGCAGCAGGATGTTGGACTTCTGCAGCTCGATGTCGGAGTCGCCGGACTGCATCATCTGCACGCGCTTGTAGTGGTTGTAAACCGCCACCGACAGCGTGCGCTTGGAGGCGTCCTGACCGACGACGTACTCGTCGAGCACGTCGTAGATGGCACGCGGCTTGGGCAGGTTCTCGAGGTCGAACGCCGGCGGGGCGGCGAGCTCCTCGTCGATGATCTCGTTGCAGAGATCGATGCACTCGTCGCAGATGTACACGCCCGGGCCGGCGATCAGCTTCTTGACCTGCCGCTGGGACTTGCCGCAGAAGCTGCACAACAGCTGCTCGTTTGAATCGGTTGGGCGCGCCATCTAGGTGCTCTCTCCTCTTCTCGACCGCCCGAACCCAGAGCCTAGTGCTCGGAGATCACCCGATCGATTATTCCGTACTCCTTGGCCTCCTCCGAGGACATGAAGTAGTCGCGCTCGGTGTCCAGGCGCACCTTGTCGAGCTCCTGGCCGGTGTGCTTGGCGATGATCTCGTCGAGGCGACGGCGCACGTCGATGATCTCCTTGGCGTGGATCTCGATGTCGGTGGCCTGCCCTTGGAAGCTCGAGGACACCTGGTGGATCAGGATCTTCGCGTTGGGCAGCGCCATGCGCTTGCCCGGCGCTCCGCCGGCGAGCAGCAGCGCGCCCATCGACATCGCGATGCCGACGCAGATCGTCTGAACGTCGGGCTTGATGAACTGCATCGTGTCGTAGATCGCAAGACCGGCGTACACGGAACCGCCCGGAGAGTTGATGTAGATGGAGACATCCTTGGTGGGGTCCTCGGACTCCAGGTGCAGCAGCTGAGCCACCACCAGGTTTGCGATCTGGTCGTCCACGGGCGTCCCGAGGAAGATGATCCGCTCGTTGAGCAGGCGGCTGTAGATGTCGAACGCACGCTCGCCGCGTGAGGTCTGCTCGACGACCATCGGTACAAGGGGGCTCATAGTCCTCGCTTCAGTTTCGCTTGCAGGCCCGGATTCCTTCTAAGGCTAGCTGCCCGGCGTCCAGAGCTTCTCGCGTGCCTCGGCGAGCTCGGGCGCTATCGGCTTGGCGTGCTCCGCTATCAGCTCCACCGCCTGACGAGCGGCGAGATCGTCGCTGACGTCGTCCAGGCGCCCTGAGCTGCGCAGCCGGTCGAGCGCCTGCTCGACCTCCACGCCCTCGCGCTCGGCGGTGGGCGCAAGCGCCTGCTGCAGATCTTCCTCGGTCGGCTCGATCTGCTCGGCGTCGATCACCGCCGCTATCACCGCCTGGCGGCGCAGCGACTGCTCGGCCTCGGGCTGGAGCTCGTCGATCAGCGCCTGCTCCTCGCGGCCGGAGATCTGCAGATACGCCTCGCGCGAGATGCCGCGGTGGGCAAGCGAATGCACCATGCGCTCCCACATCTCCTGCGCCTTGGCGTGCACCAGCGCCTCGGGCAGCTCGATCTGCGCCGCCGCGACGGCAGCGTCGAGCGCGGCCTCGCGGAACTCGGCGGCGACTCGTTGGCTGTCCGCCTCGAGCATCCGCTCGCGCAGATCCTCGCGCAGCTCCTCGATGGAGTCGAACCCGAGCTCCACGGCGAAGTCCTCGTCGAGCTCGGGCAGGCGCTTGTGCTTGACCTGCTTGACCGTGATCGCAAACGACGTCTCACGGCCCGCGAGATCGGTGTTGCCGTAGTCATCGGGAAACCTCAGATCGAGCGTGCGGCTCTCGTCCGCCGTGGCGCCGAGCAGACCCTCCTCGAAGCCCTCGATCAGGTTGCCGGAGCCGAGCTCCACGAGCTGGTCGCGGCCCTCACCGCCCTTGAACGGCTCACCGTCGATCGAGCCGACGTAGTCGACCACCACGAAGTCGCCCGACTCCGCCGCGCGCTCGACGGTCTCAAGGCGGGCCAGCCGCTCGCGCAGACCCTCGATCTCGCGATCGATCGCCTCGTCCTCGACATCCGGCTCGCGCCGCCCCACCTCCAGGCCCTTGTAGTCGCCTAGCTTGGCAACGGGAAGGACGCCGATCTCGATCGAGAACTCGAGCGTCTCGCCCTTGGGCGGCAAACCGCCCAGATCGAGCTGGGGATCGAACACCGGCACGATGCCCGAGGACTCGATCGCGTCGGCATACCAGTTGCCGAGCGTGTCCCTCACCGCTTCCTCGAGCACCGCCTCGCGGCCCACGCGCTGGATCACCAGCGGAGCGGGCACCTTGCCGCGGCGAAACCCGGGAAGCTTCATTTCACGCCCGAGCTCGCGCGCCTTGCGCTCGATACGGGCCTCGACCTCGCTGGGGGGCACCTCGACCTGTACGCGAACGCGCGAATCGGGCAGCTCGGTGACCGTCGTCTTCAGGGCTGTGGACATGGCTGCCACGATACCGTGCACCCGATGGCTGCCGTCCTGCGCATCGCCCGCCGTGCTCAGACCTGGATGTTGACCGGGCCTGTCGGTCATTTCGTGGCAGGCGCCTTGGACTTCAGCACCGCACTGACGCGCTATGCGCTCGCACGACGGACCCGCCGGACGCGCGCAAGCTGCGCCCGTCGGCAGCGGCGGGCGCCGCACTGGCGACGCCCGCCGACGTCGCCCCTAAGCGGTGACCGCGGATGCCTCGAACGCCAGCGTCCTGCCGCGAGGCAGGACGAGCACGGGGCAGCTCGCCACGTCGATCAGGTGTTCGCTGGCTGCGCTGATCGACACCCGCCCGGGCTCCGCCTCCGGACGCGAGCCGACGACGAGCATGCTCGTCGTCTCGTCGGAGATCGAGCTCAGCTCGGCGCCGAGCGCATTGGCGAGCTGCTCTGCCGTGTCGTGCGCGCTGCCGTCACCCGCCACCACCACGCGCGCCAGGCGGGGGCGCTCGCGCGAGGCAAAGCCGGCTGGCGCGATGGCGATCGCGCTCGAGCCACCGGAGAGCAGCCGCTGGGCGGAGTTCCCGACGGCGATGTGACCGCGCGCGGTGTGGGAATCCGAGCAGAACACGATCGCCTCGGCACCGATCCGCGCGGCGAGCGCGCTCAGCCCCTCGGGGGTCGAGCGATCGGTCACAACGTAGCGCTCGACATCGGCGACGCCGGACAGCTCGGCGCCGCGGCGCAGCAGCTCTTCGGCCTCGTGCTGGGCGAGGATCTCGGCGCTCGCCTCCTCTTCAGGCGCGTGGCGCACGTAGGCGAGCGAGATCTCGGCGCCCGCCTCCGCGAACAGCCGCCCGAGCGCGATCGCGTCGTCCTCGTTGTGCGTTCCGTCGTAGGAGACGATCATCTTGACTGGCATCTGGTGTGACTCCATCTCTCGTCGTTTGTCCTGGGGAAGCTTTCGCCATGAACATGCCACGAGCCTGCGTGTTCAACCAGTCGGTCTTGTGATTTGAGCTATAAGCACTGCTAATGCTCAATGTCGGCCGTCTGCGTGTGTTGATCGAGGTGGCCCGGCAGGGATCGTTCTCGGCGGCTGCCGACGCGCTCAACTACACGCAATCGGCGGTGTCCCAGCAGATCGCCACGCTGGAGGCGGAGACGGGCATGACGATGCTCGAGCGCCATCCACGCGGCGTGCGCCTCACGCAGGCGGGCGAAGCGCTCGTGCAGCACGCCGAAGGAATCCTGGCCCGCCTGGAGGCAGCCGAGACCGAGATCGCCGAGATCGCCGGGTTGCGCGCCGGGCGGCTGCGCATGGCGTCCTTCCCGACCGCCGGCGCCACGCTGATGCCGCTGGCGATCGCCACGTTCCGCTCACGCCATCCGGACGTCGAGCTGACGCTCTCGGAGGGGGAGCCTGAGCAGATCGCACCGCGCCTGCTCGCGGGCGAGCTCGATCTCGCCCTGCTGTTCGAGTTCGGCGCCCCCAGCCCACCCGTGGACGGCGCCGGCGATCGCCTGATGCGGGTGGAGCTGCTCGAGGACCCCATGTATCTGGCTGTGCCGCGCAACCATCCGCTCGCCCAGCAGCCGGAGCTGCGCCTGTCGGATCTGAGTGGCGAGGCGTGGGTGCAAACCTCCGGGTCGAGCCCCTGCGCGCGGCATGTCGTGCGCTGCTGCCACGCCGCCGGGTTCGAGCCGAACGTGTCGTTTGAGAGCGACGACTACCAAACGGTGCAGGGGCTCGTCGCGGCGGGCGTGGGCGTGGCGTTGATCCCCGACCTCGCGTTGTCTGTCGTGCGCGAGGACATCGTCATCCGCGCGCTGTCGCCCAGCCCACCCACACGCAGCGTGGTCGCGGCGGCGCCCTTGGACGCGAGACTCAGCCCGGCGACGCCCGCGATGCTCTCGATCCTCGAGGAGGTCGCGCACGGCTACTCCGGCGCGTCGGGCTGCTCCCAGGGAAAGCGCACGGGACCGAGCGTCTGAACCTCGGGTTCGAGCTCGACGCCGAAGCGCTCGGCAACCCGCCGCCTGCCCGCCGCCATCAGCGCCACCACATCAGCCGTCGTGGCGCTGCCCGTGTTCTCGACGAAGTTGGCGTGCTTGGGCGCGAAGCGCGCACCGCCGACAGCGAGGCCGTTGCAGTCCGCCGCCGCCAGCAGCAGCCCGGCGGTCCGCCCTTCGGCGGAGGGGTGGTTGGGGTTCTTGAACGTCGACCCGAACGTCTTGATTCCCTGCGGTTGGGCGTCGTGGCGCTGGGAGCGCATGCGCTCCAGTGTCGCCTTCACGGTGTCGGGATCGGATGGGCGCAGCGAGAAGCGCGCTTGCGCCACGATCTCCCCGGCGCGCAAGTTGGAGCTGCGATAGGCGAACCCGAGCTGCCCTGCAACGCGTCGCTCGGCGCCCGTGGCGCTGACGACATGCGCCCAGTCGAGCACGCTCTCCAACTGGCCGCCATAGGCGTTGGCGTTCATCCGCACCGCGCCGCCCACCGTTCCGGGGATGTTCACGCCGAACTCGATCCCCTCCAAACCGGCGCGTGCGGCGCGCGCCGCGACCGACGGCAGCCGGGCGCCGCCGCCGCACACGATGCTCGTCCCGTCCAGCTCGATCGACGCCAGCTCGCGGTCGAGCTTCAGCACCAAACCGCGCACCCCCTCGTCGGCGACGAGCAGGTTCGAGCCCGAGCCCACGACGTTGACCTCCAGCTCGGCCTCGCAAGCCCAGGCGAGCAGACGCCGCAGCTGCGGCTCGCTGCCCACGCGCGCGAACCACTCGGCGGGCCCCCCCGTGCGCACGGTGGCGAGCGTGCCGAGCGGGAAGCCCTCGAGGACTCCCGCGGGCGGCGCCAGCCGGCTCATCGGCTCGCCTCCCCTGCTGGCGCCACCAGGCGCCGCGCCAGCTCATCCACGTCGCCGGCTCCCATGACCAGGCAGAGGTCGCCCGCGCCGAGCAGCCGTTCGAGCACGGGCTGTGCGCGGTCGAACGTCTCAAGCCAATAGACGGGCCGCCCCGCGGAGCGCTCGGCAGCGGCGCGCGCGATAGTCAACCCGCTGACGCCGGGATGGTCCTCGGCGCGCTCACGTGCTGGGTAGACGTCGAGCACGACAACCGCATCCGCCTGCGCGAGCGCCGCGCCGAAGTCCCGTGCGAGCAGCTTCGTGCGCGAGTAGAGGTGCGGCTGGAACACCGCCACGAGCCGCTCGTGCGCGAGCATGCGCGCCGCGCTCAGCGTCGCTGCCACCTCGGTGGGGTGGTGTGCGTAGTCGTCGATCACCAGTGCCCCGGCACGCGTAAACCCGAGCCGCTGAAAGCGCCGGCTGGCGCCCCGAAAGCCGGCGATGGCGTTCGCCGCAGCCCGCTCCTCGGCGCCAACCAGACGCGCCACCTCGAGCGCCGCGGTTGCGTTGAGCGCGTTGTGGGCGCCCGGCACGGCGAGCAGCACCTCGTGCCCACGCCAGTCGAAATGTGCGTGGCCGTCGCTCACATTCACAACCGGAGCGTCATACACCACCACCGCCACACCCTCGCGGGGAGCGATCAGCTCGATCAGGTCGGGGCGGTCCCACACCACGACCGCCTGCTTGGCATCTGCCAGGAACGCCCTGAACGCGTCGCGCAGCCGCCCGAGCGAGCTGAACGTGGCGTGGTGGTCGAGCTCGACGTTCGTGACCACAGCGACGTCGACGTCCAGGCTCAGCATCGAGCGGTCGGACTCGTCGGCCTCGACGACGAGCCAGTCGGCGTCGCTCCAGTGCGAGTTGGCAAGACCTGCACCCACCGGGCTGCCCACCAGCCAGCCGGGGTCCAAGCCAAGCTCGCGCAGGAGGTGCACGATCATCGAGGAGGTGGTGGTCTTGCCGTGGGCGCCCGCCACGGCGATCGTGCGTCGCATGGCGGTCAGCTCGGCGAGCAGGTGGGCGCGGGGATGCTCGGCCAATCCGCGCTCGCGGGCGGCCCCTCGCTCGGGGTTGTCTGGCGGGATGGCGCTCGAGTAGACGAGCTCCACCCCCTCGCCGGCGGGCACGTTGCCGGCGGCGTGACCGATCGCCGCGTCGAGCACGCCCTCGGCGCGCAGGCTCTGGAGATAGGCCGAGTCGGCTCTGTCGGACCCCGTGACGGTTGCGCCGAGAGCGTGTGCCGCGCGCGCATACCCGCTCATGCCCGCACCGCCGACACCCACCATGTGCAGGCACCGACCCCTCCACGGCTGCTCGCCGGCGGAGCTCACCGGGCGTGCACCGCTTTGACTTTGCTCCCCTCGCCCGCCCGCGCGCCGGCGGCGCAGAGCAGCTCCAGGGCCACATCGCGCGCCGCGTGTGGATGCGCGAGCCGCCGCGAGGCGCCTGCCATCGCCGCCAAGCGCGAGCGGTTGGACAGCAGCTCCCCCACCTCGCGGCCCAAGCGCTCAGCGCTCAGCTCGCCGTCGGCGATCACGGTGGCGGCGCCGGCGTCTGCCATCCAGCGGGCGTTTGAGCTCTGATGGTCAGCGGCGGCGTGCGGGTAGGGAACGAGGATCGCCGGAAGGCCGTGTGCGGCCATCTCGAACACCGAGCCGCCAGAGCGCGCAACCACCAGGTCCGCACACGAGAGCGCGTCGGCGAAGTCCTCCAGATCCAGGTACTCACGCAGGTCATAGGACGGTGGCAGCGGACGTTCGGCGAGCTCGCGGTAGTCGCGCCTCCCACACACGTGCAGGACGTGGAACGCGCCCGAGCCGAGCGCCGTCATCGCCGCCTCGTTGATCGAGCGCGCGCCGAGCGAGCCGCCGAACACGAGCACGCACAGCTCCTCGGGCGCGATCCCGAAGCGCGCTCGCGCTCGGACCGGGTCGATGTCGCGCTCGGCAAACGGGATCGGGCGACCCGTCACCCGGTAGCGCCCGCCCTCGCGCCCGGCGATGGGGAACGACAGGCAGACTCGCTGCGCGAATGGCGCCAGAGCGCGGTTTGCGATCCCCAGATGGCTGTCCGCCTCGGTGAGCACGAGCGGGACGCGCCGCACGAGCGCAGCCAGCCCCACCGGCCCGGAGACGTAGCCGCCCCCGCCCATGACGGCGTCGGGAGCAAGCTCCCCCAGCAGCGCAAGGGAGCTGCGCACCGCGAGCGCCGCCTTGCCGAGCCCGCGCGCGGCGCGCACCGCGCTCGAGCGGCTGAGCCCTTCGACGGAGATTGCGTGAAACGGATACCCGGCGGCGGGAACCAGCTCGGCCTCGGCGCGCTCGCCGCCGACGAACGCGACCTGCGCGCCCTCAGCCCGCAGCGCGTCTGCGACCGCCAGGGCCGGCACGACGTGTCCCGCTGTCCCTCCGGCGGCGATCACGATCCTGCTCGGCGCTTGGCTCACGCTCCCATCGTGCCGGTTCGCGCCGACGCACGTCGCGTCGCTGCGGGACCGACCGTATGTGGCCGGTGGCGCCCGAGGCGACATTGAGCAGCAACCCCATGGCGGCGAGCATCACGATCATGCTGCTCGACCCGTAGGAGACGAACGGGAGCGGCACTCCGGTCAGCGGAGCGAGGCCGAGCACGGCGAACACGTTGAGGATCGCCTCGGAGACGATCAGCGAGGTGACTCCGACGGCGATCAGCGCTCCGTAGAGGCTGCGCGCGGCCTTGGCGGCGCGCAATCCGGCGTAGGCGATCATCCCGTACAGGAACAGCACCGCGGCGATGCCCACGACTCCCAGCTCCTCGCCGATCACCGCCAGGATGAAGTCGGTGTGCGCCTCTGGCAGGTAGAAGATCTTCTGCACCGACTGCCCCGGTCCGACGCCGAACAGCCCCCCGGAGCCGATCGCGATCTGACCCTGGACGGCTTGAAAGCCCGAGCCGGAGGCGTGCGCCCACGGATTCACGAACGACGTCAGCCGGGCGCGCGCGTAGGGCCGGGCGATCGCGTACAGCACCACCAGCGCGAACGCCCAGCCCGCGACGATCGCCAGGTTGCGCATCGGTATGCCCGCCGCCACGAGCAGCGCGGCGCTCGTGAAGGCGATCACCATCGCGGTGCCGATGTCCGGCTGGGTGGCCACGAGCAGGCAGGCTGCGCCGATGACGAACCCGAGCGGGCGCGCCAGGTCGCGCAGGTCGAGCACGCGTTGCGGACGCCGCGCGAGCAGCGTCGCCGAGTAGAGCACGAGCGCCACCTTCAAGAGCTCCGACGGCTGGAACTGAAACGGCCCGCTGCCGAGCCAGCGGCGGGCGCCGTTGACGCTCACGCCCACATGCGGGATGTGCACCGCCAGCACGAGCACGAACGAGACCGCCAGCAGCGGCGCCACGAGCCCCTGCACACGGGCGAGGCCGTCGCGTGAGAGCGCCCGCATCAAGAGCAGGCCGAGCGTCCCGTACAGCACGAACTTGACCAGATATCCGGTGCCCGAGCCGTGTTTGGCAAGGACGCTGCTCGCCGAGGAGGAGCTGTAGACCATCACCGCCCCCATCGCGAGCAGGCAGAGGGTTGCGGTGAGGAGGATGCGTTGCTCGAGCGGCTGGCTGGCGCCAGCCCCTGGACGCCGGGCGGACGCCGCCGAGGACGACGTCTTTCCCCGCGCGCGCAGGGTCGCTGCGGATAGGCGCCGTCGGGCCGCTGACATCTGTGACCACTTCTACATCGAGGGTCGGATGCCTCCCACCAGCTCGCGAAAGCGCTCGCCCCTGGCTTCGAAGTCGGCGAACTGATCGAAGCTCGCGCAGCCCGGCGAGAGCAGCACCGCCTCGCCGGGACGCGCCGCGGCAGCCGCCTCGCCGACGGCGCGCTCCAGCTCGCCACAGCGCACGAGCGGCACGTCGGTGCCGAGCAGCGCACGCTCGATCGTCGGAGCGTCCTCACCGATCAGATAGACGGTGCGCGCGCCGCGCTCTACCGCAGGCGCGAGCGCGGCGAAGTCCTGGCCCTTGGCGAGCCCTCCGAGGATCAGGTGCGCGGGCAGACCGTCGCTTGCCATCGCGTCGAGCGCGACGAGCGTGCTGGCGACGTTCGTGGCCTTGGAGTCGTTGACGTAGAGCACGCCGTCGATCCTCGCCACCTCCTCCAGGCGGTGAGCCACGCCGGGGAAGTCGCGCAAGGCGTCGAGCACCGCGACGGGATCGAGCCCGCGCGCCAGGCAGACCGCGGCGGCTGCCATCGCGGTCTGCAGGGTGTGGGCGCCGCGCAGACGCACCTCCGAGACCCCCATCAGCCGCCGACCCTGCCACCACAGCTCCCCTTCTCGCTGATGCAGCTCGGCGCTCTCGTGCAAGCCGAAGCGAATGCGCCGCGCGTGGCCGCCGGCGCCTTCGAGCGGCATGTCCGCAGGCAGCACGGCGAGCTGCTCGGCGCTCTGGCGCGCGAAGATCTCGAGCTTGGCGGCGGTGTAGCGCTCGATTGTCCCGTGCCGGTCGAGATGGTCTGGAGTGATGTTGAGCAGCACGGCGGCGTCGGGCGCGAACGCGAGGGTGTCTTCGAGCTGAAAGGAGGACGCCTCGCACACCACCACCGTCTCGGGCGCGATGCCGAGGAGGCTGCTGAGCGCGACCCCTACGTTGCCCGCAACCGCCACCGGAGCGCCCGCGTGGCGGTGCATGTGGCCGATCAGCTCCACGGTGGTGGTCTTGCCGTTGGTGCCGGTGACGGCGATGAAATCGTTCTCGAGCATCCGCCATGCCAGCTCGAGCTCACCGATCACCGTCATGCCGGCGGCGCGCGCGGCGGAGATGACCGCCGCCTCGGCGGACACGCCCGGGCTCTTGACGACGGTGCCCACGCGCTCCAGCAGATCGCTGCCGTCC
Organism: Solirubrobacteraceae bacterium; assembly: GCA_051955355.1. Taxonomy (GTDB): domain Bacteria; phylum Actinomycetota; class Thermoleophilia; order Solirubrobacterales; family Solirubrobacteraceae; genus Palsa-744. The sequence goes on along the minus strand of JBQCGU010000081.1, from coordinate 12,765 downwards.
GGCTGGCGGGTGTGCAGCTCCACCCCCGCGTCGCGCAGCTGCGCCTCGCCCTCGGGCAGGCCGTTGTCCAAGCCGATCACGATCTCCCCCCGCGCGCGCAGGGCGAGAGCCGCCGCAAGGCCGGAGCGGGCCAGGCCGACCACCAGGTGGGGGCCTTGCGGAAGTGGTGGCCTCTGCGGCGGGGATGCGCTCAACCGATGCTCTGCCGGTAGATCGTGAAGCCGATCGCGCAGCAGATCGCCGCGATGATCCAGAAGCGCAGGATGATCTTCGTCTCAGACCACGCACGCAGCTCGAAGTGGTGGTGTATGGGCGCCATCAAGAAGACGCGCTTGCGGGTCATCTGGAAGGAGATCACCTGGATCACCACAGACAGCGCCTCGATCACGAAGATGCCGCCGAGCAGCACGAGCAGCAGCTCGGTCTTGGTCATCACCGCAAGACCTGCGATCGCTCCGCCGATCCCCAGCGAACCGGTGTCGCCCATGAAGATCGTCGCCGGGAAGGCGTTGAACCAGAGGAAGCCGATCGACGCCCCCACCAGCGTCCCGGCGAGCATGCTCAGGTCGCGGTCGCCGGTGATGAACGTGATGCCCACATAGGCGAGCAGGACGATCGCGCCGCAGCCGGCAGCGAGACCGTCGAGGCCGTCGGTGAGGTTCACCGCGTTGGTGGTGCCCGCCACCACCAGGTAGATGAGCACCGGGTAGAAGACGCCGAGATCGATCTGGTAGTCGACGAAGCGCAAGCGCAACGTGTTCGCGAGGTGAGCCTCGTGGCTTGCCACCCACCACAGTCCGAGCGAGATGGCGATCGTCACCCCCAGCTTCGTGCGCCCGCGCAAGCCGAGCGAGCGGCGCTTGACGAGCTTGGTGTAGTCGTCGGCGAACCCGAGCAGCGCACACGCCAGCGCCGTCCCGAACACACCCACAGAGCGCCATTCGAAGTCGCTGAGGATCAGGAACGGGATGGAAATCGCGAGGAAGATGATCACCCCGCCCATCGTCGGGGTGCCCGCCTTCTGGTGATGGCCCTCCGGGCCGTCCTCGCGGATGTGCTGGCCGAACTCGCGCACGCGCAGGAACTCGATGAACTTCGGGCTCAAAAAGATGCAGATGAGCAGGGCTGCGGTGCCCCCGATCAGCACGCGGCCCATCAGCAGCCCGCCCGCACAGCGAGCGCCTCGCGGGCGACGGTGGCGTCGTCGAACGGCAGCTTCACACCGCCGGCGAACTCCTGACCCTGCTCGTGGCCCTTGCCGGCGATGACGAGCACATCGTCATCGCGAGCCTGCTCGACAGCCGATGCGATCGCCTTTCGCCGGTCGAGCTCCACCTGCACGAGGTCATCCTTGGAGCGCGCCGCCCGCTCGACTCCCTGCATGATCTCGCGAACGATCTCCTGCGGGTCTTCCGAGCGCGGATTGTCCGAGGTCACGAGCACCACGTCCGACAGGCGTGCGGCGGCTTCGCCCATCAGCGGGCGCTTGCCGCGGTCGCGGTCGCCCCCGGCGCCGAACACGCACAGCACCCGCCCGCCCCGTTGGCTGGCCAGCTCGCGCGCGGCGAGGAGCACGTTCTCCAGCGAGTCCGGCGTGTGGGCGTAGTCCACGATCACGGCGAAGTCCTGTCCCTCGTCTATCGACTCGAAGCGGCCGGGCACGCGCACGCCCCGCTCGAGCGCCGCCACGAGCGTGTCGAGCTCGCCTCCGAGCGCATGCGCGGCGGCGAGCGCACCCAGCGCGTTGGCGACGTTGAACAGCCCGGGCAACGGCAGCCTCACCGCCCGCTCCCCCTCGGGCGTGCGCAACTGGAACCGACTGCCGCCGAAGTCGCTTTGCACCGACCAAGCCGAATAGTCCGCGTGCGCTTCCACGGCAAAGGTGAGCAGCGTCCCGTCGATTTCCCCCGCCAGCCGCTGCCCGTAGGGGTCGGCGACGTTGACCACGCTGACCCCCGGCGAACGAGCACCCTCGCCCGCCGGCGCGAACAGCAGGCGCTTGGCGTGGAAGTAGTCCTCCATCGTGTGATGGAAGTCGAGGTGGTCTTGGGTGAGATTGGTGAAGATCGCAGCGGCGAAGCGCACGGCGTCGGTGCGCCCGAGCGCGAGCGCGTGCGAGGACACCTCCATCGCGCAGGCGCCCTCTCCCCCGTCGAGCATCGCCCGGAAGTCGGCGTGCAGGTCGATCGCCTCGGGGGTCGTGCGCACGGCTGGGCGCTCCTCGCCGGCGATCACCGACTTGATCGTGCCGAGCAGGCCACAACGCTCGCCGGCGGCTTCGATCAGCGCGCGCACGAGGTAGGCGGTGGTGGTCTTCCCGTTCGTGCCGGTCACACCCACCACCTGCATGCGCTCGGTTGGGTCGCGGTAGAAGCGCGAGGCGATCGGCCCCATCGCGGCACGCGCCGACTCGACGAGCACCTCGGGCACGCCGAGGTGCAGCGTTCGCTCCACGACGAGCGCCGCGGCGCCGCGCTCGACGGCTGCGGATGCGAACTCGTGACCGTCGCTCTGCATGCCGGTCACGCAGAAGAACAGCGCCCCTGCGTCCACCCGCCGGCTGTCATAGGCGAGGCTCGACACCTCGATCCGATCGGCGCTGGGCGGCACGCATCGAGCCCGCAGGGCCTCGATGGCGGTCAGCTCTGCGAGCTTCATGGCTGTGCGCCCCGCGCCGGCACGGCGGCAGAGTCTAGTTGGGTGAGATGTTGAGATAGGGCAGTGCGAATTCCATGATCTGCCCGAACGCGGGGGCAGCCACGGCGCCGCCGTATATCGACCCTGACTGGGGTTCGTCGACGATGACCGCACACAGCAACCGGGGGTCGCTCGCCGGGGCAAAGCCCACGAACGAGGCGACGTATGCGCTTTTCGAGTATTCGCCCGTCGTCGGGTCGATCTTGCTCGCCGTGCCGGTCTTGCCCGCCAGTTCGTAGCCGGGCACCGACACCTGGCTCGCGGTGCCGTTCGGGCCGAGCACGCCTTTGAGCATCGAGCGCAGCTCGGAGGCGGTTGTCGCGGAGATCACCCGGCGTCCGCGGGCTGCGGGCAAAGGGTGTCCGTCGATCGAGCGCACGACGTGCGGCGCACGCAGGATGCCGCCGTTGGCGATGGCGGCATAGGCGGTTGCGATCTGGATCGGCGTGACGAGCTCGCCCTGACCGATCGGCAGATTGCCCATCGAGGAGCCCGAGTAGCGATTCAGCGGCAGCGTGGCTCCGCTTTCCTCGCCCGGAAGGTCGATGCCCGTTCGCGCGCCGAAGCCGAAGCGGTGCACCCATTCGTTGAAGTGGGCGGCTCCCTCGAGCAGGCCGATCTTGATGGCGCCCACGTTGCTCGACTGGGCGAGGATCTGAGCGGTGGTGAGCGACTCCCCGGGGTGTTCGGTGTCGTCGTGGATCGTGCGGTCGGCGACCTGGATCTGATCGGGGATTTCAAAGCCGGTGTCGGGGGTGATGCGAGCTTCCTGCAGGGCACCCGACACCACCACCGACTTGAACGTCGAACCCGGTTCGTAGTCGAAGCTCACCGCGCGGTTCTCGAGCTCCGCCTGACTGATTTCACCTGGATCGTTGGGATTGACCTGCGGCCAGCTGGCCATCGCCAGGATCGCGCCGTTGCGCGGATCCATGACGATGGCGGTCGAGTCCTTGGGATGAAAGACGCGCCCCACGGCAGCCAGCTCGTCTTCAGCCCGCTGCTGGATGTTGGCGTCGAGCGTGAGGGAGATCGAGGCGCCCGGACGCTGCGGCGTTTCGGCGATGGAGACGGGCTGGCCGATCGCGTCGCTCACCACCCGCCGCCGTCCCGGATGCCCTTTGAGCAGCGCATCGGCGCCGTACTCCAAGCCGGCGAGGCCCTTGCCTTCGGTGCCGACGAGCCCGAGCACCTGCCCGGCGAGCGGTCCCCGCGGATAGACGCGCCGCATCACCGCCGTGCCCTGCACCCCGGGGATGCGGAGCTTCAACAGCTTCTGCGCGGCGCTGTAGGGCAGCGCGTGCGCGAGATAGACAAAGCCGGTGCGCTCGCTCAGCAGCGAGAGCACCTCACCCTGCGGGCGCCCGAGCAGCGGTGCGATCCGCTGCGCCTCATACAGCGGGTTGCCGATCAGATACGGGTCTGCGGTGATCTGCTCGGCGGGTTCGGAGATTGCGAGCGTCACGCCGCCGCGGTCTGTGATCGTGCCACGCTCCGCCGGGACGACCTCGTTTGTCAGCTGCTGGGTTTGGGCGGCACGACGCAAGGTGGCGCTGTGAGGGCCGCCGAGGTAGAGCGCGCGTGCTCCCGCGACGAGCAGGAGGAAGAAGAAGCAGGCGAACAGGTATCCAACTCGGCGCTGGACCGCAGCCACGTCGCTACCCCCGCGGCGCTTCGCCGGATGCGGCTTCGGTGGAACCGGTTTCGGCGGAAGCCGTTCCGGTGGACGACGTGCCTGTGGACGTCGCTTCGGTGGACGGAGCTTCGGCGACTGGGGTGCGAAGGGCGGTCACGGCGCGGGCGAGGTCAGAGTGCGACACCGCCACAAAGTGAAGCGACCCCGCCGGCGCGACCGTCATGCCGGCGGCAGCGGCGGTGGGCTCCACGAGGTTTCCGGCGGATGCCGAGGAATCGCCGATCTGCGTCAACGTGTTCTGGCGTTCCAGAGCGGCCTCGCGGGCGAGCGTCTGCCCGATGTCGCTGTTGAGCTTGAGCACGAACAGCTGCATGGCGACGATGCCGATCAGCAGGAAGGCGAGGATGCCGATCCACAGTCGGCTGCGGATCAGGCGGTCGAGAAACGGGCTGTTGGAGGCGCCGGCGAGCACATCGATCGCTCGCAGGGCGATCCCCGGAGCCTCGCCCGCACGGTGTCGCGGTCGGCGAACGGGCGCTTGAGGCAGCGCGATTGCCGGCGCTGCGGCGGCGGCAAGCGGTCTCGCTGGCCCGGAGATGCGCCGTGGATGGCGCACAGCCGCCCGGCGCGACGCCGGTGCAGTGGCGGCGCGGCGCGGCGCCCGGACCGGAGCTCGGGCTGCTGCCGCGGTTGCTGGCGGTGTCATGCCTCACCTCGCATGGATTGGGTTGGTGTGAGCTTCCTCGCGGCACGCATCCGTGCCGAGGACGCTCGGGGATTGCCGGCGACCTCCTCCGCCGACGGCGTCACGGCGCCTCGCGTCAACAGCGCCGCTTCAGGCTCGCGCCCACAGGCGCACACGGGAAGTTGCGGCGGACAGATGCATCCCTGGGCGCGGTCGGCGAGGAAGCGCTTGACGCGGCGGTCCTCCAGGGAGTGGAAGGCGATCCCCGCGAGGACGCCGCCGATGCGCAGGATCTCCCAGGCGAGGGGCAGAGCGCGCTCGAGCTGACCGAGCTCGTCGTTGACCGCGATCCGCAGCGCCTGGAAGGAGCGCTTGGCCGGGTGGCCGCCGCCGAAGCGGGCAGGGGCGGGCAGGGCGGAGCAGATCACCTCGACGAGCTGCTGGCTTGTGTCGATCGGCGCCCGCTCGCGCTCGCGCACGATCGCCCGCGCTATTGCGGCTGCGTGGCGCTCCTCGCCCAGCTCGCGCAGTACGCCAGCCAGGCGGCGCTCGTCCCAGCTGGCGACTATCTCCCGCGCGGTGAGCTCCTGGTTGCAGTCCATGCGCATGTCCAGAGGAGCGTCGTAGGAGTAGGAGAAGCCGCGCTCGCGCGTGTCTATCTGCATCGAGGAGAGACCGAGATCGAAGTACACGACGTCCGCCTGCATACCCTCCTCGGCGAGCAGCCCGAGCGCCTCGGCGTAGCCGCCGCGAACGAAGCGCGTCGCGCAGGCGGCCTCTTCGGCGAACACGGCAAAGCGCTCCTGCGCCTCGGGGTCTCGATCGATCGCCACGAGCGTCCCCGTGGGGCCGATCCGCTCGGCAACCAGACGCGCATGTCCGCCACCGCCGAACGTGCAATCCACGACGGTTTGCCCCGGCGCAGGATCCAGCAGCGCGAGCAGCTCAGCGCTCAGCACCGGGATGTGGGCGGCGGTCATGTCAAGCAGGATGGTCAACGCGGGCTGTTATCTCGGCGACGCCACCCAAGAGCGCCGGCCTGTGCTGGGTCCAGCTGTCCCGATCCCAGAGCTCGAGCCGGTCTCCCGCTCCCACGACAACCACCTCTTTGGCGAGCTGGGCGTGTTCGCAGAGGAAGCTGGGAACCATCACGCGCCCGGCGCTGTCGAGCTCGACGTCTTGCGAGCTGCCGTAGAAGAAGCGCTCGAGCTCGCTCAGGCGAGAGGACAGCGGCGGCAGCTCGGCGAGAGCGCGCTCGGTGTAGCGCTCGTAATCCTGCGGACGCCACACGCCGATGCAGGGCTTCAGATCGACCGGCATGGCGAGCACGACGCCGTCTGCGAGCGCGGCGCGATAACGGGCGGGAACCGTGAGGCGGTTCTTCGCGTCGAGCGTGTGATCGAAGGTGCCGCGAAAGGCCACTGGGAGCTCCGGATCTGGATTTGGAAGCCGAGGTGGAGGAGTGGGAGGAGCTCCTCCACCGCGGCTTGCCGGCCAATTTACCCCACTTTGCCCCACAATGCAACCTCATTCGACACTTTCCCCCACTGCGATGGTGCAACGCCGCTGTAACGTTCGCCCTGTGGGGCATCGATCGCGGATCTGGTTCGGCGCGCGCGCGGCGTTGCTCGCCGCCGCTGCACCCGCCGGGTGCGGCTCCTCGGGCACGGGCGGCGCCGACCCGGCGACGCTCGCGCCTGCCTCGACACCGCTGTATGTGGGGGTGACGATCGAGCCGAGCGGAGGCGCGCATGGGCCAGCGGTGAGCGACGTGCAGCAGCTCACGCGCAAGACGGACCCGTACGGCAGCCTGGCGGAAACGCTGCTCGCGGGCGATGGCTTGCATCCGCGTTTCGCAAGCGAAGTGCGTCCCTGGGCCGGACGGCGTGCAGGGGTGTTCCTGCTCACGGCGCCGGCGGGGGGATTGAACGCCGGGTCGGGGTCGCTGGCTGCCGGCGCCTTCGCCTCAGGCAAGGAGCAGGGCGCGATCGTGCTCGACGTGAGCGACGCATCCGGCGCCCGGCGCTTCATCGACCGGCGCGCAAGCCTGGTGGGAGCTCGCGGGGAGCTCTACAGAGGCGTCCGGTTCGAGGTGTCTTCGCACGGAGGCGCCATGGCGATAGTCGGCGGATTCGCCGTCGTCGGAAGCGAAGCGGGAGTCAAGAGCGCGATCGACAGCTTGCGCGGGGCACCGAAGCTGAGCGACGCACGCGGCTATCTGGCACCCACGTCCGATGCCATCGCCAACGCCTATCTGTTGCCCGGGCGCCTCGGCAGCGGAGCGCTGAACAGCCTGCTCGGCAGCGTGCACACCGCCGCGCTGCTCGTGAAGGCAGCGCCCAGCTCGCTTTCGCTCGAAGGGCGGCTGCACGCACCCGCAGGGACGACGTCTTTGTGGGGAGAGGCGAGCGCCCAGCAGCTGCAAGCCCTTCCAGGCGGTTCGTGGCTGGCGCTCGGGCTTGCACACGTCGGGTCCACCCTGCCGCGAGCCCTCGCGTTGCTGACCGGGGCTTCGGGAGACCCCGCGGGACACACCGCGGGCGGCGTCGCGAGCACACTCGACGCGTTGGGCGCAAGCGGGGTGCGACGGCTGCTCGCACGACTGGGCTCCTCGGCGAAGCTGCGCCGCAGCTTCGAACGCTGGGCTGGCGGGGGCCGGGTGTTCATCAGCGGTTCCGGCCTGTTCGATCTCCAGGCGGCGCTCGTGATCGACTCAAACGACCCGGCTGCCTCGCGGTCGGCGGTGGCTGAACTGGCCGGTGCGGCGCACGCGTCGGGCGCCGAGGTGACGAGCACCTCGATTCCGGGGACCGACGCAGCGGCAGGCGTGAAGGTGTCGGGCTTTCCGGCGACGATCTACGTGGCGAGCGGGCAGGGCAAGCTCGTCGTCGGCCTTGGACGCGCTTCGGTGCTGGGCGCTCTGCACTCTTCGAGCACGCTGGCAGGCTCCCCCACCTACGCCGCAGCCGCATCCGCTCTGGGCGCAGACGTCAAGCCGAGCTTGATCTTGGAATTCCCGGCGCTGCTGAGCCTGCTCGAAGCGATCGGCGTGACGCAGAGCGAAGCGCTGGCGGGCGTGCTGCCCAATTTGAAGTCGCTCGGCAGATTGTCAGCCGGATCGAGCGTTCAGGAAGACCGCGCGGCAGGCCAGGCGATCGTGCGCGTGCGCGCGGTGCTGGAGCTCGCGAGCGGCGCGGCGAGCGGCTGAGGGCTAGGCAGGCGCCGCCGCCAGCGCCTGCTCGGCGGTGCGCGGGCGGTTCTCCGTCTCGATGATCACGCGACAGGGTCGCTTGGCGAGCAGGTATGCCGCGGTTGGGCCGATCCGCTGCTCCCCGGCTTGGGCGTGAAGCGTCGACCAATAGATGACGTCTGCACCCACGCGCGCAGCCTCCTCGACGAGCGCCGCCCCCGGGTTGCGCGTACGGATCAACCCGGTGCGGATCTTGATGTTCGAACGGCGAGCCTTGATGCGCGCGCTCTCCAGCACCGAGCGGCCCTGCGCCTCCTCGGCATCCAGCCCCGCGTGCAGCGAAAGCTGGTTGGGGACCGGCAGGACGAAGACGGCGTACACGACGCCCTCCTCCCCGATCAGGCGCGCGGCGCTCGAAAGGGCGCTTGCGCTCACGTCCTCGCCGAATATCGGCACGAGCGCCGTGCGGTAGCCGAGCGCCTCGAAGTCCGGCGGGCGCTCGGGCATCGGCACGCGGCTCGTGGTGCGCAGATCCAGCCCCTGATGGCGGCGGTAGAACACGTACACGCCCATGCCGATCGCCAGCCAGAGGACCCCCACGAGCGCGACCTCGACGTGCAGGAACGTCACGACCACGAACGCCAGGCCGGTGCCGAGCACGCCGAGCACGGCGAACAGGGGCAGCTCGTGCCCGCCGAGCCTGAGCGTCCCCGGCCCCCGGTAGGGGCGCTCGTGGTCGGGGGCCTTCACACGCAGCGTGATCACCGCCAGGTGCGCCACAGTGAACGAGAGCATCGCCCCGAAGGCGTACATGTTGCCCAGGAATTCGGCCTTCCCTGGAATCATCGCCAGGCAGGCGAACGCCGAGAACAGCACGATTCCCACCCAGGGCGTGCGGAAGCGCGGGTGCAGCTGGCGCAGGCGGCCTGGCACCTGCCGGTGGATCCCCATGGAATACACAAGGCGCGACACACCGATGATGCCGGCGTTGGTGGCGATGAACAGGATCGTCGCCGCCAACAGGCCGACATAGATCTCACCGGCGTGTTGCAACGGGCCGAGATGCAGGTGCTTGACGATCCCGAGCACCGGGTCTCCGGCAAAGCCGCCCTTTTCCTCGCTGACACCGAGCAGCGTGGAGCACGCGCCTCCTTTGCAGGTCACCGGGAGAGCCGAAAGCGCAACCGAGGGCAGCAGTGCGTAGATGGCGAACACGGCGATCACCACGCCGTTGATGGCGCGCGGGACCGTTTTCGCCTCGTCCACCGCCTCCTCCGCCATGTTCGAGATCGTCTCTATCCCCGTGTAGGCGATCATTGCGACCGGGATCGCGATGATGAAGTCCTTCCATGTGGGCGCCACGCCTAGATGCACGTTGGCGATCAGCGTGTGCCCAGACAGCACGAGCACGCATCCGAGCACGACGAGCAGCAGCTGGGTGGCGAAGTCGGCGACCGCGAGGAAGATGTTCAGGCTCGCCGCCTCGTTGACGCCGAACACGTTGATCCCGGCGAGGACGGCAACGATGCCCATGCCGAAGACGATGTCTCCCGGGGAGTGGCGCAGCGGCTCCCAGAACAGCCCACCGAGGTAGTGGGGCACGAAGAACGCCGAGATCGAGATCGTGATCACGTAGTTGAGCATCTGGCCCCACGCGGCGAAGAAGGACCAGAACTCGTTGAAGGCGTGGCGCGCGAAGCTCGAGGATCCACCCGCCTCCGGGAACATCGTCGTCGCCTCGGCGTAGGTGGCAGCCGTCAGGAAGAAGATCACGCCGGCGATCACGAAGACGATCGGCGTCAGCCCGAGCGCGAACGACGCGACCAGGCCGAGCGCGTAGTAGATCGAGGAGCCGACGTTGCCGTACGCGGTGGCGAACAGCCCCGGTACTCCAACCGAGCGGCGCAATCCATGTTCGGTGAGGCGTGCCATCCACTGGGGAGCGTATAGAGGCGGCTCGCCTCGCACGGCTGCAATATCGCGTGCAGCCCGGGCGGAGTGAAAGGAGATCTACTTATGATCCCGACGCCATGCGGCGAGGCGACTACAAATCGGGCGAGGACTTCGTTCTGGAATACGGAGAGCTGCGGTTCACGTTCAACGAACGCGACTTCAGCGAGCGCTGCGAGCAGGCGGCGATCAAGCTGGGGTTCGTCGGCGGACGCCTCGGCGAGGACGAGCTCGAGGACCTCGTGAACCTCGTCGTCAACGGCGACGTGCAGGACCCCGCCTCAGCGCTCGGCGAGCACGTCAACGAATGCTGGCCAGATTTGATCGGGCCGGCGGAGCGCTCGCTGGTGCACTGGCTGCGCCGACTGGTGTTCAGAGGCGCCTGGCTCGATCAGCGCGTCACCGAGGGCGAGCTGACGATCGAATTCGTCGAGGACACCGGCAGCTTCGCCTACCTGCAGGCCGAGGATCTCTCCTCGGCTGGCGGCAACGAGCCGATCGAGCTCGCGCCCGAGCCCTCCTGGGGCCGGGTCGCCTACAGACGCTAGAAGGCCGGGTGAGCGGCGCCATACGGCGTCCTCGGTCGCTCACGTACTCAGTACGCTTCGCTCCCTGCGTCCTTGTCTGGCTTGCTCTGCGGCCTTCTGAGACCGCTACCGCTCCGCGGCGGTTGCGCGGGCTCGGGCGATCGCCTGCGCGCCCTCCTCCCCCACCAGCAGCTCGGCCTTCAGGGTGCCGCTGCTCAGCAGGTCGAGCGCCGGGAAGCGACCCGCGCCGGCGACGGCGCCGTCGAGCGCGATGACGGTGCTCTCACCGCCGAAGGGCCGCGCGGCGGTGGCGAGGATCGTGACCGAGCCGGCCTCGCGCAGGTTGCGCGCCGCCGAGAGAACCCGGCGCGCGGTGTGCGGGTGCAGCCCATCGAGCCCGTCGATCAGCACGAGCGCGTTGCCGCCGCGGGCGGCGAGACGCTTGGCGGTCTCGACGACGCCTTCCACCGCCTGACCCTGGGCGTCCGCCGAGGCGGCGAAGCCAAGCGCAGCCTGCGGCGCGACCGGACCCGCTCGCCACTCCTCGATCTCCTCCGGACGCGCGCCGCTGAGCACGAGCATCGGCTCGACGCCCTCGCGCTCGGCAAGCGCAGCCAGGATCAGTCGCAGCGTCTCGGTCTTGCCGGAACGAGCCGGGCCTGCGATCAAAGCGCGCGAGCCGAGACCGATCGGGGTGAGCCACTCGATCGCCTGGAGGGTGGGGTCCTGCGAGTCGAAGGCGATTCGCTCGCTCGGCCACGCCACCGGCAGCTCCTCGTAGCGGGTGCCCTCGGCGACCGAGTCGGCGGACTGGCCGTTGATCGTCTCAACCCGCACGAGCGACGGATAGCGCTCGGAGCGGCGAGGCGTCCTGACGGGGCCGCTGACGCGATCGCCTGAGACGAGCTCGCAACGGCGCACCTGAGCGGCCGAGATGTAGACGTCCTGATCGGAGCTGTCCGGATGATTGATGCGCAGAAACGCCGAGCCGTTGCCAAGGATCTCGACCACACCCTCCGCGCTGCGCTCGGCTGCCTGCTGCTCGGGGTCGGCGACACGCGCGCGCCTTCCACGCGGAGCGGCGTTTTTGCGCTCCTCAGGCTCGCTCGTGCTCTCCTTGGCGCCGCGCGCCGAGCGGGTGGTGCGCGGCTTGCGTGCACGGCTTGCGCGCGGCGGCTCACCGTCGCCGTCCCCCCCCTGATGGGAGAGGATCGCGTCGATCAGATCCGCCTTGCGCAAGCGGCGGAAGCCCTCTACGCCGACCTGTCCGGCGATCACGTGCAGGTCTGAAAGCGGGCTGGCGGCAAGCTCGTCGCGGTCGAGCACTGTCATGTACGTCTCCTTGTTCGTGTTGGGGCGGTTGGCGTCCAAGCGCGTTGTGACAGCGCCCGGCACCCGGTTTGCGCAAAGAACCCTAGCTGTTGCCGCGGTCGTGGCGCAGCGAGTCGGCGAGCGCGAGCTCCCGATCGGGCGCGTGCTCCCCCTGCAGGGCGGCACGCACGGCGAGGAAGTCCGAGGCTGCGGCGACGTCGTGCACACGGAAGATGTGGGCTCCCGCGTCGATTCCGTAGGCAAGCGCCGCAAGCGTGCCCGCAAGCCGCTCGCGCGGGGGACGGTTGGTGATGGCTCCGATGAAGTCCTTGCGAGATATCGCCATCAGCAGCGGCCGCCCCAGCTCGTGCAGCCGCTCCACCTGTGCGAGCAGCTCGATCGTCTGCGCAGGCGTCTTGGCGAAATCGGGGCCGGGGTCGAGTATCAGCTGCTCCTCGACCACCCCCGCCTCACGCGCGGCGTCCATGCGTTCGGCCAGAAACCCGAGCACATCTCCGGTCACGTCGGTGTACAGCTCGGGGTCTTGCAGGCGCTGCTTAGGGGCTGCGCGCGTGTGCATGAGCACGAGCGCGGCGCCTGTTCGCGCGCACACCTGCGCCAGCGCCGGGTCGCGCAACCCACTGACGTCGTTGACGATGCACGCTCCGGCGTCGATCGCGGCGGCAGCGACCTGCGGCTTGTATGTGTCGATCGACACAGTCGCCCCAAGCTCGCCGGCGAGCCGCTCGACCAGAGGCACGACGCGCTC
>JBQCGU010000080.1:0-17533 GCA_051955355.1 Solirubrobacteraceae bacterium | reverse complement strand
GCGCCCGGGTGGGGCGCGCGCCACACCGCTGCTGCTGATCGTGGAAGGCATCCCCCAGGACCCCTCCGCGATCGTGTTCGGCGCCGACCCGACGGGCTTCTTCGCTCGTCAACTCGTGCTCGTGAGTGGACGACGCCCGATTGACGAAAGCGGCGAAGCGCTCGTCGGAGACCGGCTGGCCTCCCAGCGCCACCTTGCCCCCGGCGGCGGGTTGACCGTCAAGGGCAAGCCCTACCGCATCGCGGGCGTCTACCACTCCGGCATCCTCTTCGAGGACTCGGGCGCCGTGTTGGGACTGCACGAGGCCCGTGCGCTCACACACCATCCAAACGAGGAGACGAGCGTGGCGGTGCGCCTGAGCGCAGGCACCCCTTCGAACGTGGCGGCGAGGACTATCGAACGCGAGTTTCCCGGCACCGATGCGATCGCCGAACCCGGCGAGGCGTTGCGCGCGGGCGCAAACGGGACGCTGATCTCCAAGGCGATCCTCGTGATCGTGGTGATTGCTCTGATAGTGGGGGTGATTGGAGTGATGAACACGATGGCGATGGCGATCTCAGAACGCCAAAGCGAGCTCGGGCTGCTGAGCACGGTCGGCTGGTCGCCGGGTCGTGTGGCGGCGCTGATCCTCGGGGAGGGCGTGGCGGTGAGCGTGATCGGCGCGGGCGTGGGGCTGCTGTTCGGGGTGATCGGCGCGGATCTGCTCGTCAAAGCGCTCGGGGTGAGCAGCTACGTCAGCCCGTCTGTCACGGCGTGGGGCCTCGGACGAGGGCTGCTCGTGGGGGTGGCGATCGGCGTGCTCGGTGGCCTGTACCCCGCCTGGCGGGTCACGCGAATGACGCCTTTGAAGGCCCTGTCGGGAACCTGAGCGCATAGGCTGACGTCAAATGCGGTGGGTGGTGGACGGCATGAACGTGATCGGCACGCGGCCGGACGCATGGTGGAAGGACCGCCACGGAGCGATGGTCAGGCTCGTGGACGTGCTCGAGCGCTGGGCGGCGGCGAGCGGCGAAGACGTGACGGTGGTGTTCGAGCAGCCGCCGCGCCCGCCGATCGGATCGAGCGTGATCGAGGTGGCTCACGCCCCCCGCCCGCGCAAAGACTCCGCCGACGACGAGATCGTGCGGCTGCTCGGCCAGGAGCCTCAGCCCGGCTCGGTGAGAGTGGTGACGTCAGACAACTGGCTCGCCGATCGCGTGCGCGCGGCGGGCGCGAGCGTGGAGCCCTCGGAGGTCTTCCGCAGGCTGATCGAATCGACTTGAGCGCGCAGGCGCCCGGCGGCGAACGCACTCCACAGCACCGTCACCCACGTGAAGGCGGCGAGGGTGACGTGCACCCAGACGAGCTCGGTGGGCAGGTGGGTCTTGTACTGGTCGAGTCCCACCAAACCCTGCAGGGCGATCAACGCGCAGAGCGCGGTGGTGGAGCGACGCACGAGCGGATCGTCCTGCCGGCGTGCAAGCCACCAGGCGAGCAGTGCGAGCAGCCCGAACGTCAGCGCGATCTCGCCGTGGCGGTGGATGACGAAGTCCATCGTCCCGCGCCCGTCGAAGCGCAGCCGGCTGATGTGCTGCCCGGGCGAGCCACCGGCGTGCGGGCCGGCGGCGGTGGCGGCGGTGCCGGCAAAGACGGTGAGCGCTCCGAAGACGACGCACGCCCGTGCCGCCCACACCAGCCGGCGGTCGCCAAGCACCGGACGCGAGCCCGGCTCGTGGGCTGCGCGCCAGGCGAGCGTGACGGCGGCAGCGAGCACGAGCATCGACAGCGCGAAGTGGCCCATCACCCACCCGTACGCGAGGTCGCCCCTGACGGTGAGGCCGCCCAAGATCGCCTGGCCGAGCACGCCGAGCGGCAGGAGCGCGCCCAGCCACATCAGATCGCGCCGATACGGACGGCGACGGAAGGCGAGCAGGAAGGCGGCGAACGCGGCGATGGTCACGGGCACGGTGACCATGCGATTGGAGAACTCGATCAGCGCATGCGTTTCGAGCGGCGGATACACCTTGCCGTAGCAGCGCGGCCAGCGCGGGCACCCCAGCCCCGATCCGGTGAGCCGCACGGCGGCGCCGCTCATCACGATCACCGTGAAAGCAGCAGCAGCCGCATACGCGGCGATTGCGTATTGAGACGGAGTGAGCGTGAGCCGATACAGGCGTCCGCCCAAAGCGCGCAGCTGCGAGGTCATGCCTCCTAAGGATTACATTGTCGAGCAGTGTCCGCCGGACAAGCCCAGCGATCGGGTCTGGGGGATGCCGTGAGCTGGCAGCGCGACATCTCGGTCGAGGGCTGGCGGGTGCTCCGGTTGAACGAGCGCTCGCAGCCCGTGCTGGCAGACGGCGAGCTTCACATCTGGAGCACGGATCTCGAGCAAGTCCCGCGGACAGGCGGCGCGCACCCGGACCGTCTGAGCGTCCTCTCCGACCTGGAGCTCGACCGAGCCAGGCGAATGATCCGGCCACACGCCAGGCGACGTTGGCTGGCGAGCCGTGACTTCCTGCGAAGCCTGCTTGCCGGCTACCTCGAACAGGACCCGCGCCACCTGGCGTTTTCGACACTCGACCACGGCAAGCCGGTGCTCGCGGAGCGGACGAATCGCGCTCTGCACTTCAACCTCTCCCACTCGGGACGGCTCGCGATATGCGCGCTGTCGCGGATGTGCGCGGTAGGCGTTGACGTGCAGCTGGCGCCGAGCAGCGCAAACGCACGACACATGGCAAGGCGACTGCTCGGGGCCGAGCAAACAGCAGGGCTGGATCGCCTACCCCCGGGGGAGCGCGATCGCCACGCGCTGCGTGCGTGGGCGGCGTTAGAGGCGGAGAGCAAGCGCACCGGCGTGGGGCTGGGCGGCGGCGAGCGCTTCAGCGGCCCACACCCGTGGGTTGCGCAGTTGAAGCTCGACGAGGCGGGTGCGGGCGCGGTGACGCTTGCATTGCCACCCTCTCGGATTGGCGTGGGAACCTGGCGCTCCGACACATTTTCTGACTATTGGATCTATTCTAGGCACAATGACTGATCTCGCCGACCCTCCCGAGGATCCGTATTCGGAGATGGCCGCCACCTACCAGAGCACGCGCCGGGAAGATCCGCGGATCGCCCAGCTGATACACGGCGCACTCGCAGACGCACGTTCGGTGGTGAACGTCGGCGCCGGCAGCGGGGCGTATGAGCCGCGCGATCGCGAAGTGATCGCGGTCGAGCCCTCGCCGGAGATGATCGCTCAACGCCCGCCCGACTCCGCGCCCGCGATGGAAGCGTACGCCGAGAGCCTGCCACTGGAGGCTGGCAGCGTGGATGCGGCTATGGCGTGCCTGACGTTGCACCATTGGAGCGATTGGCGAATCGGGGTGCAGGAGCTGCGGCGGGTTGCGCGCAAACGGATCGTGATCTTGACCTTCGACCCGGCTTGGGCGGGGCGCTTCTGGTTGGTGCGCGACTACCTTCCCCGTCTCGCGCGCCTCGACAGCGCTCGCTTTCCCACGCTTGCCGAACAGTGCGCCGCGGCGGGTGCAGCCGCACGCGCAGCCCGGGTGCCGATCCCGCACGACTGCGAAGACGGGTTCCTGGGGGCGTATTGGCGCCGCCCGCACGCATACCTCGACGAGCAGGTGCGCTCCAACATCTCCGCGTTCGGCCTGCTCGCCGCTGGAGAGATCGAGCTGGCGATGCACCGGCTGGCTCAGGACCTGCGCAGCGGGCACTGGGCGCGGCGCAACCACAAGATCCTCGGCGCCCAGCAGATCGACCTCGGCTACAGGCTGATCGTGGCCGAGCTGTTCTTCGATCGCCTACGCGACTGAAAAGCCGCGAACGCCGTCCCGCTCGGTCCGCAGCTCGACCGGACCTGGATCAGTCGTCGTAGGAGAACAGTTGCCCCTCGTCGAGCTCACGCAGCCGCGGAGCGCTTGCGTCGCGCTCGGACACGGTCGGATCGACGCCGTCGAGCGGCCAATCGACGGCGATGTCGGGGTCGTCCCACGCCACCGACGCTTCGATGTTGGGAAGGAAGTAGTTGCTCTGCTTGTAGACGACGTCTGCTTCGTCGCTCACGACGCAGAATCCGTGCGCGAACCCGATCGGGACGTAGAGCACACGCAAACGCTCGTCGTCCAGCTCGAAGCCCTCCCACTGCCCAAAGGTGGGCGAGCCGCAGCGCAGATCAACCACCACGTCGAAGATCTTGCCCCGAGCACAGCGCACGAGCTTGGCGGCGCCCATGCCCGTGTGGAAGTGAAGCCCGCGCACCACCCCGCGCACCGAGCGCGAGTGGTTGTCCTGCACGAAGTCCAGCTCGGGCGGGATGCCAGCCTCGGCGTGCCACTCGCGCCTATAGGTCTCGGCGAAGAACCCCCGCTCGTCGCCGTAAACGAATGGTTGGATCAGCGCGGGGCCGGAGATTCGGGTGGGGAGCGTGTGCATGGGGCACGGCAGCCTACCCACCGCAGGGGTTGTCTGCCAAGGCACACGTTTGGAGCGCGTGCGACACGCCGTCGTCGAGCGCTTCGGAGACGCCGTCGTCGAATACCCGCGAAGCGCGGACGTCGAGCGCTTCGACGACGCTCGCACCAAGACCCCCGGCGCGCCCTCCGTCGAAGTCCTCGACCGCCTCGATCCGCTGATCGAGCATCGACGCCAATCCGGTGCTCGTCGGGCGGCGCATGGCGTGGCGGGCGCCCATCATCCGCATCGCGACGCGCCCCAGTCGCCCGATCGCCGACACCAGCCTCGGGACGGCGGCGCACGCGTACGCAGACCGAAGCCCGCGCGCCTCACACAGGTAGAAGCCGGTCATGGACACGGCGAGCAGCCGGTGTCGGCGGCCGTCCGGCAGTCGCGCCGCCTGCGCGAACGCCTCGCGAGCGATCTCGCAGAGACGCTCGCCGGCGATCTCGGGTGTCGCGTAGCAGCCGATCAGCCCGCGCTCCCCGGCGAGCAGGTCCTCGGACTGATCCACCAGGCTGTCGAGCAGCGAATGCAGCGCCCCGATCCAGGGGAAGTAGGCGCGCTCGACGGCGTGCACGGCTGCTTCATCCAGGCGCTCGTCAACCGCACAGGCGATCAGGGCGAACGCGGTGAGAGTAGACCCTGCGCCACCGCCCACCTCCCACCAGGACATGCCGCTGTCGTAGTCGAGTTGGGTGGACGCCCAACGCTCGAACAGCGCATATGAGCCGTGCACGTCCCCGTGGTTGAAGCTCTGATAGGCGACGATCCGCTCAGCGCAACGGGTGAGCGGCGCTCGTATGCGAGCGAATGCCGGCAGCTCGGCAAGTCCCGCCTGAACGTCCTCCACGAGAGCCCTCAGATAGCCGCCGTCGTCGCGGTGGGCATGGTGGGCGTAATAGTCACGATGCGCCTCGCCCGGCGCAACTGCGACGGTGACGGCCTGATGCAGGCAGGCGCCGTTGAGGATCGGGTCCGCGCTTGGCTGCTCGGCGAGCAGGTCGAGGTAGTCGCACATCGCTTGCCAGGAAGTGAGCGTGCGCACCAGCGAAGGAGCGCTCCCGCGACGGGCGAGCAACTCGAAAGCGGCGGCGCCCTCCACGTTGCAGCGCTTGCTGTCGAGGGCGTGCAGAGCCAGGCGCTGCAACTCGGGGTGGGGGATCGCCATGGCGAGCTCGCGCCGACGGCGCAGCTCACGCGCCACCGCCGGAAAGAGCCACAACCAGTAACGGGTTGAGGCAAGGGCGAAGACAGCCAGGCGCCTAAATCCAAATGTTCGGACGAATTCACTCATAGGGATAGAATTGCGTAAACGCGTCGAACACCGCCTGCCAGGGCGCCTACTCCTGCAGGCTCAGGCGCGGCGAGACCCGGGCGGCCATCATTCCAGGGAGCGCAATGACCGCAAGCGCAATGGCGATGATCAGCCCCAGAGTGAGAAACACTTGTGGCATGCCCACCGCGAATGGCGCGGGGAAGCCGGTGCTCAGCGTGAGCCAGCGCGAGGCGAGCGTGTGTCCGAACACTCCCATCAACGCTCCGGCGACCGACCCCATCGCGAGCATGGCGGCGCTCTCCATCAGCAGCCCACGCCACAGCTGAGCCGGATCGTAGCCCTGGATCTTCAGCGATGCGAGCCTCGCGCGACGCTGCCAGAGCGTGGCGCTGAGAGCCGATGC
The DNA here is from genome assembly GCA_051955355.1 of Solirubrobacteraceae bacterium. Classification (GTDB taxonomy): domain Bacteria; phylum Actinomycetota; class Thermoleophilia; order Solirubrobacterales; family Solirubrobacteraceae; genus Palsa-744. The sequence goes on along the minus strand of JBQCGU010000080.1, from coordinate 11,414 downwards.
CACCGCCAATCCCGCGGCGATGAGCAGCAGGGTTGAGATCTGGTTGAGCGTGCGCAGACCCTGGCGTGCGCTGGCCTTCGCAACGCCGATGCTTTCCCCGACGCTCTCGGCGGTGAGCCCCGGACGCGATCCCAGCAGCGCTCTTACGGCGCGTGCTCCCGCCTCGGCGTTCATCCCCGCACGCAGGCTGACCTCGAGCGCGGTCGCTTCGGAGGTTTTCCACCAGCGGCGGTAGTCCTGGGCGGATAGCGTGACGGTGCCCGAGGGCCAGCCCGAGTTGGTGGTGATCGCCGCCACTCGGGCGTGTTCGTTGCCCGATGGAGTGGGGAGCGTGAACGGGCTGCCCACGTGCAGGTGCAGTTCGTCGGCGAGCGACACCGACACCGCCGCCCAACCGCCCTCGCGCAGGAGTCTCTGCGCAACGCCGAATTCGCCCCTGACGATCTGGCTCGGTTCGAGCAGCGTGGAATCCCCGGTTGGACGGGCTCGCACCCACAGCCGCCGCGAGCCGATGTCGCTGAGGCCGCCGTAGTAGGCGCGCACGGCACTCACCTGTGGCAGGTGGCGTATCCGTGCCTGCAGGTCGCCCACCGGGAATGCCTCGGTGTTGAAGATGTCACCGCTGTTGGTCACCCACACGTCTGCCGTGTGGTGGTACTGCAGGGTTGCGTCGTCGATGCCTCGCAACAGGTCTGCCCTGGTGCCGCCGATCGCCACGCATCCGTACACGGCCAGGCCGGCGATGCCGGCGAGCGCGACCGAGCGGACCGTGATGGCGCGCAGCTCCGTCACAGCCACGACGACAGCGCCACCGCGGACGTACTGGGTGGCCCACGGCAGCACGCGGGCGAGCATCGCGAGCGCCGCAGGCATCAGGAAGAGCGTGGCAAGCGCGAGCCCCACCCCGCCGAGCAACGTCAGGCTGGGGACGAGCGCAACCACGACGCCCACCAGCGCGATCGTGCCGACGCCGGCAAGCGCGCTGTAGGCGATCGTTCGCGATCGAAGCGTCTCCCCGCCCCCCACCACCGCCTCGCGCAGGACCGCGTCGGGTGGCAGGCTCGGTCGCAGGTCGAGCGCCGGGGAAACCGAGGCGAGCGCCGTGGCGAGCACGCCGCACAGCACGGCGAGCGCCACGGTCCCGGCATGGATCGTCTGGTGACTGCCGAGCGGAAACGCGGCGGACAGATACGCGGGTATCTCGGCGAAGAGCGTCTCGGAGAGCAGCTCGCCAAGCAGCACACCCACCAGCGACGCCATCAGCCCCAGGCAGAGCGCCTCGAAGGCGAGCAGGGCGAGCACCTGGGACGGCCCGTATCCCTGGATGCGCAGCTCGGCGATGAAGCGCCGCCGCTCCGGCACGGTGAGCAGCATGGCGTTGAGCGCGAGCAAAAAGCCGACGATCACGCTGATCGCCGAGAACAGGGAGGTGGACTGGCGGTTGGGTTGCGTGGCTTGCGCGAGCAGGCGCAGTTCGTTGTCGGCGCTGGTGACATCCAGGCGCGAGCGCGCGAGCGCATGCAGCTCGCGGGCAACCGCCGCGTCGGCTCCGGGGCGCGGCTCGACGAGCACCTCGGAGGCGCGGTTGAGGCGACCGGACAGCTGCTGAGAGGTGGCGAGCGAAGCTATGACGACGGGACTGTCGGCAAGTGCCTGCAGGGTGCCGCCGGCGATCTGCAAACGCACGCTCGCCGCGTGCGAGAAGCCGCGGGAGAGCAGCTGGACGGTGCTGTCGGGGTGCGCTCCGATCTTCTGCGAGACGCTCGCCGGCAGAGCGACTCCGCTGGAGAGCAGCTCGCTGCCCTGTTGCAGCTCCTGGGTGCTGAGCCCTCCGTGCGACGCATGGCTGGGAGCGACCCCGATCAACTGCACGCGCTCACGCCCGCGCGGGCCGACGACGGTGGCGCTCTGGCGGAGCACCGGGGTGGCGGCTTGCACGCCGGGGAGATCGCGCACGCGTTCGGTCAAGGAGGTGGGAAGGCCTTCGGAAGAGCGCGCCGAGAGCGCCAGGCGGGCGTTGCCGATCAGACCGTGCACGAGCTCGCCGGCGGAGCTCGTGAGCGAGGAGTTGGCAAGCAACACACCGAACACGAGCGCCACCCCCACGGCGATGCCAGCGCCGGCGAGCAGCTCCTGCACCGGGTGGGCGCGCAAGCGGCGGCGATAGAGGAACAGCAACATGCTCGGCCGCATGCCCACCGGCCCGCGAGGGATGCGTCGGGTCATGTCGAGAGGATGCTCGACAGTTCTGCGTCGAGGCCTTCGCTCAGGCGTCCGTCGCGCAGCGTGAGCGTGCGATCGACGAACGCGATCGCCTCGGCGTCGTGGGTGACGATCAGGCCAGGGATCTCGCGTTCGCGGCAGACGTCGCGCAGCAGCGCGAGAATCTCCCGTGTCCGCTTGGAGTCGAGGTTGCCGGTGGGCTCGTCGGCGAGCAGCAGGCGCGGCTCGTTGACCAGGGCGCGCGCGATGGCAACCCGCTGGCGCTCGCCCATCGAAAGCTGCGAGGGTCGGTGGTGCATACGCTCGCCGAGGCCAACTCGTTCCAGCCACGGTTGGGCGAGGTCTCGCGCCTCACGGACGGTGGAGCCCTCGACAGGCAGCTTGATGAGCGCGTTGTCCAGCGCCGACGCGCCGGGCATGAGATGGAAGGACTGGAAGATGAAGCCGACGTCGCGCAGGCGGTAGCGAGCGCTTTCACGCTGGGACAGGTGTCCGATGTCGCGCTCACCGAACAGCACCCTGCCGCTGTCGGGCGCCATCAGGCCGGCGGCGAGCAGCAGCAGCGTGGTCTTGCCCGAGCCGCTGGGGCCGTAGAGCGCGACGAGTTCTCCAGGGGGGATCTCGAGCGAGACGCCGTCCACCGCACGCACGGTCTCCCCGGAGCTCGGATAGTGCTTGACGACGTCGCAGAGCCGCAGCGTGTTCATTGCATCGGGCTCTTGACGGGCAGGTTGCGGAACGGCAGACGCACGACGTTGTGCTCGGCGCTCGGCGAGGTTTGGCAGAGCTCGCCGTCGGCGATCGACATGAGCTGGAGCCCTTGAAGGGCGGAGAGCTCGACCGACGCGACGAGCAGGGCGATGCTGCGCTCCTCGGCGACGCTGCGAAGCAGCTGGCAGAAGCGCTCGCACTCGCTCACCGACGGGACGATCGCCGGCTCGTCGACCACCAGCAGGCGCGGCTCGCGCACGAGCGCCCGGGCGAGCGCCAGACGTGTGCGCTCGGCGATGGCGAGCGAACCCACCGCCGTATGACGGCGGCTGAGAGCGATGCCCACGCGTTCGAGCACGCGCAGCGCCTTGCGCCGCGCCTCCCGTGGCGTGAAGCCGTCGCTGCCGAGCGCTGTGGCGATGTGGTCGAGCACGCATTCCCCGGGCAGCGGCTGCCAGTCGGCAAGCGCGATGTAGCCGATCGAGCGGCGCAGCAGGCGGGCGCGGGCGGCGCCGCGCAGGCGCACCAGGTCGTTGCCCTCCAAACGCACCGACCCGCTGTCCGGGCGTTCGATGCCCGCGACGATGCGCAAGAGCGTCGACTTGCCGCTGCGTGGCGCGCCGTACACGCCATGCCGCGCGCCCGCGGCGAGCTCGAAGGAGATGTGGTCGAGTACCACCAGATCGTCGATGCCGTCTGGGTAGCCCTTGCTGACGTTCTCGATGCTGAGCAGCGTGGTCATCGCAGCTGCGACGCTCGCCGCACCTGCTCGGCGAGCCGCTGGCGCGTACGCGCGGCCCAGTTGATCTCGGCGTGCAGCTGTGTGAAGGCGGCGTCACGCGTGCAATCCATGCACAGCGCAGTCCACGAGCGCGATTCGCCGGTGGAGGGCGTCACCAGCTGGGCGAGCGACAGGCAGCTTTGCTCGTAGTCCCTGAGCGCAACCATCAGGCGCGGAGCGTCCTCGGGCCGAGCTACGGCGAGCTTGGCTTGAAGCGCCAGCCGAACCGGCTCGCGCGGGAGCAGTGTTTCCATCCACGCGGTGAGGGCGCCCGCAGTGTCAGCGGTCGGGTGATAGACGGTCGTGGCACGTCCGTTGCCGGGCTTGGACTCCGCCCGCGCCTCGACGAGGCCCTCCTGCTGGAGCTTTTCGAGCAGCCTGTAGACGTCGTTGGAGTCAAGTCGCCAGGTCTGGCCGAGCCGCGCCTGGAGCCGGTTGGCCAAATCGCCGCCGTGGCCTGGGCGCTCCATGATGAGACCGAGCAGAGCGCCGCGGACAGACGCAGATGCTCCGCGCATCCACCCCGCGGTGCGGACTTGTGCGGCAACTCGACCCATGGGCGACCCGTGTCTCCTCACCGGGCATCCCCCCCTCCAAGAATAAGAGGTTGGCTTGCCCTGATCCTGATGGTTGGTGTAGGACCGAGCTTACCCGAAAGCCCGACAAAATGCCACTAGACGGGATTCATCCGGAATATTGACGATCGTGTACCAGGCGTCTGTCGACGTCCTACCAGCGCTCGTCCTGCTCGAGCTCGCTCGAGTGCTCGTGATCGGCCTCGCCGTTCTCGCGCTGGGGATCGGGCTCCTCGGGAAGACCTTGGTGGTGCAGGATCGCGTGCGCCGACTGCTGATCGCCGTGGGAGGCGTGTTCGATGAGCGCGCTCTCCGCCTGCTCGAAGCCCTCAGCCTCTCCCCCTCCGCCCTCGAGGACCGGACGCTCGGCGGGATCGAGCTGCTCGTCGCCCGCCCTACCCCCGATGCCAGCCGCTTCCTGGGCTGCGGCGTCCGCCTGCTCGCGCTCGAAACGGGGATCTGGGCTCATCGCGCGCTCCTTTCGCTCGCGTGTTCGGCGGCAGCCCGGGAGGCGCCTGACGACGGCGCACGCTCATCCGCGCGCGTTCGGCTCTGCTCACGCGAGTGCCCGCGCTCGTGCGCGCTCGCCTCGCGAGCGTGCTCTCGCGCTCTCTCGCGTGCGGCCCCCTCGCCGGCGTGCGGCACGTCGTCGGGAACCTGCTCGGGCGGCGCCTCCTCGGGGAGCTGATCGGAGGGCTTTGGGGTTTCGGTATCGCTGGAAGTCATGAGGTTCTGACATTTGGTGTACCCGACAGGGTGATGTCAAAACGACATGCTGGACGCGATAATGATCTGCCCATGCCTGACACCGCGGAGCAACTGAAGGCGCTGATCCGCGACATCCCCGACTTTCCCGAGCCGGGGATCGTGTTCAAGGACATCACGCCGCTGATGGCGGATTCGCACGCGCTCGGCGTGGCGGTGGACGAGCTCGCCCGACTGGCGGAACCACTCGACGTGGACTGCGTGATCGCCGCGGAGGCACGGGGCTTCTTGCTCGGACCGGCGCTGGCGCTGAGACTTGGCGCAGGCTTCGTGTTGGCGCGCAAGCCCGGCAAGCTCCCGTATGAGACGGTGCGCGCGGAGTACCAGCTGGAGTACGGATCCAACCAGCTCGAGCTGCACACCGACGCGATCAGGCGCGGCGCACGCGTGCTGGTGCACGACGACCTGCTCGCCACCGGAGGCACGGCGCGCGCGCTGTGCGAGCTGGTGGAGACGGTGGGCGCCGAGGTGGCGGGGTGTGGCTTTCTCGTAGAGCTCGCGTTTCTGGAAGGGCGAGCGCGGCTGGCGCCGCACGAGGCACATGCGCTGCTCAGATACGAATAGCTCGGGCTGGGGCCGGGATGGGCGTCGGGGTGAGCAACGGTGAACCTGTTCATCGCAGGCCACTCATCGGGGGCGCTGGACGCCTTGCCGGCGCGTCGAGCGCTCGCCGAGCTGCTCGATGAGCTGCCGTTCTTCGACGCGGCGGCGATCGAGACGTGGAGCGCACCGTCCGGGCACGTGGCGATCGCCGCGGTGGCGCACCGGGCGCAGGATGTAGGCCCGGTCCGCTACAGCTCCCTGCAAGACCGGCGCGCGGCGCTGTTCGCGGGCCGCCCGGTGCGCTGGCAGGCGGATGGGCACGCAGACGGGCAAGGGGCGCTCGACCCGGACGGCTATCTGCAGCCGGCGGAGCGGTGGGCGGCGGAGCTCGACGGTCGCTGCACGGTGGTGCGCGCAGACGACACGACGCTCGAGCTCTACGTCGACCCCCTCGGCGCCTACCCGGTGTTCGAAAGCGAGGTAGCCGGCGTGCGCTGGTTCAGCAACAACGCCATGGCGCTCCATCTGCTGACGGGCGATGACGCTGTCGACGAGGAAGCGCTCGCGAGCGTGCTCGCCGGTGGCTGGTCGCTTGGCGGCGAGCCGGTGTGGCGCGCGGTGCGCAGAGTGGAGCGCGGCGTCGTGCTCAGCTTGAGCCTCGAGGGGGAGCGCCGACGCAAGCTGCTCGAGCTCGAGCGCATCGTGTCGCTGCCCGGAGCCGGCATGGATGCGGAGGAGGCAGCCGCGGACCTGACCGCTCTGACCGCCGCGCTCGCGCAGTGGCGGGGCCGCCCGAACGTGCTGCCGCTGACAGGCGGTCGCGATTCGCGTGTGATATTCGCAGCAGCCCTGCGCGCGGGGTTCGAGTTCGACGCGCGCACGGGAGGCGCGCCGAGCCACCCCGACGTCCAGGTTGCCGCCAGGCTCGCAGCCACCGCCGGCTTGCCTCACGACCTGCTCGCAGCCGACCCCCACGGCGACCGTCACAGCCACCTCGAGCGCATGGCTCGGATGACCGCGCTCTTGTCGGGCGGCACGGCGACGCTCGCCGACGCCGCCGGCTTTCCACTGGGCCGGCGCGAGGGTCCGCTTCCGCTGTGGCATTCGGGCCAGGGCGGCGAGATCGCACGCGCCTATTACGGTTCCGGTGGGGTTGGCGTCGCAGAGCGACTGTGCGCACGGTTCACAGCCCGCCGCCCGGGCCGGGTCGACATCCTCTCGGGCGATGCGACGCATTCGGTGGCGCGCCGGATCGGCGACTTCGTGCAACTGATGTCGCAGGCGGGAGCCGCGGCGCAGGACATCCCGGATCTCTTCTACCTGCTCGAGCGCATGGCGTGCTGGGCAGCCCCGACCCATGGCGTGGTGGAGGCGGTGCGCGACACGACCTCGCCGCTGTGGTCACAGCGGATGCTGCCTCACCTGCTCGGGCTGCCGGCGCGCGAGCGGGAGCTCGAACGCTTTCATCTGCTGTTGCTCACCAGGATGGCTTCGCAATTGGTGGATGAGCCCTTCGCCGACGGGTCGAGCTGGCCGTCGCGACAAAGCGCGCTGAGCCGCCAACTGCGGCGCGCACGCAAGCTGTCGGGCAAGGCGGCAGCCGAACTCGGGCGGCGACGGGCGGGCAAACGCGCGAGGGGCTCCCAGGCGCGCAGCTCGGACTCGATGCATGCAAGCTCGGCGCACCCCGCCGCGGCGGACCCGTTCGATGCCGTGCAGGCTGCGGTGCGCGACGCCACCCTCAGCCAGCCAAGCCATCCGGCGTGGTCGGCGCTCGACCGCGCTCAGACAGAGCGGCTGCTCACTCGCCCTGCGGTGTCGCTTGACGAGATGAGTCGCTATCACGTGTGGCGGCTGGGGTCTGTGTTCATGTCGTCGATCGCCTGACCTGCCGACGCCGCCCAGATACCCTTTCAGTCGCATGCCGCACGCCCAGTTGCCGCCGGTTGTCGTCGACCGGGTATACAAGCGCTTCGAGATCCCGCGCGAGCAGGTGAGCACGCTCAAGGAGCGGGTGCTGCACCCCCTGCGGCGCAGCCCCACCGATGTGCTGCAGGCGTTGCGCGGCGTGTCGTTCGCGGTGCGCCCTGGAGAGTTCTACGGGATCGTGGGGCGCAACGGCTCGGGCAAGTCGACGCTGCTGAAGTGCCTGGCGGGCATCTACCGGGTGGATGCGGGGCAGATCTACGTCAACGGGCGCATGTCCACGTTCATCGAGCTGGGCGTCGGCTTCAACCCCGATTTGCCGGCGCGCGACAACGTGGAGCTCAACGCGACGATGCTCGGCTTGAGCCCGCGCGAGGCGCGCAAGCGCTTCGACAGCGTGCTCGACTTCGCCGAGCTGCGCGAGTTCGTGGATCTGAAGATCAAGAACTACTCCTCGGGCATGCTCGTGCGGTTGGCGTTCTCGGTGATGATTCACGTGGACGCCGACGTGCTGCTCATCGACGAGGTGCTCGCCGTCGGCGACGCAGCCTTCCAGCAGAAGTGCTTCGAGGAGTTCGAGCGCATCAGGCGCAGCGGAGCGACGGTGCTGTTCGTCACGCACGACATGTCCGCCGTGCAGCGCTTCTGCGACCGGGCGCTGCTGCTCGAGCACGGACGCCCCGTCGAGCTGGGCGACCCCGAGCGGGTGGGAAACCGATACCTCGAGCTCAACTTCTCAGAGCAGGCACGCGAAGCCGAGGACCGCGCGGCGCGAGCCGAAGACGGCGAAGGCGGAGCGCAAGTCGCCTCAGCCGGCGCCTCGGACGGCGAGGGGACAGACGCCGGCGCCAAAGGCGCGACGAGCGCGCAGCCTGGCGAGGATGGCGATGCCCGAGCTGTCGATCCGCCTCGCTACGGAGACGGCAGCGCGCAGATCGTCGAGGCGTGGTTCGAGGACGAGCAAGGCAGCCGGGCGGAGGTTTTGCAGACGGGCAGGCCGTGCACGTTCGTCGGGCGCGTGCGCTTCAAGCAGGAGGTGGAGGACGCCCTGTTCGGGATCAACTTGCGCAACAGCCACCGCGACCACCTGCTGTCGGCGTCCAACATGTGGAGCGAGACACGCGGTGGAACTTTCCATGCCGGCGAGGAGGTGACGTTCAGGATCCGATTCGAGAACGTCCTCTCCCCCGACCGCTACGACGTCACACCCGCGGTTGCCCACCACGAGGGCGCCTGGATCGACCGTTGCGAGGGGATGGTGTCGGTGATGGTGACCGGCACACGTCCCTCGGATGCGCTCGTCGACCTTCCGTACGAGATCGCCATCGAGCGCACGCAGCGCAGCGATACGGCAGCCGAGGTTGCGTTGTGAGCGCCGGCGAGGTTGCGATGGCGGACATTGGCGTGAACGCAGACCCCTCGGCGCTTGCGGTCGAGTCGATCGACCTGAGCTCGCTCGGCAGGCCGATCACCGGTCCGTCTGCGCTCGGCGTGCACCCCAAGCGGCTGCTGCAGCTCACCTGGACGCTCGCGCGCACCGAGTTCAAGCTTGCGTTCTTCGGCTCGGTGCTCGGCTACCTCTGGCAGCTGATGCGCCCCCTGATGCTGTTCGGGGTGATCTACGGCGTGATCAGCGTCGTGGCCCGCGGGATCAGCAAGGGCGTGCCCTTCTACGCGGTTTCCACCCTGCTCGGAATCGTCCTGTTCACCTTCTTCAGCGAGTCAACAGGGGGCTCGGTCACCTGCCTGGTGCTGCGCGAGAACCTCGTTCGCAAGATCGAGTTCCCCCGTTTGGCGGTGCCGCTGGCGACGGTGACAACCGCGCTGCTCAACCTGCTTCTCAACCTGATCCCGGTGCTCCTGTTCCTGCTCGCCGAAGGCGGATCGCCGCGCCTCAGCTGGCTTGAGATCCCCTTCCTGGTGGTGTTGCTCGCGGCGTTCACAACCGGCTTGTCGATGATCCTCTCCGTTGCCTACGTGCGCTATCGCGACGTCCGCCCGATCTGGGACGTGGCGCTCCAGATGACCTTCTACGCGACGCCGATCTTCTATCCGATCAGCAAGGTCGAGGGCTTGCACAGCGTGTTCGGGCTTCACCTGAACATCGCGCACATCCTGATGGCGAACCCGTTCGTGGCGATACTCGTGCAGATCAGGCACGCACTGATGGGACCGGGCCACCCGAGCGCGGCGAACGCGGTCGGCGGCGGCGCGATGCTGCTGATTCCGATAGCGGTATGGGCGATGGCGATCGTGGTGGGCTACCGCGTGTTCGACCGTCAGGCGCCGCTCGTAGCCGAGCAGCTGTAGTGACCGACCCTTTGCGCGTCGCGTTCGTCGGACAGGGCGTGTTCTTCCGCCAGTGCTCGCTTGAGCACGCGGTCGACGGCATCGAGCCGTCGTTCGTCGACTTCCGCGCAGCCGCGGCGCCTGGCCCGCTGCTCGGCGCGCTGCAAGAGCTCGATCCGGATGTCGTGCTCGTGTTCCGCCCGGAGATCGTCCCGCCCGGGTTGTTCGACTCGCTGCGGGCGCTGACGATCGGCTACCTCACCGAGCCGTTGCCGCGCGATGAGTATTCACGCCACCCCGACCTGCACGCGCGCATGTCGTGGCTGAAGCAGGTCGATCCGGGCAACTTCGACCGGATCGTGTCGTTTGACCCGCTGATCGCCGAGACCGCCTCGAACGTGCTGCCGGTGTGGCGCTCGCTGCCGATCCCGGTGGCGGACAGCCTGTTCATGGACGTGTGCAGGCGAAGCGATCCGCCGCGCCTGCTGTTCGTGGGGCGCTCCACGCCCCATCGCGAGCAGCTGCTCGAGCCGATCAAGCGCGCTCATCCGATCGTGCACATCGGACACGGGCTGTTCGGGGAGCGCCTGGCGCGCTTCTTCAGAGAAGCGGACGTGCAGCTGAACCTTCACAACAACCCATACCCGTCGTTTGAGAACCGCGTGTGCATCGCGCTTGCGGCAGGGCATCTGGTCATCTCCGAGCCGCTCAGCCCACTCCATGGGCTGGAGCCGGGACGCGACCACCTGGAGGCACGGGACGCCGAGCAGCTGCGGGCGCTCGTCGACAGGCTGTTCGCCGAGCCGAACGCGTTCCTCGAGCTGCAGCAGGCGGGGCGGGATCAGGCTGAGCGCTTTCGAGCCTCGCGCGTGTATCCGTCCCTTGTCCGCGACGCGCTCGCCGACCTTGCCGAGCACGGCAGCCGGCGCCGGTCTCGGCTCGCCGCTGCGCATCCCGATCCGGCGTAGCCGACACGGCTACCCGGCCTCCGGCGGGCTACGGTGCGGGTCGACGTGTGCTGCCGAACGCCGCGACATCGCGCAGCAGATCGTGTGCGACGCGAGCGAAAACGCGCGTTGCGCGGAAGTACTCCGCCTTGCGCCGCCCGCGCACGCGAGCCGAGCGGCTCATCTCGGGAAAGCGCGCCAGCCTGTCGAGCTTGTCTAGGAGTCGCTCAGGGGAGTCGACCTCCAGATAATCGATGTTGCGCTCCAAGCCATGCGCGGGGCGCAGCGTTTCGGATAGGAGCAGGTGCCCGCAGGCGAGGTGCATAGCGGCCTGCCAGCCGAATGCTCCGCCCCACTGACGCGCCACATACACGCCCACGTCGTATTCGTGGCAGAGCTCCACGAGCGGCGCGCCGCTCACCCCGTGGCACACCTGCAACAGATCGTGGTGGTGCTTGGCGGACATCAGCATCGCCTCTCGATGCTCGGTGGAGCGCCCGATCGACATGGCACGGGGGGCGCGGTGCAGCATGCGCACATCGGCAAACAGCGCGTCGTTCACCGCAGGAGGGATGGCGCGCCACACCTCGCCGCCGTCCACCGCCGTCCCCGTCAGCGCCGGATCGAACGTGACGAGACGATCCACCAGATCGG
>JBQCGU010000079.1:0-6140 GCA_051955355.1 Solirubrobacteraceae bacterium | reverse complement strand
GTTTTGACGTTGATTGACGGGTGATGCGGGGGCAGCCTACCATAATCCTCACAAAAAAGATCAAGATAAGGTAGTTTACGGAGCGCGATGAGAACGACGACCTCTACGAGACCGCCACGGCTGCCCTCGCGGCGAGTCGTGTGCGTGCTGATCTGCGCCACGCTTGCCAGCGCCATCGCGGCAGGCATGGCGCTTGGATCGCGCCCGCACAGCTCGCTCGCCGGCTCGGACAGCATGCAGCGGGGACTGGCCGCGCTGCTGCTCGGCGCCTATCTGCGCCCGGTGCCGCTACCGAGCACGTCACCAGCCTCTGCCGCTTCGCGGCCGCCGGCCGAATCCGGCGACGCGGGCGGTCCGGAACCGGAAGCGGCCGGTGGTGGTGCCGGTGCGGGGGATGGCGGGCAAGCCGCTGCAAGCGCGCCAGCCGGCGGCGGGCGGGGCTCATCCGCAAGCGAAGGTGAAAGCGCCGGCGTGCCGGGCGAAGAAGCGGGCCTGCTGCCCGGGGAAGGCTCCTCGGGTGGCGAAGGCTCGCCGGCGGGCGAAGGTGCCGGCGAAGGTGGCGGGGGCGCCCCCTCGGCGCAGCCCGTGAAGCTGCCGCCAATCAAGCACGTGTGGCTGATTGCGCTCTCGCAGCTGAGCTTCTCAGCCATGCTCGCCCACCCGGCGGCGGCGCCGTACCTGGCGCATTCGCTCCTTCCAAAGGGGACGCTCCTCAGCGGCTACCGGCTGGTGGCGGCAAGCGGGCTGGCGAACGGCATCGCGCTGGTCTCCGGCCAGGCCCCGAACCCTGCAACCGAACAGGAATGCCCGGCCTACTCCGACGTGCAGCCCACCACGGTCTCAGCAGGGCTCGCGCAGGGGACCGGCTGCGTGTATCCCGCGGCGGTCCAGACTCTTCCCGACGAGCTCGCCACGGCAGGACTGTCGTGGCGGGCCTACGTGCAGGGCATGGGCGGCGCCTGCATGGCGAGCGCTCGCAATCCGTTCGCCTACTTCCATTCGTTGCTCGTCGGCGGCGTGTGCGCCGCCGACGACGTCGACCTCGGCCAGCTGGGTGCCGCCCTTGCGGGGGCGGGAACGGCGGGCGCCGGGGCGGCGGGCACCGGCGTTCCGGCCTTCAGCTGGATCGCGCCCTCCGGGTCGGGAGCCGAATCGGACGCCTTCCTGAAGGAAGTCGTGCCCGAGATCCTCGCCAGCGGCGCCTACCGGGAAGGCGGTCTGATCGCGATCGTGCCCGACAGCCCGCCCACAAGCGGATCTGCCGGCGGTCCAGCGCCCTCGAGCGGGCCGGCCGCGCCCGAAGCGAGCGGGCGGACTGTGGGCGCGCTGCTGATCTCGCCTTTCGTGCGCGAAGGGGCACGCGTGAGTGAACGCTTCGACGACTTCTCGCTGCTGAAGAGCCTAGAGCGGCTGTTCGGCGTGCTGCCGCTGGGTCACTCAGGCGACCCGCAGGCAGCCTCGTTCGGCGCTGCCGTCTATCGCACCTCGGCCCATGCGTGAAGCCATGACAAACGATCAACGACAAAAGGGGGATCCCTTGCATACCGAAGCACCACTCCGTCGCTCACTGCGGCCCGCCGGTGCCGGCGCGTCCGGCGCGCTGCTCGCGCTCGCGTCGCTCGCGCTGATAGCGGCGCTCGCGCTGGCGGCAGCGCTTGTGCTCGCCTCGCCGGCGGGCGCCGAACCGCCGAACCCGAACGAGTACGAATGCACAGGCAACGTCTCAGCCGGTGAAGCCGAACCGGGCAGCAGCGAACAGCAGGTGAAGTACCGGTTCGTCTGCGACGGCCCGATCACTGGCTACCAGCTGCAATCGCAGCTGCCGCTCACCGGCTTCGCCGCCGCTCCGCTCGTCACGAATCTCGAGAAGGAACCGGTCAGCGACTCGTTCTCCTGCGGCGGCGACGTGCCGGGCTTCGCGCTCAACTGCGTCGGCTCCGCGAAGGGGCCGTGGGAGTTCGTCACAGGCCAGTTCTCCGTCGCGACGAAGCTGTGCTCAAAGCCGCTCGTCGACCCATTGCTGACGGTCACGTACGCGTACTTCGAAAAGGGTGTCATCACGCAGGCGATCTCCGGGCCGTTCGACCTCGGACGCCCGCGCCACTGCCCGGTCAGCTCATACGTGGGCGCCGGCACGCGTCTGGAACCGCTCCTGCAGAAGGCGAGTGGTGGCAAGGGTCGGCATCGCAAGCACCACGCCCACAAGGCGAGGGGCCGGCATGGGGGATAGCGATGCCTCCCGATGTCGAGCACATAGGAGGTGAATTTGGGACCTGCGTCCAATGCGGATACGCGCTCGGGCAGCCACCATGGGGGGCCATGAACCGGCGCTCACCCCAATCCCTGCTGCTCCTGCTCCCTGAGGTCGGCTCGGTCGGGCCGGTCTCGGGAGAGAAGCCGAAGATCAAGCGCTACCGGCTCGTGCGCGTGCGTGTCGGTCCGCCTGCCAATGCCAACCGCTTGCGTCGATGAGGAGGTCTGATCGATCGGTGACCCATCGGATTTGCGCGCGTGTTATCGAGGAGTCGCGCTCCAGGTTTTGGTTGTGGGATCCCATCGGCCCTTGGAGTTGTTTTCCATCGCTGGATCAAGAAAGGCTCGTGCTCTCGCATAAGCGGCTGTGAGGTCGGGCTCGATGCCGACGCTTTCGGCAAGTCGCCGGTAGGGGTCTGTCCAGGTGGTTGGGGGAGGTGGCAGTTTGTCGGGTAGGGGATGGCGCTGGCGCTCGTGGAAGGTACGTTCGAGCGCCTCGTGTAGTGAGGGGGCAACCATCGCCGCCGAGCTTTCGATTAGCAGGATGTCGACGAGGTCCTTCGGCCGGGTGCTGGCACGGCCATCCTTTCCATATGTGCCCGTGTAAGCGTGGACCTTCTCTGCGAGGTGTTGCTCGATCGGTATGACCGGCAGTGTGAGCGGCGCGATACCCGCGAAAGCGAGCAGGCCGGCGCTCTGCACGGTGTCAGGCGTGTAGGTGATCGAGTCGACGAAGCCGATGTCGAGTAGAAACTGCTCGAATGTGCGTCCGCCGAGCTGAGCGGTCAAATGGAAGCGGATAGCGGTGAAGTCGTCGGTGTCGTCCAATTCGCTTGTGCGTCGTGCGGCAAAGGTGAAGAAGTCGTCGAGCATGAGTTCCTGTGCGGCGAGGATGTCTCGAACGGCGGCGTCTTCGTCGTCGTCGCGGCCGAGGTCGATGTCCTTGGTCGGGCGCGTCGGTGTGTCCAGCCGGAAATCCAGTGCGAGCGCGCCCTTGAGCACCCAGCGCCTCGGCGCAGCGATCAGGAGCCTGCGCAGGAACGCTTCGAATGCGATCCGCTTGCGCAGGCGCGCCAGTCCCATGCCGGTGTCGACGGCTTGGTTCTGCAGGCGCTGCTCGAGCGCTTGCCGAAAGCTGGCCGCGTCCGAATAGCTCACACGCGCCCCTTCTCCATCTCGACCGCTTCGAGCAGTCGTCTGGCGTTTTGGTGTCTCGCTTGGCCCTCGAGCTGGCTGACGGAGGTGAGGCCTTCACGCAGCGCTTGTCTGACCGCCAGCTTCAGCTGTTCTGGCTGCAGCACGTCGGCGACGTCCGCCAGGGTGCGTGCGGCCGTGCTCAGCGGCAGCCCGTCGAGCCAGATCGTAGGCACAGTCTCTGTGTCAGGGTGCGTGTGGAGGACTACACCCAGCGGTCGGCGCAGCCCGCGCCGTCTGCGTGGAACAAGGAGATGCACAGCGTCGGGGATCTCGTCGCTGAGACCGAGCAGAGCAAGCGCACTCTGATGGGAAAGCAGAGCTTCACGGGCGCCGATCGCCATCCACGCCTCGCGCATGTCGTCGTGCTCTTCACGCGGGAACCCATGCACGCGATACAGGCCTCGGCGCACCCGCTCAAAGCGGCCCTGGCGTACGTGGTGATCGATCAGCTGGCGGCTTGCGCTATGCGCGCGGGCCTGGGGGGCCGTGAAATAGCCGCCCTGCTGATAGGCCTGGGCTTCGAGTCCACGCAGATCAGGTCTCATGTCCATCATAGGACAAGTATAGCTTTACTTTCGCTGACGATGGCGGGCGTATCTGTGCTGGCGGGCGAGACATCAGACATCGTCCTCGACCTGCATGCGTTCGACCCGAAACCACGCCAAACGGGCAGGTATCATGTGTGTAGAAGCGTGCATCAGCCCGTCATTGGGCGTACTTGGTCGGTGCGGGATGTCTGCGAAACGTTTGCAGGGACCCCGAAACGTCAGGATTCAAGCCAAATAGAACCTGTCTCCCCGACTTTAGGTTTCCTTTAGGTAGCCATAGGATGGGCTCGAATATCAGGTTTTGGCTTTATGGGCGCGGTGGTCGTGACCACGTGCTTCCAGTTGAACGGCACCAAGGCGTTCGCATCATCACGCCATAGGCACTGCTTCCAGAACTCATGCGGGAGTTAGGCATCATCCGTCCCGACGTGGCGTGGATCTCGGCGAGACGTTGCCGATGCATTAACGCTCTGAACCAGTAGATACGCTGAGCCGCATGGAGAGCTTGGAAGGCCAGCTCGTTCACGTTGAAGGCGACGCGATCGTCTGGCACATAAACGGCGGAATCAGGTGGGGGGTGCCCAGCCAATGGCTTTTCGACGAGATCGCACCGAACCGCTCGCCGCGAAGCGTGTCACGCGCTGAGCTTGAGCAGTATCAACAGGTCCCTTCTGACGGATGCTTGCTTCAGGAGCGGCCTACGGGGCGTATTCTCATAGTCGTTGGAGGTGTGCTCTTCTGGGTCTCGCCAGAGCAATATGAGCGCCTGCGCCTTTGGAAGGAAAACGTCACTGTCGTGCACAAGGCACTGCTAGCGCTTATCCCGTACGGCGGTCTGTACAGCAAGTGTCTCGACGGCCACTCGCATATCGTGGCTCGTCTATTCCACCTTCGAGAGAAACATCGCCTCGACCAGCGAGCTTTCGTGATTGGCGTCTTGAGCGGAGTCGTCGCGACCCTCCTGATCAAGGCTGCGTAGAAGTAGCAGCGCCAGGATCGGTTCCTCACTGACCTGTGAGCCTACTACCGGCGCATCTGCGGGTGAGAACGTTGCCCGCGCGTCTCATGAGAGCGAGTGCGACGGAAGTCTGCCGGTCAGTCGAGCTCTTCTGGGAGGAGCGCAAGCCCTTCGGCTTTGGCGGCAGTGTGTAGGCGGCGGTCCCACGTAGCGAAAAGGAGGTCGTCGTGGGGGAGTAGGAGGGCGGCTGCGAGATGTAGGGCGTCCATGCTGCGCAGTTCTTGGTCAATGGCAAGTCCCGCGGCGTCTTCGGCCAGGTGCTGGTCCACTTCGACCACGCCGAACGCGGGCCACTCGTCGCGCACGGATTGTGCGGCTTGTTGGCCGGCGCTCAGCCCGACGGCTCGGACGGTCTCGACGAACCCGATGCGGCACGTGAACCAGCCGTCGGCTTGCTCCATGGCGCCGAGGACGGTGTCGCTTCCGGGCTCGGCAACGTAGCGCTTGACCAGCGCGCTTGCGTCGAGATAGAGGTTCAGCGCTCGGCTTCCCGCTCGGCCAACACCAGCTCTGAGGCGCTGCGATCGCTCTTCACGGGCCGGGGTGTCCTTGCTGGGCGCGTGCGTGCGGGTGCCACCAATCGTCCCTGGGCTACGAGCTGGCGTAGGCGGTCGTCGTTGGTTGACGCGCCAGCTGGGACGATGTCGGCGAGCGGCCGGCCACGGAGGGTGACGCGCACCTGCTGGCCGCGAGCGACCGCTCGTAGCGTCTGGCTAAGCGTCGTCTTCAGCTCGCGGACACCGATCTCTCGCATGTAGCCACTTTATCAGTCATGAGGCCACAAGGCGGATAGGCCAACATCAACGCGAGAGCAGCCTACGGCGCTGGTACCGTGTGCATGCGACGTGCATCGGAGTGTGGTGCCGGGCCGCAGGAGCCGTGTCGGACCTCTGCAAAACGTTTGCAGAGGCGTCGAATCTCTAGCCTAGAGCGCAATAGAACCTGTCTCCCCGATATCCGAGACGCTGAAATAGCCGGTCAGACTAAGAAGTGCTTTCAAAATGACGCCACTCGTCGCCAGCAGAGGATTGAGCAGGCGAGTGTTAGGAAGGCGAGGTGGATCTCGGGGTCGCGCTCGTAGCGGGTCCTGAGGCGGCGGAAGTTGTGTAGGTGAGCGAAGCCGC
>JBQCGU010000078.1:0-24565 GCA_051955355.1 Solirubrobacteraceae bacterium | reverse complement strand
AGCCGGAGCAGTGGCGCCGCGTGCCCGACCCCGAACTGCCCGACCGACGCACCGATCGCGGCGGGCGGTAATTCCTCGAAGCGGCCGTCCTGGTTCGCTGCGGGGGCCTGGGTTTGCGCCGGGGGGGGGGTTCTCTGTGCTATCTGATCTTCCACCTGCCGTTGGGGGGGCCCATCGACTCGCTCGGAGTGTCCGCCGCCGCCGCCGCACTGCTGTACGGAATCTTGCAAGCACGCGAACGCCCCGCTTGACAAGTCTCCATAACTGTGCAAGAGTGCCCGCCATAACGCTCAACCTAAGGTTGACTTCATAGTTTTGGCGCCAGGGGAGGAGTGCGCCACAGAGCAGCTTTGGCATCAAGCCAGAAAGGACCGCTCGTGGCACGGATCTCCTATAACCCTCAATCTGAAGTCAAGGTTGATGACGGATTCTTGATCGCTCTCGCAAAGCAGGGCGATCGCAACGCATACGACCGTCTCGTGCGCCGCTATCACGGATTCGTGCGCTTGAAGGCTTCGTCGTACTTCCTCGCCGGTGGCGACTCCGACGACTTGATCCAAGAGGGGCTCGTCGGCCTCTACAAGGCGATCCGCGACTACCGCACAGACCGGGAGTCGAGCTTTCGCAACTTCGCCGAGCTGTGCATCACGCGCCAGATCATCACCGCGGTGAAGACCGCCACGCGCAACAAGCACACCCCGCTCAACCAGTACGTCTCCTTCTCCTCGACACCCACAGCCGCCGGCGACGACGTGCCGACTCTCGATCAGACGATCGCCGGTCCCACCACCCACGATCCGGTCAACCGGGTGATCTCCTCAGAGGAGCTGCGCTCGCTCGTGGGCTGCCTCTCGACAGCCCTCTCCGAGCTCGAGAGCCGCGTGCTCTCCCTGTATCTGGATGGCTGCTCCTATGAGCTGATCGCCGAACGGCTCGGCTGCGACACCAAGACGGTGGACAACGCCCTGCAGCGGGTCAAGCGCAAGGTGGGCACCCACCTGCGCGAACGCGTGGTTTTCGCGTAGCGCTCGAGAGCGCGTTTCTCCTCTAGCGAAGCTCGGACACCCATCTATGTGCGCGCATGCGGCGCGCCGGCGCGCCAGAGAGCCCCGCCGGCGGACGCACGCGCTCGGAGTGCCCGTCGGTGATGAGATGCTCCTGGTGGGCGGCTCCCATCTCGGCGTTGCAGCTCGGACAACAGTCGCCCGCTGCCCAGATGAGCAGGGCGTCGCTCCAGCGGTGGCAGGCGGGGCAGCGCAGCAGCTCTTGCATCTGTTCGTGGCCTTCCCTTTGGGAAACAGGGGAGGCCGATCATCCCGCCGCCGCTCGCGTGCGTCCTCCGCAATAACGCGCCAACGGCTTGGGGCGGACTACTTAGTGGTTTTTCCGCGAGCGCCCGGGGCCGAGCGCTGTGGCCGAGTACGTGCCCGAGCCGCAGGTGCGGCTCGGGCACGCTCGAACTGCGCCAGCTGAGGTGGATCAGCTTTTTTCGGTGTCGCTTTTTTCGGTCGTCGAGGTTGTTGAAGGCGCCGCGTTGAAGGCGATCATGCGGATCGTATTGGTGGCGGTGAATTCGCCGGTGCACTTCGGGGCGAGTGCGGTGATCTTGCCGATCACGTGCACCCGGTCGCCGGCGGCGAGGTCGTCGACGCCGACGCTGCCGTCTTTGTTGGTGTCCTGCAGTCCGAACACCACGTGGGCTTTCGACACTTCGTAGCTCACCGTCGTGTTCTTCTCACCCGCGGCGTGGTGGTTGGCGTGGAGCACCGCGACTTCCAGCTTGCCGCTGTAGGTGTTCGCGCCTTCGTCCTTCGTGAGCGCCTGGCTGACCAGCGTCCCGCTGGTCACGTAGCCGACGCGATGCGGGTGGCACTTGTGGGACTTGCCGTGGTCACCAGAACCTTTGCCGGCGTGCTCGCCGCTGTGGCCCGGCGCATTGCCGGCGTTGCCATGGTCACCGTGTTCGGCGCCCGGATGCGCCCATGCCGGGGTGCTCATCAGAGCAGCCGCCCCGGCGGCGAGCAGGATCTTGCGAATGGTCATTCGGCTCTCCTCGTTCCTTTGCTGGTCTCAGTACCTGAAGCTCTTGATGAACCGGCCTCCCCTTCCGTGCGGAGACCGGTTCTTGTGCTGTAACGCCGCCGACGACGGCAGGTCAGGCTCTATCTCGACAACACTTCGCGTCGGGTTTCCGCTCGGTCGGGCGCCGGCGCCGCGTTTTCCCGTGTGATGGACGAGCGCCCAGAGCCGGGCGGGGGGTTGGCCGGGGATTTGGGCGAAGGCTTGCGCTTGGTGGGTGTGCTCTTTCTGCGGCTCGTGTGGGGTGTGCTGTGCGGAGGCCGGCTGTGGGAGCCGCTCTTGGCGCCTTCGCGGTGAACGCCTTGCGTGGAGCGGCTTGCTGCCGGTCGGCTCCCTGCTCTGCCGTGGGTCGACGCGGTGGGACCCACCGCTTTCACGCGTTCGCTGCCCATGCCGTGTTCATGCGATCGACCCGAGTTGCCGATCGAGGGCTGCGATGCGCCGTTGCCGTGCTGGGCTGTCGCGTGGCTGGCGGCGCCACCAGCTGCCTTGCTCGTGGAGCGGTGGGCGGGGTTCGAGGTCGAGCCTCGTGCGATTTCCACAGCTTTCTTCGGCTCCCGTGCGCCCGGTCCCTGCTTGGTCCCCGACGCGGCGTGCGAGCCGCTCGCACCGCTGGCTCCCGCGGAGGCGCCGGGAACGCCCGCATCCATCCGCGCGCGCGTGCTCGCTCGGTGGTGGTGCGAGGAGGCGGCAAAGTGAGCCGTCCCGGCAGCCGCCACCGCCAGCGTGGCGACTGCCGCCACGCCCTTGCCAAACAACGACACGCCCGCTGCATGTCCTGTCAGCGAGGCGCCGGTCCCACTCTGTGCGAGCGTCCCAGAGCCAAGCGCTCCGGAGCCCGATCCCGTGCCCGCCGCCGCCGCCCCGCCGCTCGAATGACCGCCTCCGTGAGCGAGCAGACGTCCGAGCACCACACTCGCCATCGACGCGGGCAGTGGTGGTGCAAGGGCGGCGAGATCGGTGCTGCGCACTCCTATGGCGGCGCGGAACTCGCGACAGTCCTCGCATGCGCGCAGATGAGAGCGGATGCGGCGGCTGCGCAGCACGCGACCATCGTGTTGGGAGATCGCTTCACGCACGCTCTCACAAGGCATGGCACGGCCCTCCGACAGCTCGTGAAGGGAGCTGCGCGCCTCGAACAACGCCTGCTTGGCTGCCCCTGGCGACACCCCCAACGCGCCCCCGATTTGCTCGATCGACAGCCCGCTCAGCTCGCGCATCAGCAGCGCTCCGCGCTGACGCTCCGGCAGCGCCTGCAGGTCTGCCAGCAGCGTGGCAAGCCGTTCGCGCGTCTCGAGCGTCCCCTCGACTCCGTCGCCGGGCTGCTCGTGCATGTCGCTCAGCTCGTCCTCTGGACGACGCTTGCGCAACATCGAGATCGACTCGTTGTGCGCTATCCGGAACAACCACGGCTTGACCGCAAGCTCGCGCTCCCGGGCGCGCAGCGCAGCATAGGCGCGCATCATCGCACTCTGCATCGCATCCTGAGCGTCCTGGTCGTTGCGCAGGATCGAGCGGCAGTAGCGGTAGATCGCCTGGTGATGGCGCTCGTACAGCGCCGCGAAGGCGCGCTCGTTGCCATTGCCCGCGAGCTTCGCAAGCCGCTCGTCGCCAAGCAGGCGTCCTCCCGGCGGCAACCCGGGCGCTTCGTCGCGGAGGAGCGCTATCTCGCTCATAGGTCACATATCGACAACGCAGCCGACAGCGAGAGGTTAGGCGATAGGCGTCCTCGGTTTGCGTCTCCGGCCCGACGGACGAATCACACCGAGTCCGCGCCGGCGGAGTGGCAAGCAGATAGAGCCGACGGCCGGGATCGAACCGGCGACCTATCGCTTACAAGGCGATTGCTCTGCCAGCTGAGCTACGTCGGCACCCGTCCAACGGGATGCTATCGACCCGTCGGGGGCTAGGCTGTCTGGCCACGCGTCGCAGCGCAGGGGAGCAGGATCAGTCGCTGCCGAGGGCATGGCCCGCGCGCCGGGTCCGTGTCACTGCCGACAGGGCGCATCAGTGCGAAGGCAGCGCCTTCTCGTGGCGTCGAGTGCATCCAGATCTCAGAATTAGGAACACTGATTGACTCCTAGGTTGACATCCGCAGCGACATCTGCGACAGTGGTATCTGCCCGATAGTCGGAATCGAATCGGGTCGTCGATCAAGCCATGGCATCGGCGCCAGGGTCCGAACGACGACAGCCAGCGCGTTCGCGCGATTCAGCATGAGCGAGGAACGAATGGGGAAACACCGTGCGACGCGGTGGCCGACGTCTCGGAAGCGCTTGGCAGCCAAGACCGCGAACTCGAATTCGCGCTCGCAGAAGGGGATGGCAGCACCGGCCTCGTGTCTCTCTGACCTGTGACGCCTGCCGGGACGAGACCGTCCCGCGGTTGATGACGGTGGAGGCCGGCATTGACAATCAACGCGAAGAGGTGAAACGATCGTGCAGCGATTGCAGGCCGGATCGAGTGTCACCGAGCCGCTCTACGCGAGACTGCAGCCGGCTCCGCACCGGATGACGGTCGGAGAGGTGGCGGCCAGTCAGCGCGAGCGGCTGTGCGGGGCGATGGTGCATGAGGTCGCCTTGCACGGCTACCGCGAGGTAACAGTCAGCCGGCTCCACCGGCTGGCGGGGGTTTCCAAGCACACGCTCTATGACCGGTTCGGGCGAGCGGATGCCAGGGGGGAGTGCTTGCGCGCCGCGATCGATGGCATGCTCGAAGCCTCGATAGCCGGTGCTCTGGTGGCTCAACGACGTGGGCGCGGCTGGCGCGACCGAATGGCGCTTACACTCGGCGCACTCGCGCGGGATGTCGCACGCCATCCCGATGCTGCCCGGGTGATGCTCATCGAGGCATATGATCCCCGAGCCGATGCGCTGGAGACGCTCGTGCGGGGCGGCGAGCGCCTGGAGGAGCTGTTCGCCGGTTGCTTTGACGAGGTGCCGGTGGGCGAAGACCCGCCGCCTCTGATAGTCAAGGGCATACTGGCTGGGGCGACACACGTCGCGCGTGTGCACCTGCTGAGCGGGCGGGAGCGCGAGCTGCCGCGGCGGGTGGTGGACGAGCTGGCTGCATGGGCGTGCGCTTGCTGCACGCCGGCGCCTTCGGAGCTCATGGCACGGGTTGCGAGCGTATCGCCCGGCCACGCCAGGGTGGGAGCGCTCCCGAGCGCCTTGGCGTATTTGCCCCGGGAGATTTCGAACGGGGCGTCTGCGCACCGTTTGCGCGGCAGGGAGCACATCTGCGACGAGCGGCTGCGGATGCTCGAAGCTTGTTCGCGCCTTGCTGGCGAGGAGGGATATGCCTCGTTGAGCATCTCGGCAATCGAGAAAAGCGCCCAAGTGCCCCGCGGAACGTTTCGCCGCCACTTCGCCAGCGTGCGTGAGTGCTTCATAGGTGCCTGTGAGCTGCGCTGCAACGACCTGCTCGCCCAGGGGTTCGGCAAGGTCCACCGCGTCCACCGCGCGCGTTCGGCAGAGGGGCTGAGTCCCATCGGTCAACAGATCGCCGATCAGCTGGCGGCTTGTCCCGAGATGGCCCGGGTCGCCTGTTCTGAGCTGCTCGCGGCAGGTCCAGCCGGTGTACGCGCGCAAACTCGCATCCTCGACACGTTTGCCCGGGTGCTGGCCGACCGGATGTCGCGGAACCGGCGGTCCTCTCCGATAGCGCTCAGTGCGGGAGTCGCCGCCATGTGCGGTGTGGCTGGCCACCTCGCGGCGCACGGGCGCGTGGCGTGGCTACAGGCCAATCGTCATGTGCTTGTACGCCTGATGCCGCTGACCGTCACGGCGGGGTGGCGGGCGGGCTGTCTGTGGGCCGACACCAAGGCGCAAGGTGAATCGCTACTCCTCAGATGAGGGTTCGACGCCAACCGGGCTTCTCCGAAGTGGAAGAAAAGCCCAGATCACGACTGAAGTACTGAAATACTCAAAAGCGGTCCCACAGACGTGAGCGAGAATGGCAGTGACAGGCGGGTTGCATAGATGATCGACCCCGGGGCCGGCGAACGCGCGCTGGCTCCGGGGGCTTGTCTGCCGGGGAGGAGCGCCGCAATCTATTCGGGCGGCGCTGAGCGAACTCCAGATGTTCCAGCCGGTCGGCGGCGCATTGTCGGCGTTTGACGGCGAAGAATCCTTCTTCCAAGAAGAGGGCTGCGGCTCGGCGTGCGTCGAAGTGAACCACGAATATGAGCCGGGCTTCGCGAGGAGATTTTCCTCTACGAAGCTGAAAGCGACCAACTGGCGTGTGTGTCTTGCAACCCGAGCGGTGGGCCGACAGCCGACGGGGCAGTCATAGATTGGCCCGCAGCGCCCGACCGGAATGCTGGCGTTCTGAGAAACAGCTACCCCCAGCGTAACCTGTCCGAATCGGGGGAGGTGTTCTTCGACTCAAGCTCACGAAAGCAGCGCCGCCCAGAAGAGCATGCCGACGCTCGATGTCCGAGCGCCGACATGCCTTTGGGAACGCTGGTGTGCTCTTACTGGCCCAACCGCACCCCCGGCTCCCCGTACTCGAACTGGAGCGGGATGTGCTCCTGGTGGCCGGGTTCGTTGGAGCGCCTGCTCAGGTGACCGAGCGGGAGGATCACCCGGCGGGCGGCGCCCTCGAGCATCATCGCGAACGCCGTGTACGTCGCAAGCCACGATGACACGATCAGAACCCAGCCTGCCGCCGTCTTCCATCCTTCGATTCCCGTGAGGAAGAAGATCGCCGCCAGGCCCGAGCCTGCCGCCAGCGTGGTGAGCACCGAGCACAGGCCGAGGTTCTCGAACGCCGCCGCCACCGCGCCGCAGAGCGTGATGGCGCCGAGCACGATGAACCAGTAGCCGAGCTCGGGGAACGCCGCGCTCGGGAGCTTCAGCGCTCCTGCTGCCTGGAACGCCCACAGCACGCCGTAGCCGATCCAGAAGGCGCCCCACATGCCGTGCATGGCGGTTGCTATCCCGTCGCGCGCCCTATACGCCCACAAGCCCGCGACGAACTGCGCGATCCCGCCGAAGGTGAGGGCGAACGGGAAGATGTACAAGCCCGACGTGGCGTTGCCGAACCACCCCGCCATGTTGGCTGCCACCATGAAGGTGGCTCCGGCGAAGCCGAACAGGCCCAGGATCGAGGGTGCGGCGATCGGTTGCAGGAAGACCCGCGTTTGGGCTCGCCATGTCCCGAGGTCCTCCGCCGTCACGGTCCCGTTGCCCGCTCTTGGATGGAGCGTGGCGTGGGTGCTCATGTTTGTGCCTCCTTCTGTTGGTATAGGTGCTTCTCAAGGCATCGCCTACCCGAGCGCGAACCGAGGAATCGAAGGAGGTCCGGCTGCTGACAGGGAGTCGACTGTGGGCTGCGGGTACCCGCGGCAGGGCGGCGCGTCCGATCGTGGTTGCCCGCGCTTGAGGCGTTGACGGCGTCCCCTGGCTGTCCACCACGTTTCACATGCGCCGAATTCGCGCACGTAGATGCCATGAGCACCGCCGCCCGTGAGGATGCCCAAATCGAGGGGCGGTCGGCGGGCGCCGAACGGCGCATCGACGCTTCCGAGGCAGCCGTCGACCGGGTCGAGGTGCTCGCCTATGAGATCCCCACCGATGGGCCGGACGGGCGCGAGAGCGACGGCACGCTGGATTGGGACTCCACAACCCTTGTCGTCGTGCTCGTCGCGTCGGCGGGCGGCGAGCTGGGACTTGGCTACACCTACGCCTCCAAGGCGTGCGCCGTGCTGATCGAGGAGAAGCTCGCGCCTGCGCTTCTCGGCAAGAGCCCGATGGCGGTGAACGAGCGTTGGGAGGAGATGGGCCGCCTGCTGCGCAACGCCGGGCGTCCAGGGGTCGGCATGATGGCGCTCTCCGCCGTGGATGTCGCCCTGTGGGATCTCAAGGCGCGGTTGTGCGGGCTCGCTCTCGTCGATCTGCTCGACCGCGCTCGCGACTCCGTTCCCGTGTATGGCTCGGGCGGTTTTTGCAACTACCCCAGCAAGCGCCTTCAAGACCAACTGCGCGGCTGGGTGGAGCAGGGCATCCCGCGAGTCAAGCTCAAGGTGTCGCGTCGCCCGTATGAGGATTTTCGCCGGATGGATGCGGCACGCAAAGCGGTGGGCTCCGACACCGAACTGTTCGTCGACTCAAACGGAGCTCTGTCGCGCAAGCAGGCGCTCGAGTGGGCGCAGCGCTTCAAGGAGCGCTGGGACGTGCGGTGGTTCGAGGAGCCCGTCAGCTCCGCCGATCTGGAGGGCTTGCGGCTGTTGCGCGAGCGGGGTCCCGGCGGGTTGGACATCGCGGCGGGGGAGTACGTGTTCGTGCTGCGCGACGCGCTCAACCTGCTCGAAGCCCACGCCGTCGACTGCCTGCAGCTCGACGTCACCCGCTGCGGCGGCATCAGCGGGATCGTTCGCTGCGCCGGCGCCGCCGACG
Source organism: Solirubrobacteraceae bacterium (assembly GCA_051955355.1). Lineage (GTDB taxonomy): Bacteria > Actinomycetota > Thermoleophilia > Solirubrobacterales > Solirubrobacteraceae > Palsa-744. Next base: position 16,088 of record JBQCGU010000078.1, on the reverse strand, counting down.
CACACGAGCTGGACGTCTCAGGGCACTGCGCCCCGCAGGTGTCAGCCCACGCTCTGTGCGCGGTGCCGCGACTGCGTCATCTGGAGTACTTCCACGATCACGTGCGCATCGAGCGGATGGCGTTCGACGGCGTGCTCGAGCCATCCGAAGGCTCGCTGCAGCCGGAGCGATCGCAGCCTGGGATGGGCCTGGAGCTCAAGCGGAGCGACATGCAGGAGCACTGCGTCTACCGCACGGAGGCTCGTCGGTGAGCGTCACGGCGAACCCCGCCGAGCGCTCCTCGGCGGAGCCGGCGACGCGGGTGGACGGGTATGCGCCGATCGGTGCATACGCGGCGATCGGCGACAGCCGCACGATCGCGCTCGTGGCGGACGACGGCTCGATCGACTGGCTGCCGATCCCGGGCCTTGACGACCCCACGGTGTTCGGTGCGCTGCTCGATCCCGAGAAGTCCGGCTGCTTTGAGCTGAAACCGTGCGAGGCATGCAAGGTGGAGCGCCGCTATCTGAAGGACACCAACGTTCTGGAAACGACGTTCACCACCGCCGAGGGGATCGTGACGGGGATCGATGCGCTCAACCTGCAAGACGGGGGCGAGCTGTCCTGGGTGGAGCTCGCCCGTTCGGTGCGAGTCGCTAGAGGGCAGGTGCGGATGCGCTATCGCATCCAGCCGCGCTTCGACTTCGGCTTGGACCGCACCGAGCTGGCGAGACAGGGCGAGGTGCTCCTGGCAACGCAGGACGATCGCGTCATGGCGTTTCGCTGCTGGGACGCCGGAGAGCCGATTCACTCCGAGGGCGGTATAGCCGGGGAGTTCGACGCCCGGGAGGGGTGTGAGGCGCTGTTGGTTTGCGTGTTCGCCCACGATCAACCGATCCCGCTCCCCCCGCGCCGGGAGATCGAGATCCGCTCGGAGCGCACCGCCGACGCCTGGCGGCGCTGGATCGACTTCCATTCCTATGACGGCCCCTGGCGGGAGGCGGTGGCGCGCAGCCTGCTGGCGCTGAAGCTGCTGATCGACGCCCACAGCGGCGCGATCGTGGCGGCGCCCACCACCTCGCTGCCCGAGTGGATCGGGGGCGAGCGCAACTACGACTACCGCTACGCGTGGGTGCGCGACACCGCCTTCGTGCTCGACGCGCTGGGAGAGGCGGGCTACCGCGAGCAGGTGCACGCCTCGCTGTCGTTCATCCTCTCCGCCACCAACTCCACCCACCCGCGCCTGGAGCCCTTCTACTCGCTCGACGGCGGAGTGCCGCGCGAGCAGGTGCAGCTGCCGCTCGCCGGCTATCGCGGATCGCGTCCGGTGCACAAGGGCAACGACGCCGAGGGGCAGCTCCAGCTCGGCTGCTACGGCAGCCTGCTGGAGACGATCGAGCTGTATGTCCGCCACGGCAACATGCTCGACGACGACACCCGCGTGCGCGTGGGGGAGGTCGCCGACCACGTCTGCCGCGTCTGGCGCAAAGAGGACTCGGGCATCTGGGAGCTGTTCGACCTGCGCCACTACACGCTGTCCAAGATGCAGTGCTGGGTGGCGCTGGACCGGGCGATCAGGCTCGCCGAGCAGGGTCAGGCTCCCGCGGACCGGGTGGACGCCTGGCATGCGGAGGCGGCGGACATCCGCGGGTGGGTGGATGAGCACTGCTGGTCTGAGGCCAAGCGCAGCTACACGTTCTATGCAGGCAGCGACGAGCTCGACGCGGCGGTTCTGCTGGCGGCGCGCACCGGTTATCTGGAGCCGAGCGATCCCCGCCTGCGCTGCACCGTCCAGGCGGTTTGCTCGGAGCTGTCCGCCGGCGGACCGTCGGAGCTTCCCTGGGGAGGGCCGCTGCTGTACCGCTACAGCGGCCAGCGCGATGTCGAGGGGGCGTTCCTGGCGTGCTCGTTCTGGCTCGTGGAGGCGCTCGCGCGCATGGGCGATCTCCACCGGGCGCGCGAGACGATGGACGCGCTGCTGGCGCTTTCCAACGACGTCGGGTTGTACTCCGAGGAGATCGACCCGGCGAGCGGTGAGCTGCTCGGCAACTTTCCCCAGGGGCTTACGCACCTGGCGCTGGTGAACGCAGCGCTCGCATACGCCAAGGCGCACAGGCGTGCCACGGACAACGAAAGGCAAGGCGATGAGCAGAGTTGAGACAGTCGTCGTGACTGGTGCGACGAAGGGGGTCGGGCGTGCCGTCGTCGAGCGCTTCGCGCGCGAGAAAGCCAACATCGCGCTGCTCGCACGCGGGCGCGATGGGCTCGACGACACCGCCCGCGAGGTGCAGCGGCTGGGCGGCAATGCGCTTGCGCTGTCCACCGACGTCGCCGAATACGAGGCGGTGGAGGCTGCCGCCGCCGCCACCGAGGAGGCGTTCGGCCCGATCGACATCTGGGTGAACGACGCGATGACCACCGTGTTCGCCTTCTTCGAGGACATCGACCCTGACGAGTTCAGGCGCGCCACCGAAGTCACCTACCTGGGAGCGGTGTGGGGCACCAAGGCGGCGCTCGATCGCATGCTCGAGCGCGATCGCGGCGCCATCGTGCAGGTGGGCTCCGCGCTCGCCTATCGCGGCATCCCGTTGCAATCGCCCTACTGCGGCGCCAAGCACGCGATGAAGGGCTTCTTCGAGTCGCTGCGCACCGAGCTGATCAACAAGAAATCGCACGTGCGCATGTCGATGGTGCAGCTGCCTGGGCTGAACACTCCCCAGTTCGACCACTGCCGCTCCAAGATGCAGCACAAGCCGATGCCCGTCCCCCCCGTCTACCAGCCCGAGGTGGCAGCCGAGGCGGTGTATTTCGCCGCCCACAGCAAACGCCGTCAGATCTTCGTCGGCGCTCCCACCGTCTACACGATCCTTGGCGAGCGATTGGCGCCGTGGCTCGGCGACTGGTACATGGGCAAGACCGGCGTCTCCGGGCAGCTCACCGAAGAGGTGGTGGGGCCGCACGAAGGCAACCTGTTCGAGCCGGTGGACGAATCGCGTGGCGCGCACGGCGACTTCGACGAACAGGCGCATTCGCACAGCACGGTGCTGTGGTTCTCACGGCACAGGCGCAGCCTGGCGGGGGCCGCCGCGCTCGCCGGGGGAGCGGCGCTCGCCGGGCTCGCCGGCATGGCTCGCTCCTCCTGAGGCTGCGATCCGCTCGTCGGACATCAGCGCCGTGGCGACGTCGCGCGGGTAGGAGCGGCGGCTGGCGAGCAGCAGCGCGCCGCCGGCAGCCATCGGCGCGAGCATCAGCAGGAACGTGTACTTCAGGCCCGGGCCGCTCGCGTGGTAGGCGATGCCTTTGGTAGCCGTGCGCTGCCCGCTGGACAGCTGGTCGGAGACGAACCCGAACAGCAGCGGGGCGGCTGCCACGGCGAGTGTGCGCAGCACGGTGCGCACCGACTCCGCCCTGCCCCACAACCGGCCCGGGACGATGTCCAGGCGCGCCGCGTCGAGCGGGGCGTTCGGTGCGCCCAGCGCAGCCGCCGCGAGGACGTACAGCGGCAGCGCCACCCACAGGTTTGCGCTCAACAGGGCGGGCGCGAACAGCAGGGAGGACAGCACGAACGCACCCCCGCCCACCACCATCCGGGCGCCCACCCGCCCCTGCCCGAGCAGCCGATCGGCGAGCCGTCCGCCGAGCACCGTGCCGGCGAGCGCCCCGAGCGCGACGACACCGAGCAGCAGCGTCGCCTCCGACTGGCTCGCGCCGAAACGGGCGATCACGAACACCACCCCGAAGGTGTTCACGCCCGCCTGGAAGAAGTAACCGAGCGCCGAGGCGACGATCAGGCGCACGTTGGTGGGGATGCGCAGCACGTAGCGCACCGCCTCCCCGAGGCTCATGCCCACGGGATCGCGATCGAGGACAAGCTCTCGCCGCGGCTTCACTCGCGCTGCTCTGACAGCCCGCTTGACAGCCGGGTCGTGGCGCTCGGAGGAGGGCTCCTGGGCGGTGGGACGCCCGCCCTCGGGCTCCTCGCCGTTCTCCACCTCCTCGACGGCGAGGATGCGTGTCGCTCCGTGTGGCAAGCGGCTGGCTCCGCCGCGCGCAGGCTCGGGCAGCAGGCGCCAGATCGCGACAGCCACCGCGGCGCTCGCCAGCGCCAGCACCCAGAACGCGGCGCGCCAAGAGGCGCCGGCGAGGTTGCCGGCAACCACCAAACCGAAGCCGCTGCCGATCAACTGGCCGGCCAGGACGTATCCGTACACCCGTCCTCGCTCACCCGGCCAGAACAGGTCGCCGACGAGCGACGCGACGAGCGGGGCGGATGCCGCCGCGCTGGCGCCGAGCAGCGCCCGCACGAGCAGCAGCTGCTGGAAGGATCCGGACGCTCCGCTGAGCACCATCGCAATCGCCCAAACCGCGATGCTGATCACCAGCACCGGCACGCGCCGCACCCGGTCGGCGAGCATGCCGAGCGGCAGCGTCGTGGCGGCTGCCACGAGCGAGGGCACCGCCGCGAGCACGCCGAGCTGTGTGTTGCTCAGGTGAAGCGCCGGCTTGAGCTGGCTTGCCACCGCGCCGAGGCTTGCGAGGTCGGCGGTGTCGAGCGCGAGCACGCATGCGAACAGCACGATCGCGCGGGTGCGAGCCGGACCGCCCAGTCGTGCCCGCAGCCGCTGCAGCCATTGCGATGAAGCTTGAGTGAACAACGTCAACTCGACTACCCGCTTGCGGGTAGAGGGGACGCGTGAGCGCAACCAAGGCGTCAGCAAAGCGGCAATCTCCCCGCTCGCGGAGATCGGGCGGCTCCCAGCGCTCGCTGCGTCCCGCCGAGAAGCGGCTCCTGCTCGTGCTCGGCCTGCCGACGCTCGCGATGGCGTTCTCCGCGACCTGCGTCTCGACGTATCTGCCGGTGGTCGCGCGCCAGTTCACGGGATCGGCAACCGTGATCGGGGTGCTGATAGCGGGGGAGGGGTTGATGGCGCTGTTCGTGCCGCTGCTCTCCGGCTCGTGGTCGGATCACTTCCGCGCGCGCGGTGGCTCTCGGCTCGCGTTCGTCGTCGCCGGCATCCCGTTTGTCGTCGCGGCGCTCGTGCCGCTCGGTCTCGTCGGCTCGTTGGTTGTCATGGGCCTGCTCGTGACTGTGTTCTTCGCCGGCAACTTCTTCAGCTATGAGCCCTATCGAGCGCTGTACCCCGACACGCTGCCCAAGGAGGTGGCTGGCCGTGGTCAGGCCACGCAGGCGGTGTGGCGCGGCAGCGGCACGATCCTCGCGCTCGCCGGCGGCGGCCTGTTGCTGAGTGTCTGGCAGGGGCTTCCGTTCATCGTCTCGGCGCTGCTGCAAGCCGTGGCGGTCTCGGCGCTAGTGCTGCTGCTGCCGCGGGTGAGCGAGCAGTCGCGCAGGCGCGCACGCCGTCCGGCGCTTCAGGACTTCCATGCCGGAGCGCGCGATGTCGCCCACCGCGTGAAGAAGCTCCTGAGCCGTCACCCCGAGCTGCGGCTGTATCTGCTCGCCAACTGCCTGTGGGAGCTCTCGTTGGCGGCGCTGAAGACCTTCATCGTCCTCTACGTCACCGAGGGGCTTCACCGCAGCCTCTCCTCGGCGTCGCTGATCATCGGCGGCGTCGCGGTGGTGGTCCTGCTCGGCGCTGTCGCGAGTGGCAAGCTCGGCGATCGCTACGGGACGATGCGCACGATGCGCACGGGCCTGTGCGTCTACGGGGTCGCGCTCGTCGTCCCGATGCTCACGCAAACCCCCGCCGTGCTCGTGCCCTTTGCCGTGCTCATCGCCTTCGGCGGCGGCCTGGTGATGACGCTGCCCTACGCGATCCTCATCCCGCTGATGCCCGACGACAGCCACGGCATCCTCACCGGCTTCTACAGCCTCAGCCGCGGGCTCGGGGTGATGCTCGGGCCGCTGCTCGCCGGAGTGTCGATCCAGCTGCTGCGCGGACCGTTCTCCTCGACGCATGGGTTCGCCGCGATGTGGATCGTCACGAGCGCCTCGATCCTCGCGAGCGTTCCCGTGCTCGGTCGCCTGCGCAAACGAGTGATCACCTCGCACAGGAGCTGATTGTCGCTATTAGGACAGCCGTTGCCCGCAATCTGCCAAACGGGTAAGAGGGTTTCTGTGACAGGAAGAGATCGTTTACCCCGCGCCTCGGCGCCGTGAGCTCCTCGGGCTCGCTCCAGAGCGCCGGCGACGCGGTGCGCGCCAGGCGCGCGAGCGGTGAGCTTGCGGTCGCATCGGTGGGCGGTCGCCGCGATCTGCGTGAGTTCATCCGACTTCCCTGGAAGCTGTACGAAAGCTCGCCCAATTGGGTGGCGCCCCTGGTGTCCGAGCGGCGCAAGCACCTCAGCCGTCGGCGCAATCCCTTCTTCGAGCACGCCGAAGCCGAGTACTTCCTCGCCTGGCGCGGCGAGCAGCCGGTGGGGCGGATCAGCGCTCATGTCGATCACCGCTTGAACGCCTTCCACGACAACCGTTGGGGTCTGTTCGGCTTCTTCGAGTGCGCTGAAGACCCGGACGCCGCTCACGCGCTGCTCGACGCCGCCGAGTCGTGGCTGCGCGAGCGCGACCGCGACCGCATGGTGGGGCCGATGGACTTCTCCACCAACCACGAGTGCGGTCTGCTCGTCGCCGGCCACGAGCTGGCGCCGCAGATCCTCGAGAACTGGCACCACCCCTACTACCGCGACCTGCTCGAGTCGGCGGGGATGAGCAAGGCGATGGATCTCTACAAGTGGCAGATCCTGAGCGCCGAGCACGATCGCGTGCTGCCGATCATCTACCAGCTCGCCGACTCGCTTCACAGCACCCACGGGATCCGCGTGCGCCACATGCGCAGGCGTGACTTCAAAGCGGAGGTGGAGCGCTTCATGGAGGTCTACAACGCCGCCTGGGAAAGCAATTGGGCGTTCGTTCCGCTCACCCCGCGCGAGCTGCACTCTTACGCCAAGGAACTGAAGCCGATCCTCGACGAGCGCTTCGCGTTCATCGCCGAGAGGGGAGACGAGGTGGTCGGTGCGGCGCTCACCCTCCCGGATATGAACAGGGTGCTCTCCGAGCTGAACGGGCGCCTGCTGCCGTTCGGCTGGGTGAAGCTGCTTCACGAGCGCCGGCGCATCGACGAGATCCGCGTGTTCGCCCTGGGAGTCAAGCGCGAGTACCGCCACACGGGCACCGCGGCAGCCTTCTACGCCGAACACTGGCGCGAGTGCCTGCGCCGCCCGATCCGGCGTGCCGAGACCGGCTGGATTCTGGAGACCAACGACTCGATGAACCGCGCGATGGAAGCGCTCGGCGGCGACGTCGTCAAGCGCTATCGCATCTATGAGCGGCGCTTCGCCGGCTCATCGGACTCCTACCAGCCTGCCTGACTCCCCGCCGCGCTCTTTGGCCGGGTGCTCGTGGGCGGCGCCGTCGGATGCTCGCGTGGTGCGGTTGTCAGCATTCCTACGAACCGTCTGCGAGCACCCCCCGCGAGTCCTAAGTTGCGGGTATGGCATCGAAGAGACGATTTCCGAACGCCGACACAGGAGGTTGGGCGATGGTGAGCTCTTGGCTGTCCACGCAAGCGGCGAGGCGGAGTCGGAGGTGGCCCGCCCGAGCCCGAGCGCCCCAAGGCTCGCAGGCGGCGGACGGGTTGCGACAGCGGCGTCCCGCCGGTCCCACGCACAACTGGCAGGTGCTCGATGTCGAGGCCAGCCGGATCGCTCGCGAGCTGCGCGCGATCGGGCCGATGACCCGCCAAGCCCTCGCTGAGCGGTGCTGTGCTCACCATTGGCGCCAAGGCACGTTCGAGGCGGCGGTCAGGCACGGCATCGCCGCCGGTCGGCTGCAGGAACTGCCCTTTGGGTTCCTCACAGCCAGGCGGGCACGCCAAGGCCCGGACCAGGAGTGAGTCGCCGGGTTGGCGGCTCGGCGGGTCGGGTACTGCTCGTCCGTGTCCCAGGCGCCGCCCGCAAGAGTCTTCCTTCGCCCAATCGGCTCACCGCTCACTCTCGGCCTGTCGGGCTTGGCGGCGGCGTCGTTCGTGCAGAGTGGCCTCGAGCTGCGCTGGATAGCGGTGAGCCAGACCCACGAGGTGGGGATCATGGTGTTGACGCTTCCGTTCGTGCTGCCGCTGGCCGGATGCGTGCTCGCCTACCTGGCGCGTGACGCCGCCACCGGCACGGCGGCTGGCGTGATCGCCACGACGTGGCTTGCGCTTGGCGTCGTGCAGGTGATCGATCCTCCGCACGCCACCAGTGGGGCGCTTGGGCTGATGCTCATCGCCGCCGCTTCGCTGCTCGCCCTCACGACGGTCTCCATCGCGATCGTAAAGCCGCTGCCCGCACTGCTGTTCTTCGCGGGAGCGGTGCGCTTTGCGCTCACAGGCGTCTACCACCTCAGCTCCGATCAGGCGTTGCAGAAGGCGTCCGGCGTCATCGGGCTGATTCTGTTCGCCGCAGCGCTCTACGCCGTGCTCGCCTTCGAGCTGGAGGACCAGCGCAAGCCGCTGCTGCCGACGTTTCGCCGCAAGAGCGCCGCGGCTGCCGTGGCGGGTCCTGACGGCGAGGCCACCGGCGACCTGGCGCGCGAACCCGGCGTTCGTCGGACGATCTGAACGTCGCGAACCGGAGCGCGAGCAGCTGGGCGCCCAAGGCGGACGCGAACACCGTTGCCCGAACCGGATGCTCGCGCACCCTGCTCACGCGCAGCGTGCTGCACGTCGCCGGTCGCACCGAACGTCCGTGACGCTCGCTACGGCTGAGCGGGGTCCCATCTGATCGCCTCGTCCTGTTCGACGCGAACCGGGGAGAGCCGGAGCAGCTCTCCCGGCGGCTCCCCCTTCAGCAGCCAACCCCTCCCGTGCGACTGCACCAAGTCGCGCCGCGCGAGATCCGACACGGCGCTCGACACCGTGGGACGACGTGCCGCCACCAGGTCGGCGAGAACCGCGTGGGTGAGGCGCAGCGGCAGCACCACCCCGCTCGCGTTGACGCGGCCCCACCGGCTTGCCAGATGCCATAGCAGCATCTGCACACGCATGTCCACACGCGCCTGGTGGACGATCGCCATATTGATGGCGAGATTGCGCGCCCGTGCCAGCGCGCGTCCCACCAGGCGTGAGCCGACGCGTGGGTAGGGCGCCGTGCGCAGCGCGAACTGCTCGTCGAGCAGGGCGATCCGCGTCGGCTGCAACACGCGCCAGCCTGTCGTCACCGAAAGAGTCTCCGGTTCTTCCTCCCCCTGCCACGGCCGCAGCAGGTCGCCTTCGCCGAGCAACTCCGCGCCGAAGCGCTCGTCGACGCCCACTCGGCGGATGAGCAGGCCCTCGACGATCAGCATCCCGATCCCGTCGCGCAAGCGATCCGCGCCCTGTGCGCTCCAGCGCCCGGGATACAGATGCACCGAGCGCGCCACGCACTCGTGCACCGCTCGCTCGCGTTGCTTCGCCGGCACCGCTTCCGCCAGCTCGCCGTCCTCGAGCAGGACATGGCATGTCTCGAGCGATCTATCCAGATGGATGCTCATCTCTTCCACCGTGCCAGACACGTATGGCGAGTCATCGATGCGGCCCCTGCCGGGGCGGTGGCGGCCTCATGAGTCGAGGACTAGCTACCAACGTCGAGCAGCTCGAAACCTTCTCGAGCGCTCGGTTGGGTGGCTGGAGCGTTCGCCGGAAGGTATGTTGGACGGCGTGATGCGAGCGCGCCACGCAGCCGTCGCGATGCTCTTTGCCGGCTCGCTCGCTCTGTCCGCCTGTGGCAGCGCTTCTCCGAGTCGCGCCCATCCGAGCCCGCAACGCTGGCTGAGCTTCGATGCCGCGGCTCGCACCGCCACGGTCACATTGACCGCGGCGTACAACGCGGCGGCGGGCGGGTTCAATCTGAACGGCGCCAACAAGGGTGCGCTCTTGTTCAGCGTGCCGAGTCGCTGGACTGTGACGGTTCGCTGTGTGAACAACGCGAGCGACCGCAACTACGCATGTGTGCTCGCTCGCTCGCCGGGAGCGCCTGCCGCCGTCGTGCCTCAGACCGCCCGAACCGGCTCCGAGCTTGCGCCGGGCGCACGAGCCTCATTCTCGTTCACCCCGCGCACACCCACCCGCTACCGGCTCCTCGCGCTCACCGGCGGGCGGGAGCCGGTGGGCATGTGGCTGACGCTTGCGGTGACGCCGTCAGGGTCGCCGAGCGTGCGCTGGGTGCGTTAGCCGGCTGCGAGCAGCGCCTGCACCGCGTGCGTCGCCTGGGGCACCGTCCAACCGGGTGCAGGATGGGCGAGGTTCCGCAACCCGCTCCTGCTGAGCAGGCGCTGCAGCGCGGGATCGATGCCGGCGCCCCCGAGGTTGGCAGGCCCGGCGAAATACTCGCGCTCATAGCCGTGGGCGTCGATGAGGAACAGCCCGTCGACGTGTTCGACATCGAACTTCTCGGGTTGGCCGGTCCACCAGTCCAGGTCTGGGGGATGTCCCTGTGGGACCCGGCGAAAGCCGATGCCGAAGAAATCCCAGAAGCTCCTCATCGTCGCCGCGCCGCCCGTCAGCTGCGTCAGGCGCGAGCCTGTGAGGCGGTCGTATGCGAGCAGCCGGGCCGGCGAGTCGCGCCATGGGTCGACGGTCGCCTCGACGAAGGCGACCCGTCTGCCGAGGCCGCGTGCGGCGAACGAGCGGCGCATCAGCATCAGCGCCTGTGTGGTCATTGGGCAGATCTCGTGGCAGAGCGTCAGAGAGGGCGCCAGCACCACCACCCTCCCGCGCAGCGCCCGCAGCGAGAGCCCCCGCCCGTCCGCCTGGGTGAGGACAGTCGCGGGAACCTTCCTGTGGAAGGCCCATCCGCCGTCGGCGCTTCGTGAGCGCGCCGTTTGAGCGCTTTGGTGCGAGCCGCTCTTGCGAGTCATCCCGATCGCCGCGCCGATGCCGGCTCCGAGGAGCAGGAGCGCCGAGAAGAGCAGGGCCGAGCGCGTGCGCGACATGCCGCTCACACAGTACGCCCACGCTGGGCGTGCATACAAGTACGCGATTTCGGGAATCGAGAGGTAGTTCGCAGAGGTACGGGAAGGAGCGGCGCGCGGCGATGTCACCCAGGCGTGTGGGAGTGATCTTCACCAGCGTGCTCGTCGTCGCAGCGGGCGTCGGCATCGGCCTGTACGTGACGCTCTTTCTGGAGGCGCTGCCGCCGAAGGTGCACGCGACGCAAACCGGCGCCAAACAGGCGTCGCTCGCCCTCCAGACCGTAGCGGCGGTGGGTCACGGCGAAACCAAGGACTGGGTTTCCTATTACACGCGCGACCCATCCGGCAAATGGGTGCACTCGACGGTCCTCCAGGTGCCGGCGCACTCGTTCGTGCGCGTCACCGTCTACCAGTACGACACGGCTACCGGCCTGCGCAACCCGCTCTGGGGCCAGCCGCGTGGTGTCGTCGGAGGGACGATGACAGTCGATGGCAAGACGCTGAGCGTGCTCAACCCCGAACTGGCATCGCACACGTTCGCGGTTCCCGACCTGGGCGTGAGCGTGCCGTTGGAAGGGGTGCCAGACAACGCTCCCAACCAGTGCGAAAACGCTCCCTGCGGACCCAAGGAAGCGCACCGCACGATCACGTTCACCTTCTACAGCGGAAAGCCCGGGCACTATCGCTGGCAGTGCTTCGTGCCGTGCGCCGCCGGCTTCATCTTCGGATTCGGCGGGCCGATGCAGACCATCGGCTACATGGACGGGACGCTCGATGTGGTGTGAGCATCCGGAGGCGATGTGAGCGCCGCGCGCCCGGAGCCCGAAGGCAGGGTCCAGTGGCGCGAGAAATTGCGCCCGTCGGCGCAGATGCGGCGCGTGATGATCATTTGGCTTGTTCTGAGCCTCATCGCCACCCCGCTGGTGGTGATCGTGCTCGGACCTCACCTGCCGCCCGGATCGGCCAGCGACGCAGCGCACGGCCAGCAGCAGGACAACACGGTGATGACCGCCATCGTGACGCCGATCGTCATCGCGCTGCTCGTCTACTTCATATATGCGCTGATCGCCTTCCGGCGGCCCGAGGGCGATACGAGCGACGGGGATCCGACCCGCGGAGACGTGGCGATCATGGCGGCTTGGATCGGCACCACCTTCGTCATCGTCATCTTCCTCGCCGCCTGGGGCGCTTACGAGCTGTTCCCGGGCGAGACCGGCGCCGGCGGCGGGCAGGGGCCTACGCCGCTGGCGATCGCCAAGCCCGCGGACGCGAGCAGCGCGCTGCGGGTGCAGGTGATCGGGCAGCAGTGGGCGTGGACATTCCGGTATCCAACCTACGGCGGGGTGGAGAGCACCGAACTGGTGCTGCCGGTGAACCGCCAGATCCGTTTCAGTGTCACGTCGATCGACGTGGTGCACTCCTTCTGGGCGCTCCCGCTCGGGGTCAAGGCGGACGCCGTCCCCAACACGAGCAACGTGGCGTTCGCCAAGCCGGTGAGGATCGAATCGTCGGTCATCCGCTGCGCCGAGCTGTGCGGTTTGTGGCACGGGCAGATGTATGCGCCGCTTCACGTCGTGTCGGCGTCGCGATTTGCCGCCTGGATCGCCGAAGAGCGCAGGCGATCCGCGCCGATAAAGCGCTACCTGCCGCCGTACGCACCCTCATACGCACCCGAACCCACCTACAGGGCGGAATGACATGAACGCAGTAGCAGCAGCAACTCCCCGCAGGGTTCCTCAGCCCTGGTGGCGCCAGCTCGGTCCGTTCAACATGTTCACGGGGATCGTGCTCGGAATCGGCGGTTACTACCTCGGCGCGCTCGTGATCGGGGCGACGATCAGCAAAGGGATCGAATCCCAGGTCGGCACCGACCAGAACGACTTGGAGTTCGTGCTCGGGATGCTCTTCGGGCTGCTCGGCTTCTTGATCGGCATGGGCTTCCTCAACTACCCGCTGGCCCGGTTGCGCGGTGCGGCGCCCAGCCTGCGCGAGAAGGAGGAGCACGGCATCTGGCGCTACTTCACGCTGTGCACCGACCACAAGGTGGTGGGCATCCAGTACCTGTGGGGCGTTCTGCTGTTCTTCCTGATCGCCGGGCTGAACGCGATGTTCATCCGCACAGAGCTGCTCTACCCGACAGAACACTTCTGGTCGGCGGACCGCTACATCAACCTCGTCGGGTTGCACGGGACGATGATGATGATGATGACCACGTCGATCGTGCTCGGCCCGTTCGGCAACTACTTCCTGCCGGTGATGATCGGCTCTCGGCGAATGGCGTTCCCCCGCCTGGAGGCGCTCAGCTTCTGGCTGCTGCCCGCCGCCGAGGTGATCCTGCTCGCCTCGATCGGGGCGCGCGGATTCCCCACCGGCTGGACCGGCTATGCGCCCCTGTCGGTGCAAGCCAAGCTCGGCATGGACTGCTACCTGCTCTCGTTCGCGCTGATCGGCGTCTCGATGGCGCTCGTCGGCTTCAACATGCTCGCCACCGTGTACACGATGCGCGCCCCCGGCATGACCTGGGGGCGGCTGCCGATCTTCGTGTGGGGGGTGATCGCCACCGCGATCCTGCAGCTGCTCGCCGCACCGGTGCTCGTCGCCTCGATGGCGCTCGTGCTGATGGACCGTGTGGTTGGCACCACGTTCTTCATGCCGTTCAACGGCGGCAGCCCTTATCTGTACATGAACCTGTTCTGGTTCTTCGGCCACCCGGAGGTTTACATCCTGGCGCTGCCCGGGTTCGGGATCGTGCTCGAGGTGATCTCGGTGTTCGCCCGCAAGCCCGTCTGGGGCTACCGGCTGGCGGTTGCAGGGCTGATGGGCGTGGCGTTCTTGAGCTTCTTCGTGTGGCAGCACCATCTGTTCGTGAGCGGCATCAACCCCGACCTGCGGCCCTTCTACATGCTCACCACCGAGCTGATCTCGATACCCACCGCGCTCGTGTTCCTCAACGCGATGGGCACGCTCTGGAAAGGCAAAATCACATACAGCGTGCCGATGCTGTTCGCGCTCGCCTTCTTCTTCAACTTCTTCATCGGCGGCGCCTCGGGCATCTTCAACTCCGACGCTCCGAGCGACGTGACGCTGCACGGCAGCTTCTTCACCATGGCCCATTTCCACTACACGATCATGGGCGGGCTCATATTCGCGTTCTTCGCCGGGCTCTACTACTGGTTCCCGAAGATGTTCGGGATTCACCTCAACGAACTGCTCGGCAAGATCCAGTTCTGGCTGTTCTTCGTGTTCTTCAACCTCACCTTCTTCCCGCTGTTCGCCGTCGGGATGCTCGGACAGCCGCGCCGCGTCTCCACGTACGACCCGACGCTCCAGACGCTCAACGACTGGGTGACAGCCTGCGCGTATGTGCTCGGCTTCTCCTTCCTCGTCTTCGTCGTGAACGTCATCTACTCGTGCTTCTTCGAGCGGCGCGTCGCCGAGCGCAACCCCTGGCGATCTCTTTCGCTGGAGTGGCAGCTCGCGACACCGATCCCGGTGTACAACTTCGACAAGGTGCCCGTGATCACAGGCACGCCATACGAATACGGCGTGCCGAACCCGCCTGCGGTGGCCAACTTGAACCCGACGCGCGAGCAGGTGGTGGCGGCTGGTGGCTGACGAGGTCGATCGGCTGGGCTTCCAAACCGCCGGCTACTTCGCCGAGCCCCCCGAGCTGCTCGCGCGCAACATCACGGTGGGCGTGCGGCTGCTCGCCGCTGCGCTCGTGTCGTTCTTCGGGGCGTTCCTGTTCTCCTACTTCTATCTGCGCGAGCTCGACACCGGCCACGTATGGCGCCCCTCCGGCGTCAAAGTCCCGCTCGGGAGCGGCATCGCCATCCTCGCGTGCATACTCGCCAGCGCGCTGCTCACCTGGCTCGGCGCGCGAGCGCTGCGCATGCGCACCGAGCGCGAGTGGCGCATCGCCGCCATCCCCGCCCATCTGCTGCTCATCGCGGCACTCGCCATCCAGTGCATCCAGTGGGCCGATCTGAAATTCGGTCCGGGCAGCGGGCCGTGGGCAAGCGTGTTCATCGGCTGGACCGGCTTTTACGCCGGCGTGGGGCTGCTGAGCGCCATCTACTGGCGCCAGACCACGCTCGCCACCTCGATCCGCCACCGCGAGGCGCCGGAGGGGGAGATCGTGGCGGTGGCCGGCCAGCCCGGCAGCGAGCGCGGATTCAAGGCGAGCATGGGTTTCGAGGTCAGCTCGTTCGCCTTCTACATGTACTTCCTGGCGTGCGTGCAGGTGGTTACGTTCGTCCTTCTCTACGTCGTGGCGTGAAGCGATGATCGCGGGCTCGATCCTGCTCGGCTCCGGGCTCGGCGACGATGTGCCGCTGCTCATGGTGGTGCTCGCCGGCGCCCTCTACGGGCTCGGCGTCCGCCGGATGCGCACCTCCGGTTGGCGGCGCGCGGTCGGGCCGGCGCGTGTCGCTCGCGAGCGTTGGCGCACCGCGTCGTTCCTGGCCGGCCTGGCGACGATCGCGCTCGCGCTGGGAGAACCGATCGACGGTCTCGCCGACGAGCTGTTCTGGGTGCACATGATCCAGCACGTCCTGCTGCTGGTCGTGGCGGCGCCGCTGCTCGTGATCGGCGCGCCGTGGATGCCCGTCTGGCGCGCCTTTCCGCTCGCCTTTCGCCGGCGGGTTGCCCGCGCCGTGGCTCGCCGCCGCTGGGCTGCTCCTCTGCGCGCCACCGCCCGCCTGTGCAGCCTGCCGGTTGTCGCCTTTGTCCTCATGAACGCCGACATCCTCGCCTGGCACCTGCCCGCCGCCTACGAGGAGACGCTGCGCAGCAACGCCGCCCACTACGCCGAGCACGCCACCTTCCTCCTGCTCGGTGTGATCGGGTGGGCGCAGGCGATCGACTCGCCGCCCTATCGCAGTCGCCTGTCCCTGCCGCACCGGGGCGTGTTCGCGTTCGGCTCGATGGTGGTCGGCTGGCTGCTCGCGCTGCCGATGGCGTTCGCCGGCAAACCCTGGTATGCGCACTACGCCGAGCTGCACCATCGCCCGGGAGGCATCTCGGCGATCGCCGATCAGTACCTCGCCGCCGGCATCATGTGGGTGCCGGCGTCGATCCCGTGGTCGATCGCGATCTTCGTGCTGATCTACATGTGGGTGTCCGATCGCGACCGTCCTGCGCACACCCGCCGGCTGACACCTGTGGCGCCCCCGCAGTCGCCGCCACCCACAGCTGCACCCGAGCGGGTGGCGGCGCTCATCGA
>JBQCGU010000077.1:0-40523 GCA_051955355.1 Solirubrobacteraceae bacterium | reverse complement strand
GAACGGGCCGAGCAGCACGTTCGGCGGCTCGGAATGGCAGGACGGCGATCAGATGTCGATCTATGCCACCTACCAGCCCACCACCTTGCCGCCCGCGCCCGAACCGAGTCCGGAACCCAAGCCCGAACCAGAACCGGCGCCCAAACCGGAACCAACCCCGGAACCGACGCCTGCGCCGGAACCCAGCTCGGGGTCGTGCCTGTCGAATCTCACGCTGAGCGCAGGGCTGCCGTTCTGCCTGCTGGGGCAGTCGGCCCCGAGCCCGATGAACCAGCCGCTGCCCGCCAGCCCGACGATCGACCCGGGCAGCGCCGGCATCGTCGCCAACCTGAACAGCGGCGCGCACAATGCGAGCTTCTCGGAATTTGGCACCACCGTGCAGGACACGGCGAACGCGAACATCACAGTCAAGTTGCACTGCACCGAAGCGTGGGGCACGTGCAGCTTCGAGGGCAAGACGCTTGCCGTGAACAGCTCGTGGCGGCCGTCCTGGGCCAGCGACGCCGCGATCGTGGTGATCGATCGAAGCGCGCGCAAGGTGTACGACTTCTGGCGCGTCGCCACCACCTCCTCGGGGACGATCGCCACCTCCGGCGGCACCCTGTCCACGGCGTGGGGAGGGGTGACGAGCCTCGACGGCAACGGCCAGAACTCAGGAGCCACGGGCAGCAACCTGTCGCACATGTTCGGCATGGTGCGCATGTTCGAGATGGCCAAGGCGCCGGTTTCGCCCGCCACGGCGATCCCGCACGCCCTGCACTTCTCGAGCCAGTACACCTGTCCGACGTTTCGCTACCCAGCCACCAAGAGCGACGGCTCAACCTCAGGGTCGTGCATACCCGAGGGGGCGCGCGTGTTCCTTGACTCCTCAGCCAACTGCGCTGCGGTGACGCCGGCTGGGTCGGAGGCGGTCTGCTATGCGCTGCAGCGCTATGGCGCCTACGACACCGACACGGGCGGCAGCCCGTTCTCGATGGGTTTCGAGGGCGACGGCAACAAAGACGTACCCGCGGTGTACGCCAACGCCGGCTTCACCGCCGACTACTTCAACATGGCGAACATCCCGTGGTCGCACCTGCACGTGGCTGTCGACTGTCAGTGCCAGAAGACGTAGGGACTCGAGCGAAGCCAGCCGCCTAGCGCACGGCGGCTACGGCTTCGGGGACGAGCGCACTCCGGCGTGCGGGCTTGGCGAGGGCGGGCGCCAAGCCCAGCAGCCCGGCGCCTGCCCCGAACAGCACCCACCAGCGCTCGTCGGGCCCGTCGGAGAGGAAGAACAGCGCGATGAACAAGGCGATCTCCGCCACCACCACCGCGCGCGCGAGCGTCGCCAGATCGGTTTGGCGGCTGGCGTCGAAGCGCCGTGCGGCACGCACGCCCGAGCTGATGAAGCCCACCGCCATGCCCACCAGCAGAAAGAAGCCGATCACCCCTGTCTCGGTGAACGACTGCAGGTAGAGGTTGTGTACGACATGCGGCTTGTCCGCTATCAGCGCAACCGACGTGAGCACTCCGGGTTCGCGCACGAACTGTGCCTCCTGCGTGACGAAGTTGTCGAGGCCCACGCCCACAACCGGGTTGTGCGTGCCCACCCGCCACGCCACCTTCCACAGATCCGAGCGCCCGGTGCCCCCGCCGTTGAAGTTCGTCAGGCGGTGCAGCGCCGAGGGGTCGGTTGCCAGCCACAGCGCGGCGAGGATCGCAATCGTCGCCAACACGCCGCCCACCATCAGGCGCCTGCGCTTGAACAAGACCAATGCTGCGATCGACGCTCCGAGCGAGGCGAGCATGGCGCCGCGCGACTCGCTCGCCACCGTGCCCGCCACCAGGATGGCGATCGCCAGCAGCAGTCCCGTGCGAGTCAGAGCGTTTCGCGTCGTAGCGAACAGGGCGCTTGCGATCACGATGCTCGCCACCAGCCCCGCCGCGAGGTAGTTCGGATCGCCTGAGCCGCCCGTCAGACGGCCTTCGGCCTGAGAGGGGCCGGTGAGCGCGCTCGGGGACGGGTGGATGCCGGTGGTGGCGAAGCCGATGATCGCCGAGGCGACGCCTCCTACGACGAACGCCAGCAGGACGAAGCGCGCCTGGCGGGGACTGGTCATCGTCGTCGCCACGATCACGAACACCCCCGCCGCCACCAGCCAGTCCAGCAGAGCTTCGAGCGCCCGTGTGCTGTCCGTCGACCACATCACAGACAGCGTTCCCCACAGCAGGAACAGGACGATAGCCGCCAGCAGGAACCGCTGGTGGGTGAAGACGGCGCCCCGCTGTGCGCGGGTGGCGCCGAGTGTGCCGATCCAGGCGGCGAGCAGCATCACCGAGATCACCGCCGGGCCCGACCAGGCGAAGTGCAGCGATGTCATGAACGTCAGCGGCACCCACAGCACGATCGCGAGCGGCAGGTTGAAGAACACGAGCGGCGCATACAGCAGTGCCACCACCGCCGCCAGCCCCACGCTCGTGCGCGCCGCGAGCAGCACGCCGACGAGCATCGCCGCCGGCGCCGCGAGCGCGACGATCGTGCTCGGTCGCAGCAGCGGTACGGCGCGGCTGCTCAACTGGCTAGGCGCGCAGCCGGCCGCGCCAGGTGGCCTTTGCCGCCTCGCCCGCCTCCGACTGACCGTAGTAGTAATAGCTCGTGCGGTGTGTCGTCTCGCCCACCACGACGACGCCCAGCGGCGAGCGGTTGGCCCTGATCAGCAGGTCGCGCATGAACTGGAAGCTCGCGCGCCGCGTGTGCCCCGGCCTGACCACCACGATCACCTGATCGACGAACGGCAGCAGCTGGTAGGCGTCGCTCACCTCGCCGAGCGGCGGCGTGTCGATGATCACATAGTCCGCCATGTCACGGAACTGGGCGAACAGCGACGACAGGCGCGCCACAACCGGCTGCAGCAGCTGCTCGCTGGCCTGCGGACCCGCCGGCAGGATCGAAAGGCCGGGGAGCTCGGCCCGGGTGAGGACATGCGACAACTCGGCATCGTCGTCCAGCAAAGACGTCACGCCGCGCCTGCCGCTGACGTGCAGCACCTGGCCGAGATCGGGCTTGCGCAGATCGAGATCCATGAGGATCACTCGGTGGTCTGCTTCCGCCAGCGCTGTCGCTATCGCGATCGAAGAGGTTGTCTTCCCGTCGCCGCTGGACCCGCTCGTGAGCAGGATCGTGCGACAGCCGGCTGCTTGGCCTTCACGCGTTTCGGTGTCCAACTGCACGCGGATCATCCGGAACGCCTCGCGCGCCGACAGCGGCATCGTCGGCAGGCTGCCGTTTGCGCTCGTGGGCTTGCGGCGGGGAAGCGGTGGCACGTATGCGAGCACCGGCAGGCGATAGATGCTCAGCGCTTCGTCGGTGTCGCGCAGGCGGTCGCTCACCGTCTCGGTGACCACCGCAGCGCCCGAGCCGAGCGCAAAGCCGGCGAGCAGCGACAGGGCGATCACCAGCCATGCTGCGGTGTCGGTCGGCGAGCTCGGCACGCCCGCCGCCTGCGACAGCGAGAAGTTGGGGTCCTGGCCCTGGATCAGCGAGGAGACGAGCGACTGGCGCTCCTGCCCCACCACGTCGGTCGAGAGGATCTGTTGTTTGAGCAGCGGAGCAAGGCTCGCCGCCTCCCGCTTGAGCAGTTCCCGCCTGGCTTGCAGGCTGCCTTCCACGAATGCGTTCGCGAGCCTCTGCGCCTCACGGGCGGAGGTGGCTTTGCCCACCACCGACACGATGTCGCTCTGGCCCTGCGGTTCGACGCTCACAGCTTCTTTCACTCGGCTGACGCTCCAGCCGGAGCCCAGCTTCTGCGAGGCGAGCACCGCCGCCTGCGGCGTGTCGAGCAGCGACGCTGCCGTCTGGCTCAGACGCGTCGGGTCGCTCGAATCGCGCAGCACCGGCAACCCGTTTGCGCCCTCGTTGTCCGAGGGAACGGGGGTGAACAGGATCTCGGCGGTCGCCTGGTAGTGATGAGAGCGATGCGAGATCCACGCCACCGCTCCTGCCAGAGCGGCGAGCATCACTACTGCGACAATCAGCGGATGCGACTTGATCGCACGGAGGTATGGGCCGATGGCCCCGCGCTCCTCTCCGCCATTCACACTCGTAGGTGCAAAGGGATCAGGTGGGAAAGCACCCTCCACGCCGAGCGAGTATAGAGATCGCACCAGCGGTCTTTGTAGTGGCAAGATGTCCACTTCTTGGAATGAGCCAACGATGAGCGCCGCACAACCAGACGTAGGCAGCAGCGCCACCGCCGTCCAGGCAGAGCCCGAGCCGCTCACGCGCCGGGCGGTCCGCAGCTTCGCATGGTCGACGATCGCCTTCGGCGGCAACAAGCTGCTCGTCTTCCTCAGCACGGTCGTGCTCGCGCGGCTCCTCGTCCCCGGCGACTTCGGGATCGTCGCCGACGCAATGGCGGTGCTCGTCTTCTTCGACGTGGTGCTCGATCTGGGGGTGGGGGCTGCGTTGATCTACGAGCAGGAGCGCGGGATCACCGCTCGCGTGCAAACCGCGTTCACGCTCAACCTGATCGTGTCGCTCACCCTCGCGGGCATCGGCGTGCTGCTGACACCGGCGATCGCCGCGTTCTTCGGGCTGTCCTCCCATCAAGACGTCTTCCGTGCGCTGTTCGCCTATCTGCTGGTGCGTGGAGTCGGCCAGGTGCAGGACTCGGTGCTGCAGCGCGACCTGCGCTTCGGGAGGCGGGCCACCGTCGAAGTCGCCCGTGGCGGCGTGCGCCTGGCGGCATCGGTTGCGCTCGCCGTGATGGGCTTCGGCGTATGGGCGCTCGTCGGCGGTTTGCTCGCCGGGGAGCTCACTGCAACCACGCTCTCCTGGTGGCTCGTCGACTTCTGGCCGCGGCTGTCGCTCGATCGTGCGGCGCTGCGCGTGATGATGGGCTTCGGTCTCACGTTCATCATGCTCAAGGTGGTTGACGCCATCAGCATCGACTCCGACTACCTCGTCGTCGGCCACCGCCTGGGCGCCACTCAGCAGGGCTTCTACTCGATGGGCTACCGGCTGCCCGAGCTGGCGCTCATGAGCCTCTACTGGATCGTCGGCGCGGTGGCATTCCCGGTCTACTCGGCGGCGCGCACTCGAGGACGCGACGCTTCGATCAGAGCGATGCTGCGCGCGCTGCGCATGATCACGCTGTTCAGCTTTCCAGCAGGCATATTGCTCGCGCTCCTCTCGCGCGACGTGATCACGGTCCTCTTCGGCGCGAAGTGGAGCCCGGCGATCCAGCCGATGATGCTGATCTCGCTGATGACTGCCGTCACCTCGATCGGGTTCGCATCCGGCGACCTGTTCCCCGCCAACGGCCGGCCCGGCACGCTGCTCGCCATGAACGTGCCGCTTGCCATGATGCTCCTCACGGGCTACATCCTCGCGGCGCCCTACGGGATTGTCGCCGTCGCCGCTGTTCACCTCGGCCTAGCCATTCCCTACCAGGCGGCGCGCATGCTGCTCGTCAACCGCCTGCTCGGCACCACGCTGCCTCAGACGCTAGGGGCGATGCGGCCCGCTCTCTACGCCTCGCTCGGCGTGCTCGCGCTCGCCCTGCCGCTGCGGCTTGCGATGCCCCACGGTGTGGCTGCGCTGCTGCTCGTCGGCGCGGCGGGAGTGGGCGGCGCTTTGGCCGGGATGCTGCTCGGCGCGCGCGACACGGCGCTCGAAGTGCGCGGACTGCTGATGTCGATTCGCCCGCGACATGCGTGAGCCTGCCGAGCCGCTGGGCGGAAGCGCCGCGGCGAATGGCACCATCGACGGAGATGGGCGAATGAGGGTGCTGATGGTCATCGACTCGCTGCGTCTCGGAGGAGCCGAGCGGGTGCTGGCAACGCTCAGTGGCTACGCGCCCGAGGCTGGCTTCGGGTTCGAGCTGCTCGTGCTCTCACCGCCCGACGAGCTGCGCTCGGTGATGGAGCCTGGGCTCAAGGCGGCGGGCGTGCCCATCCGCTATCTCGGCGTGCGCCGGCTTGCCGATCCACGCGCTCTTCCGCGGCTGGTGCGGGCGATCCGCCAGTCCAGTTGCGAGGTGGTGCACGGTCACCTGGAGGACGCCGCCACGCTTGTTCCGCCGGCGGCGCGGATCGCCGGCCGGCCGGCGGTGTGCAGCTTCCATCACATCGCCGTCCCGCTTGCGCGTCGAGCAGCCGCCAAGGAGCGGCTGGCGGTCGCCGCCGCCAACACGAGCGCGCGCGTCGTGTTCGTCTCGCGCGCCTCGCTCGACAGCTTCGCGCGCGTCTACGGTGGCCCACAGCCGAACTGGTGCGTGGTGGAGAACGGCGTCGACCTCGACGCCTTCAACGACGTTGCCGCGGGGATGCCCGCCGATCTCGCGCTGCCCTCCGGCGCGCCCGTTGCCGCCATCGTGGGGGCGCTCCGCGGTCGCAAGCGCCACGTCGACGCCCTCTCGGCATGGCCGCACGTGCTCGAGCAGATATCCGATGCTCACCTCTTGATCGTCGGCGACGGACCCGAGCGCTCCCAGCTCGAAGACCGGGCACGCGAGCTTGGCATCGGGGGGCGTGTGGTGTTCGCGGGCACGCGCACCGACGTGGCTCAGATCGTGGCTGCAAGCACGATCCTGCTGCTGCCCTCCGAACACGAGGCGCTGCCCACCACGCTGATCGAGGCGGCTGCCTGCGCCACACCGGCTATCGCCTGCGACGTGGACGGAGTGCCCGAGGTGGTGATCGACGGCGAGACGGGCCTGCTCGTCCCGGTGCACGCTCCTTCTGAGCTCGCGCACGCCACTGTTCGGCTGCTGCAGGACGGGACTCTGCGGCGAAACATGGGAGAACGTGCCAGGCAGATGGCGCGGGAGCGCTTCGACGCGCATCTCTGGGCTGAGCGCCTGCACGGTCTCTACGCGGGCGCCCGCGATGGGCGTCAGGCGGTTTTTGCATGAGACGATCGATGCGGGGCTCGTCGCCGAGCGGCTCGATGCGCGTGGCTGTCGTCGAGACCTCAGCGCAAGGTGGTCTGCTGCACTACGCCACCCAGCTCGCCGACGCGCTGGCCGAGCGCACGGACGCAACCGACCTGATCGTTCCGCGGCGCAACGAGCTCGCTGCGCACACAGGGCCGGCACGGAGACGCGCCATCCTGCCGGCGCCCGTTCCAGCGGACGCCGGGATCTCGCGCATCCGCCTCGTGCGCCGCACGCAGATCGCGCTGCGGTTGCTGATCGCCTGGGCGCAAATCAACTGGGAGGTGCGCAGGCGCGGCTATGACGCCGTGCTGCTCACCTGTGACGTGGACCTCACTCCGATGGCGCTCGCGGTACTCGCTCTAACGGTCGGGCGCAAACGCAGACGGGTGGGGTGCGTGTGCCACAGCGTGCGTCCCCTCAACCGCTGGTCGGGCGGGGACATGTTCGTCAGCTCGCCGCTGCTCATGCGCCTGCTGCGCGTCATGTACGCGCGGATGGACTTCGTGTTCGTGCACGGCGATCGCAGCGAAGGCGACTTCCGGAGCACCTGGCCCGCTGCCCGGCTTGCCGTGATCCCGCACGGCGACGAGCGCATCTTCAGCGGCGAGCCCCCTGCTCCGGCGCGGGAGGAGCGGCTGCTGTTCTTCGGCGAGTGGCGCACGGTGAAGGGCTTGAGCGTCCTGATGGAAGCCTTCGACGAGCTGTTTGCGCGCCGTCCCAGCGCTCGCTTGACGATCGCCGGGGCTCCCTGCCCGGTCGACCTCGATCCCGATGAGGTGCGTGCCTGGGCGGCCCGCCACGATGGCGGCGTGCGGATCGTCGACCGCTACGTTCCCGTTGAGGACGTGCCGGAGCTGTTTGCCAGCGCTCGCGCCGTGGTGACTCCGTATCTTGTCGGCTATCAGAGTGGCGTCGTGCACCTGGCGATGACGATGGGCCGTGCGGTGGTGGCGAGCGAAGTGGGCGATCTGACCTCTGCTGTGATCGATGGGCAAACCGGGTTGACGGTGCCGCCTGGCGATACAAACGCGCTGTCGGCGGCACTCGAGCGCATCCTTGGTGAGGATGGACTGGCGGAGCAGCTCGGCGCGCACGCCCGAGAACGGCTCATGCGCGAGTCCAGTTGGGAGGTTGTTGCGGAGCGGGTGCTCGCAGCGCTTGGCTAGGGCGGTCCGACGACGAGGGTCTCGACAGCGGGCGCTCAGGCAGCCGGGGCTCAGGGGCGGATTCCCACCACGCCGCCGCGGTGCTTGGGTATCGGCTCGGGGCTGAAGCCCAGCCGCTGGAGGTCCTCGACGCACTGCTTGACGGTGTATCCGTCGTGGATCTCCACCTTGATCGAGCGCACCTGCTGCGCCCACTCGGTGGCCTGTTTCAGCACCTGCGCCTCGGCTCCCTCGATGTCCATCTTGACGTAATCCACACGCCGCGCGCCCGTGCGCGCGAGCAGCGTGTTCAGCGAGATCGCCGGGGCGCTCGCGGACGTCTGCCCGGATCCGATGTGGCAGCTCTGTGCTCTGCCCGGGTCGCGGATGTACTCGACGGTCCCGTCGCTGTGCCACACGCCGGCGTGGATCAGCTCGCAGCGGTTTCCCCACGCGGCGATGTTCTTGCGGCAGAGGGCCGCGTTGCCGGCATCGAGCTCCACTCCGACGATGCGTGCGCGCGGGAACAGTGTCGCCATGTGCGCCATCGTCAGGCCCACGTTTGCCCCTAGGTCCCAGATCGTCTGCACCTCGTCAACAGGCAGCGACGCCGGAGGCAGGTGGTGGCGCCTGAAGAGGGCGTCCTGCGCGAGGCTGTCGTCCTCTGTGGCGGGCCTGAGCAGCAGCGGCGAGCCGGGCATCTCCCGGAAGCGCACGCTGACCGCTTGCGTGCCATCCCGCATCCGGCGGGGCGGGTTCTCCAAGCGGCGGTATTCGCGAAAGCTCCGCCAGTCGGCGGTCAGGCGCCACGTATCGGGATATTGGGTGAGCGCTATGGCGCCTCGGCGCAGGCGCCGGGGAACCAGCTTGCGCAGCCGGCTGCGGCGCATCCAGTCCACGATTCCATTCGTCTGCCTAACGGGGCGGCGCGCGGCGGGTGATGGCTGGGTGGCGGGCATGAGAGAGGACCGCTCTCAGGCGTCGGTTGACTCCAGAAGTGTACGAAGAATTGAAACTGCGACGCGCACCGACTGGTGGGGGTTGGCCACCTGGTAGTGGTAATGCAGCCCAGGCGTGGTGTTCACCTCTACGATCAGCCCACCCGAGAGCGAGGGTCCGTCGTCCAGACTCGGCCCGATCACCTCGATGCTCACCAGACGCGCACCGATCGCGGCGGACGCCACCCTCATCCCCGAGCGGAAGTCCGGTCCCACTGCGTCGATCACGCTCTCGTTGTCTTGCGAGCCGTTCTCGTTCGCCGTCTTCTTCACCGGGATCTCGACGCCGTCGCCGGGTACCGACCCGAGCGTCATGCCGGCATCGCGCAGCGTGAGCAGGCAGTCGAGATTGACGCTTATCGCGAACAAGCCGAGAGCGCCGCTGCTCTGCGCTCGCTTTGCGTTCTCCGCTTCGATCAGCTCTGCCACGCTGCGCCGTCCGTCACCGGTCACCTGAGGTGGGCGACGCCGAATCACGTCGAGCACCTCGCCGTCCAGCACCAGCACACGGTGCTCCTCGCCGGTTCCCTGGTGCTCGATCAGCATGCTGCTCGACCAGCGAGCCGCCCACACCGCGGCGCGGCGCAAATCCGCCGGTGTGCTCACTCCGCATGTCACCCCCCTGCCGCGTCCGGTGCCAAATGCCGGCTTGACCACCCACGGTCCGGGATGCTCGTCCATCAATCGCCTGGCTGCCGAAAGATCGCGACGCTCGAAAGCCGCGTGCCGCGGCGTTGGCAAACCAGCGGAGGACAGCACCCGGTGAACCGCTGCCCTGTCGCCTGACAGGCGAAGCGCAACAGGGTTGTCGAGCTCGACGAGGTGGCGCCAGACGGTTGTCGCGCGCGCGCCGTTCGCAATCCGCAGGAAGCCCCCTCCGAGGTCTTCGAGCTCGGCATCCAGCGCCGCTGCCGCCTGCTGCCAGATCGGCCGGTAGGTGTCGAGCGTAGGGTCCCCGTCGTTTGCGTCAGCGCGCCGGTCGGCGCGTAGCGCTTTCAGCGCGTGTCCTACGCCGGCAGCCAGGCTCAAATCGAGTGACGGACCCAACACCCTTCCCAGGCGTCCTGTCCGCAGCAGCGCAGGGCTCGCCATTGCCGCCAGCGCTTCCCGCCGACGCCAGACGTTCACCATGCCTTGCTCGCGCACGCCTCGGGTGAGGCGGACTGCGGCTCTGAGGCTGGGTTTGCGGCGGGCTTTGCAAAGCGCCTGGAGATCGCCCGTGCGCGCCGGCTCCACGCAACCATGCTCGGCTTGGGATCGCTCCGGGAGAAGACGGGCGCGACCTGACGATGCAGCATCGTGCTCACCCACTGGGCATATGTGAGCTGTCCCACGCTCCTATATTCGCGAAGCGCCCGAATGTCGTCCAGGGGAAACCAGAGTCCGAGGCCGTCCTTGAAGGGGCCGAGCTGGGGCATCGGCTCTCCCAACAGGCGGTTGTAGGCGATCAGCGCGAGGTGGAGCCCCGCGGCTCGCACCTGCACGTCGGCTGCTGTCACGCGCGGATTGCACTCGATCAGCTTGAAGCAGCCGTCGCGCTCGTCCTGCTTGAACTCCACGTTGACGATCCCGCGCAAGCCGGCGTGGCGGGCGAACCGCAAACCGAGGCTCGCCACCTCCGGATGCCACTCCGTCAGGTGGTAGCTGCCCAGGCCGAAGTGGGCGGGGTATTGGCGGAGCTTGCGCTTGGTGAAATGGAGGATCGGCTCGCCCTCCTCGTCCATGTACGTGTAATACGAGCGGAAGCGGTCGTCGCGCCCCGGGATCACCTCGGTGAGCAGCATCGAGTGACCGGCGGCGAGGATCGGCTCGAGCAGGCGTCGCGCTTCATCCCCATCCGACACGGTTACCGCCTTGGCGTCTGGCTTGAACTGGCTGGTGAAAGAGTGGGAGTAGCGTGGCTTGATCGCACACGGGAATGGAAATCGAAGGCTCTCCAGGTCCGCGATGTCTGAGACGGTGAGCGTTCGTGGCGCCGGTACACCCGCCTCGCGCGCAAGCTCGTAAGTGCGCGCCTTGTCGAGCATGTCCGACAGTGCCTGGTCGTTTGCCTGCACCGGACGGTGTCCGTGGCGCTCGAGCGCAGCCCGATGACCGGCGATGAATTCCACGCCCTCGTCGCTGCACGGAAGCAGCACCGCCGGGTCTGCTTCAGCCAGCCACGCCATCCACACCTCGACCCTCTGCTGTCCGTCGGGCACCGCCACGAATCGCCGGCAGGCGCGTGAGTGGCGCACGAGCGGCTCGATGCGTCCGTCTCCCAACACGTCGACGCTCACGCCCTGCGCTCGCAGCGAGCGTGCTACCGACAGGGCGTTGAGCGCTCCTCCCAGCAGCACCGCAGGCATGCGACGATGTCCGCCGCCGGGGCCGTGTCCCCTCAAATGAAGCGTCAAAGCGACAAGCCGCTTTCCGAGAGCGCCCGGTCAACCCAGTCGTTTGAGAACTCCCCCCTTGCCACGGATTCGGCGTACGCTCTTTCTGCCGCATAACGGCTGTCCAACCGTTCGAGCAGCTCGTGCGCGAACTGCCGTGGCACCACCACCACGCCGTTGGGGTCAGCGGTGATCAAGTCGCCGGGGCTCACAACGATGCCTCCCACGGATACGGGGAAGTTGATCTCTCCGGGTCCGCGATGAAGCGGTCCCAGCGGAGTCACTCCGCGGCCGAACACCGGGAAGTCGCCGAGCGCGCGGATCGCCGGTATGTCGCGTACCAGCCCATCGACCACCACGCCCGCGATTCCGCGATGCCTCGCCTTTGCGCTGATCAGGTCCCCCAGCACGGCTGTCATCGTCGAAGAGCTGGCGTCGATCACGAGTACGTCTCCCGGCTTTGCGATATCAAGGCTCTTATGCACCATCAAGTTGTCGCCTGGGAAAACCTTGACCGTGCACGCCGGACCTATCAGCCGCAGGCCCGGATCGGTCAAAGCTTTGATCGATGCGTTCATCGTGTAGAGCCTGTTCATCAAGTCCGACACGTCCGGCGTGTCGTATTTCTCCAACCCCCTGACGATCTGCGGATCGACGCGCTCGAACTCGCGGTTGACGCGGAAGCCCGGCCCGGGGTGCATCTCGGCTGACTTTGGCTTGCTGGCTGCTGTCAATGTGGACATGAGCGCCTTCCTTGGATTCGCCGAGCGATAGGCTCGGACAAAGCGATGTCGGGATCGGTCACCTTGATACCCGGGGATGGCATAGGGCCATCCGTGATGGACGCCGCATGCAGAGTGGTGAGCGCCACGGGTGTTCCGATCGAGTGGGATGTGCAGCAGGTGGGCATGTCTTCGTTAGAGCGCTCGGGCGAGCCCCTGCCTAGACGGGCGATCGATTCGATTCTAAACAACGGGATAGCTCTCAAGGGTCCAGTGTCCACGCCTATCGGCAGGAGAGGTTTCCGTTCTGTGAACATCGCGCTGCGGCGCGAACTCGATCTGTTCGCGCAGGTGCGCCCCTGCCAGGCCCGTGCTGTGCCTCATGTCGCAACCGCGGAACTCGATGTCGTGGTGATCCGAGACACGATGGAGGACCTCTACGCGGGCGTCGAATTGGAGGCGCACTCAGCCGCCGCCGCTGAGGTGAGAGACACGCTCGAGCGCCACGCCGCGGGGATCGTCCCCGAGGATGCGGGCATGTCCATCAAGTACCTCTCACAAACCGCATGCGATCGGATCGCCCGGTTTGCGTTCGACTATGCGCTGCACACCGGCCGCACGAAGGTCACCGCTGTGCACAAGGCGAGCGTCATGCGCTGCACCGACGGTCTCTTTCTGGACGCCGTGACTGCCTGCGGGGAGCGTGCCCCTGGCGTCGAGTACGACGACGTACTCGTCGACAACCTCTGTGGAGCGCTGGCGCACAAGGGCAGCCGCTATGACGTGCTCGTCATGCCCAACATGTACGGCGACATAGTCTCCGATTTGGCAGCCGGCCTGATCGGCGGGGTGGGGCTCGTTCCCGGCGCCAACTATGGGCCTGACGTCGCGATGTTCGAGCCGGCGCACGGCAGCGCTCCGCGCCACGCGGGCGCCGGTCGTGCCAATCCGACCGCAGCCATCCTCAGCGCGGCGATGCTGCTCGAGCACCTCGGCGAGCGCGCCGCAGCCGAAGCTGTGGTGACGGCTGTGGATGAGACGATCGGCGAAGGCGCGGTCACGTATGACCTCAGGCATCCCGACGACGCGCGCCCGCCGCTCGGCACGGATGAGTTCGCCGGCCGGGTGATCGCCAAGATCTAGACGGAATCGAGCGCCGGCTGGGGCCGCTGGCGGACGAGGGTTAACCGGGCGGGTGGGCTCCGAGCAGGAATTCTGCCACGCGCTCGCACTGGCGCTCGAGTGTGTGCTCGCGGACGATCCGCAAACCGGCTCGCGCGAGCTGCTCACGCAGACGCTCGTCACCCGCGAGACGGCGCAATGCCGCAGCCGCCGCGCTTGGATCGCCGGGCGGGATGAGCAGGGCGGCGTCTCCAACCGTCGCGGCGACGCCCCCGACGTCGGTTGCCACGACCGGCAGTCCGGCGGCGAACGCCTCGAACAAGACCTGTGGCACCCCCTCGGTGTGGGAGGCGTGCAGGAAGAGATCGCTCTCGCGGTAAACCTCGCGCAGGCGCGGACCCGCCGGAACGAAGCCGCGCAGCTGTGCGCGCTGGGCGACGCCGCGGCTCTCCAGCCGCTCGCGCAGCGGCTGCTCGAGTGGACCCTCGCCGCACACCGTCAGGCGCCAGCCGCCATCGCCGCCGCCATCGCCGCACAGCTCGGCGAGCGCGTCGGCGAGCAGCAGTGGGTTCTTCTCATTGTCCAGGCGTCCCACGCTCAGCACGCTTACGCCGTCGCCCGGGCTGTGGGCGATCGGGTCCGACTCGCCGATGAGATCGCGTTCGCCAACCAGCGCGACGCTGACGTCGAGCAGACGGTGCGAATCGGCGTAGCGCTCCGCCAGCGCAGGGCCGACAACCACCACAGAGCTGCGACGGGCGAGCAGGCGGAAGGCGCCGTCGAGCAGGAGCCCGGCGGCGTGCAGCCAGCGCTTGCCGGGATGACGGTTGCGTACGTAGGAGAGGTATTCCTGGCGTATTCCCAGCGCCACGCGACGGCGACGGGCAAAAGCCGCGAGGGCGAACGCCACCGCCAGCGGGTTGGGACCGAACAGCCACACCGCCTCCACTTCGTCGAGCGCACGCCAGAAGCTTCGGATCGAACGGCCCACGGCGGCGAGCACCCCGGCGGGCGAGCTGAGGCTCGGATAGTGGGGGAGGGGCACGAACCGCACCGGCTCGCGCAGCTCGAAGTGCCAGGGCTCCGTTTGCGGGTCGAGCCTGCCGATCAGCACGAGCTCCCCCGAGCGCTTCACCAGCGCGTCGGACACGCCTGTCAGGAACCAGGCGAACGCCTGCTCCGCATACACGCTGCCTTCGTGGCGGCGATAGGGAAAGTCGCAGTACACCGCCAGCCGTCCGGCGCGAGCTGGCCTCGGAGGATCGCCTCCCATCGGCTGGCCGGTCGGCGTTGGCGGCTCGGGCGGCGCCAACGGCTCAGATGCCACTCGCCCACACCTCCCGCGCGATTCGCGCGCAGATCTCCTCGCGCGGCTGTTCGCCGTCGAGGACCGTGACGCCGTTGCGCGGGCACTCCTGCAGGTAGAGCTCGCGATGGCGCGTCAGCCACTCCTCTCCCCACTCTCCCTTGCGCGCCAGCGCGGTCGCCGGGGAGACGTCGAGGAAGTAGGCGCGCACCGGCTTTGGATACAGCGCCGCAAGCGTGGCTCGCAGCGGCTTGAAAGGACGCTGTTCGCCGTAGGCGTAGCGCATCGCGACGATCGAGTCGAGCGTGTAGCGGTCGCACACCACGATCCCGCCACGCGCGAGCTGCCTGTACATCAGTCGCCACTGCGACCAGGCATTCGCCAGGGCGATCGCCACTGTCCAGGCGTCGGTGAGCGCGTCGCTGCTCTCGCGCAGCACGCGTACCGGGTCGGGTCCTGTGCTGGTGTCCGGTGTCGAATGAGACGGACGCCCGCCGGCGAGCGAGCGCAGCTTCGTCACCGCCCTGGCAGGCAGCGCGATCGCTCGCTTGACCACAGGCACCAGCCGCCACAGCCACTCCTCCCAGCTGATCCGCGTGCGCACGACGATGGCGTCAAACCCGAGCTGCTGGAGCGTGTGTGCGAGGTCGGCTGCCTGCGAGGACTTGCCGGCTCCGTCGAGGCCCGAGAGGGCGATCACCGCCCCTGCGCCCGGGGTGCGGCGGGTCAGCTGGCGCGCGGCGTCCAGCCAGAGCTTGGGCGCCGGGCGCGCCTTGCGCCGGCGCCGGCGCCGCTCTCCTCGGGCGGCGCTGAGCAGCTTGGGTGAGACGGACCCGTGGCGGTAGGCGTGCTCCAAGGCCGCCAGCGCAGCTTGCGCCTGCCAGTGCCCGGCGCGTTCGCTCGCCCGCTCCCACACGCATGCGTCCTGCGCGCAGCTCTGCTCCAACCGCGCGCGGCGCTTGTCGTCGAGCACGCCATCCGCCGACGCCGCCAGACGGCGCGCGAGGATCAACAGGGTGTGGTGGGGTGCCGGGCGGACGAGCTGCTCGCAGCCTTCGAGCGGGCGCCCTTCGGCAAACAGCGCCTCGAGCTCCTCCTCGGGAAGCTCCCACAACGCCGGGTTGGCGAGCTCAACCACCTCCGCCGAGCAGTCGGCGAACCGCGCCCACTCATCGTCGCGAGTGGAGAAACCGGTTGCCGCCAGTCGCGCCTCGATCGCCCGTCGCTCGGGAGCCCGCGCCAGCAGGTCCAGGTCGCGGCCGTGCGGAGGCAGCGACCCGTACACGAGCACCCTGCGCGAGACGGCGCGGTCTATCGCTACGAATGTCGGTACGGCGCCCGCCGGTGCCTGGCGATCGTCAACCGCGCTCATCTGCCAAATGCTCCGTCGCCCGTCATCGTGCCAGCCGCCCCACCGAGCACGGCTCCGGCGGCGCGCAGCCCCGGGTAGGGATCAGCCGGGCTCCAGATGCTCGCCTTCGACAGCAGGGCGTAGCGCACGCAGTCAGCCACGCCCGCCAGGGCGCCGCGCGAGCGTTCCCGCGCCGCCTTGAGGTCTCCCTCGAGCCACTGGTAGCGCACGCCCGCCCGAGCGTCCCGGCGAGAGGGGAGCGGGAGCCCGAGCGCCGCTCTGGCCCACAGGTCGGGCAGGTTGACCCCGGCAGCCAGCGCAAGTGCGAGAGATCCGTAGAAGCGGCCATTGAAGTCGAGCAGCGTGTGCCCGCCATCTTCTGCTGTGAGGAACTGAAGCTCGACCAACCCGAACCACCCAAGCTCTCTGAGCAGCGCGCCCACGCGCTCGGCCAGGCGCTCGTCGATCGGCGTCGTGCGTGCCCTCGCGCTCGAGCCGGCATCCAGCGGATAGGTGCGCTCCGCCACCTGCTGCACCCGGCCGAGCATCTCCCCTTGCCCATCCACGACGCACGAGAATGCCGTCAGCCGCCCCTCGATCACGGGCTGCACGAGCGCGGTGCCGCCACCCGCATGGATCTCGCGCACGCGTGCTTCGGCTGCGAGCGGGTCCTCGAAGCGTTGCGGCGCCACATGGGAGAGGCGCTCGTCGTCGGCGCGCGTTCCGTGCTGGCTCTCCTTCACCACCACCGGCTTGGCGCCCCATCGCTCGTGCGCCTCCGCCACCGAGGAGGCTGCGGGAGGCGTGGCGATCGAAACCGCCACCGCCGCCTCAGCCAGGCGCGCCTTGTCGATCGCCCCGAGCATCTTCTCGTGCGCCGGATACGGGAGGCGTGTCGGAATGCTCTGTCTCTTTGCCGACAGAGTCAGGACCTCGGCGTCGCTGCACCCGAACACCAGCTCGTAGCGCTCGTCGGCGACCGCATCGCAAACCGCACGCACGAACGCCTCCTCGCTATGCGCCAGCGCAGGCAGGCGATGCCAGCGGCGGGCAAAGCGCGACAGCGCCGGCAGGCCGCTGCGCGAAGGGCAGGCGACGCCCACCGTCCAGCCGGCGCGCGCCAGCCCGCGTACGGCAGCAAGAGCCCCTCTGCCGCCGTGGGAGTCGACGATCAGAGCGCGCAACGCATCGCTCCCGACAGGCGACGTCCGGCGCGGGCGAGCGCTCGCAGCCAGCGCGGTCGCGGACGGCTCGCAAGCGTCCACCCGATCGGCGCCCTTGCAAGCGATCCGGGCAGCAGGCCGATAGCAAAGCCGTTGGCGAGCACGAACGCGCGCTCTCCGGTGCTCAGCTCGGGATTGCGTCGTACTGCTCCGGGCAGCGCGAGCAGCAGTCTCGCCAAGCTGTCGCCGGGCACGGGATGCGTGGCGCGGTCGAGCTTCAGCGACGCCAGGCGCTGCATCAGATGACCGGAGTTGCGCACCATCAGCGGACTGGGCAGCGGGCGGCCCTGCCGCTGCGCCGCCGCGTGCAGGTGGCGTTCGCGCGCCAGCTCGTGGCGCAACCGCTCGTGCAGCCTGGTGGTGTCGATCTCGCTCGTGTACGCCCACTGGTTGGCGCCGTGCAGGCGGTAGGCTCCGAGCTCCTCATCCAGGGAGGCGATCGGGCCGCAGAAGGCGGCGAGCGGGTTCAGGTATCCGTCGTTGTGGTTGACGAACAGCGGCTCGTCCTCGGGGATCGGGATCAGCTGTTCGAGTGTCGTGCGGTTGAACGCGTTGCCGCCGAGCACCGGCGTCACGTAGTGGCCCCACGACTGGATTTCGGCGACAGCGTCGCCTTTGGGCAGCGCTGCGCACGCCGGCGGCTCCACGCCGCGACGGACTCCCTCGGCGTCCACCAGCGACAGCCTGAACTCGAGCTTCGCGCAATCCTCACGCCACGCCGCGACGACGCGCGACGCCGCATGTGGGTACAGGAAGTCGTCGGCGTCCAAGAACATTACGATCTCGCCGTGTGTGTGCGGGAAGGCGGCGTTGATCGCCGTCGAGTTGCCGCCGTTGGGCTTGAGCACCGCCCGGATGCGCTCGCCGTAGCCGGCGATGATCTTCCGCGAGGAGTCGGTCGATCCGTCGTCCACCACTATCACCTCAAGCGGACTGTGATCCTGCGCGAGTGCGCTCTCGATCGCCTCGCGCAGGTAGCGGTCGTAGTTGTGGCTGATCACCACGATGCTCACCAGCCGGCTCACGCTTCGCGTCCCTTCGCCCATGCGCTGAGCAGATAGCGCAGCTGGGCGAGCAGGTCCACCACGCCGCGCTCCGGGTACACCAGGCAGCGGCGGATCTCCAGCGGTGCGGTTGCGCTCGTGGTGAACGCCTCACGCGTCGTCACCCCCCAGCGGTAACCCGCATCGGCGGCGATCCTCACCGTCTCCTCGGTGTAGTGCTCGCTGCCGCCGTGGGGGTAGGCGATCGTCGATACCTCGATCCCCAGGCGGCTTTCGAGCGTGGTGCGCGCATCCGCCAGCTCGCGTCGTTGGTTCTCGGCGTCCTCTTGGGCGAGGACGACGTGCGAGCTGGTGTGCGACTGCACCGAGAAGCCTCGACGCACGAGCTCGCGTGCGCCGTCCCAGCCCATGAACAGGCTCGGGCGCTCGCCATCCGGCGCCAGC
Organism: Solirubrobacteraceae bacterium; assembly: GCA_051955355.1. Taxonomy (GTDB): domain Bacteria; phylum Actinomycetota; class Thermoleophilia; order Solirubrobacterales; family Solirubrobacteraceae; genus Palsa-744. Next base: position 21,913 of record JBQCGU010000077.1, on the reverse strand, counting down.
AGCGCAAGCAGCTCGCTCATCGACTGCTCCCGCGCCGCCTGGTTGCGCAGCTTCAAGCGTTTGACAACCGCGCTGTATGCCGCGTCTCGCTCGGCTGGGCCGGCGATTCTCACGTTGACGTCCTCCCACGCCAGCGACGTGCGCGTGCTCGACTGGAGCGCCCAGCCGATCGTCTCCCACCAGGCGTCCACCTCACCGGAGAGCAGTCGCGGTACGAGGAAGAACGTCGCCGGCAGCCCGAGCCGTTCGAGCACCGGCACCGCCACGTCCAGATTGTCGCGGTAGCCGTCGTCGAATGTGATCGCCGCCGCGCGCGGCGGCAGCTTCTCACCCGCGCTCAAGCGCTGCAGCGCCTGCTCGAGCGGCAGCACGTTGGCCACGCGCGCGAGCGCCTTCATCTGCTGGGCAAACCCGCGCTCGGTAGCACCCTGCGCCGCCGGGAATCCGTACGTTGCGGTTGCGTTGTGCCAACCGAGCACGAGCAGGCGGCGGCTCATCCGGCAAGCGCCTTTCGTGCGTGCGCGTGCGCGCAGTCGCTCATCGAGTCGCAGCCCTTCGTACTGCCGCTCCGGGAAAGCCGAAGCGCAGGCAGCCGGCCAGCCAGCCGGCTCCGAAGCTCAGGTGCATCGTCGTGAACACGAGCGGAAGCAGCGTCGTCTCCCCATCTTCGGCGGCGGACGCGACGCTCGCCGTCGTCAGCGCCTGGGCGGTGAGGTAGCTGGCGAGTGCGACGCCGGCGAGCCGGCGCCCGCGCCCGCCGAGCAGCGGAGCGATCACGAGTGCGATCAGCAGCAGCGGAGGCGCGAGATGCGAGCGGCGCATGCTGTCGGGGTGACAGCCCGCGGTCTTCGACCGGTAGAAGCCGTAGCGCCAGTATTGACGTGCCAACCCGCGCACGCTGTTGCGGGGCACGTAGCGCGCGCCCATGGAACGGACGCCCACGATCTGCTCCCCCGCCGCCAGATAGCGAGACGCGAGCTCGCTGTCCTCGTTCACCGGCCAGTCTGCTCGCCACCCACCCATCCGTTCGAGCACCGAGCGTCTCCACACACCCGAGAACACGCCCGTGTCCAACTGCTTCTCCTCGTCCGGTTGTGCGCCGTTGGAGAAGCTCGCAGCCCACTTGCCCGACCCGCCCATGCCGAGGGGTGTGCCGAGAGCGAGCGCCACTGCGCGTGAGCAGCGGTCGACGCCGTATGGGATCGGCGGCCCGCTCACCCAGCTCACGTCGCCCCGGCGCAGCCGCTGCACGCCCGTCTGGAGATACGTGGAGGGGAAGTAGGTGTGGGCGTCCATCTTTGCCACGAACTCCCCCCGCGCCGCCTGCAAACCGACCCGCAGCGCGGAGGCGAGATCGCCGTTGGGGTTGTCCAGAATCCTGACGCGCTCGTCCTCGCTCGCCAGCCGTTCGAGCGTCTTGCGCGTGCCATCGCGCGAGCACCCCTCGATCATCAGCAGCTCGATCGATCCGTCGAAGCGCTGGCCGAGGATCGTGCGAGCGGTGGAGGCGATGAGCGCCTGCTCATCGCGAACGGGAACGAGCACGCTCACATCCACGGCGTCTTCCATCTATCCGGATGATAAGCGGCGTGCAGACGTTGGTCTACTGCCGCAACCGGATCGTCCCGGCTAGCGGGGCTGACGGCTGAGGCGACGAATGAGCAGCCCGGTGCTCACGAGCGTGAGGCCGATGGCGCACAGCACCGCCACGTCGATGCTCGTGAGCGACGACGAGGATGCAACCGGCACGGCGTTGCGCACGCCGCGCGCCAGACCGGATTCCCCGCCTGGAGTCGAACTCGATCCCCCGGTCGAGGCGCCGCCGTTTTCCGTCCCGGCTCCGGCGGACCCGCCTGCGTGGCTGCTTGCGGCTGCGCTGCCCGCCCCTGTGCTGCCCGACGCCCACCCGCTGGTCGAACCCGATCGCGCCGGCGCCGATCCGGGCGGTTTGCCGCCGGAGGCGATCGCCGAGCCATGGGTGCGGGCGTGGCCGCCTCGCGTCAGCGCCGAGGAGCCGCCGTGACGGTGGTGCTTGTGGTGGTGCGGCTTGCCGAGCACCGCCGCTTGGCCGGCATACGCATCCAGCGACGACACGTCAGCGCTCGCCGCAGCCGGCCCCGCAAGCACCACAGCTGCCATCGCCACGATCGCGCCCGATAGCCGGCCTGTCATGCATCTACGTTAGCGCCCGAAACGCGCCTGTTGGCGTGCTCCGAGCAAAATTTGTGCTTCTTCGAAGGTGAGCGGGTGGCTGCTGGACACGCGGTCGAGCGCCTGGCCGACGAGCGGCTCGCTCGGGTTCAGTTCCGAGGCGCGCGCGAGCTCGGCGCGGGCAGGTGCGCGGCGTCCCTGTTCGCCGTCCAGCACGCCCAGCAGGAACGGTGCAAGCCAGCCTTCGTCGTCGCGCTGCTGCGCTTCTCCCAGCCATCTGCGCGCCTGCGCCGGTTCTTCTGAGTTGAGCGCGATCGCCCCTCCCACCAGGTAGATCTGCGCATCGAATGGCAGTAGGCTCGAAGCGGAGCGCAGCTCTTTGTAAGCGCGCGCCGGCTGCGAGCCCCACACCTCGGTTGCCTTCTGTGTCTCGCGTGCCGCCATGAACGACACCACCAGCGTGGCGATCGCCGCTCCGCCGAGCAGCGCCGCGGTGGCTCGCCCGGCGACGATCGGCAGCCGCGTGTGCTCCGATCGCTCGCCGGTCCTCGCAGCCGGCTCGGCAGAGCCCTGGCCGAAGGGGAGCTGACGGGGGCGGCCCAGCGCCGCCGCGGCGCCCGCAAAGGCGAACGCAGGCACGCTCAGCGCGGGGAACTCCCAGAACCAGTCGATCGACCCGTACACCAGCCACACGACGCCCGCCAGCAGCGCGATGCCAGCCGCCGCGCGCTCCGCGCGCAGCCGGCGCGTGCCGAGCAGCGCGCCGAGCAGCGTGGCGGCGAGGAACAGCAGGAAAAGCAGCCCACCGACGACGCCCGTGTGGGTGAGCATGCGCAGCTCCACCGAATGCACCCAGCGCGGTTCCTGGTCGGTGCGGCGGTTGCGCAGATACGCCGCCGCGAAGTTGTCCTGCCCGATCCCGGTGAGCGGATGGTTGGCGAATTCGTGCAGCGCCACGCGCCACATATCCACGCGCTCGCTGCCCAGTTTCGTGAAGCGCGAGGAGCCGTTTGCGGTGTTGCTCGAGTTGGCAAACGAGCGCCAGGCGCTTTCGATGCGTCCGACTGGATGTCCGTGGGTGGCTGCCACTCCGGCAGCCACCCCGACGAGCACGGCGATGCATGCGACGCCCGCGGCGAGCCTGTTGACCGTGCGCGCCGCGCTCGCCGACAGCTCGACGCGCCGGTCGAGCAGCACCAGCGCCGTTGCGAGGATGGCGAGAGTCACGTCGGCGATGAGCATCGCCCGCGCTGCTTGGCTGCCCTGGTTGTGCAGCACATGGGCCAGATGCGGCTGGGGCAGCGTGACGCCATCGACCGTGGCGCGGCTGTACACGTCGAGCAGCGTCGGCGCCGCCACCGCCGTGGCGAGTGCCGGCAGCAGCGCAAACAGCAGAAGCCGCACGCGTCCCGGCACCACGAGCAGCGCCAGCAGCAGCATGATCGGCAGGCTGAACAACCAACCACGGCTCTGGCCGAGCACCGCCAGCTGCAGGCAGAGCGCTGCGATCGTGAGTCCGATGACGCGCAGCGCTGCCGGCGCGTCTCTGTCGGCAGACAGAGCGACGGCGACGAAGGCGGTGAGCGTGAACAGAGCGGCGTCGGCGTTGTAGTAGCCGAGCGGGTAGATCAGCCGGGCTTCCAGATAGAGCTTCGACGGGTCGGCGAGCACGCCCATCCTTACCGCGGTCACGAGGGCGATGGCGCCGAAGCCCGCGACGAGCAGCCCGAGGCTGGCGCGCAACGTGAGCGCACGCCACGGGAGGATGGCGAATGTCATGAACACCGCCAGATATACGAGCGCGCGATTGCTGCCGAGGAACGCGCTGCCCTGGTCGTGCGCCCAGGAGATCGACAGGAACGACCAGACGACATATCCACCCAGGGCGGCTGTCGCCGCCGCCGTCCAGCGCGAGACGTTCATGCGGCTCGAGCCGAGAACCGTCGCGCAAGCGAGCCCCACGAGCGTCAGCGCTCCGAGATACCACGGCCCCGGGTCGTATCCGCCCCCGAGCGTCGGCAACGACTCATAGCCGCCACCCGTCGCCGTCCACGCCACGAGCACCGCGACCGTCACTGCCGCCGGCAGGAGCACGAGCCAGTCCCCTCGGGCGATGCCCCCCAGTCGGCGTCCCTCCCGCGTGAGCGGGTGACTCGGGGTGGGGGGCGGCGCCAGGTCGCTCATGGTCGATCGAAGGTTTGGCGCCGCGCCAGGTGGTTCACGGGCCGAACGGCGGAACGATTATGTCGGGCGGGTGGTGCAGGGAGAAGGCGAGCGAGGCGTCCCCGCCGGCTCGCACCGCGCGCAGAAGGGCGTTGGCCGGGTTGGCGCCGCGCGGCAGCGCCACCCTCGCCGTGAAGATCCCGTCGCCGTCCGTGGTGAGCGTCGCGATGGTGCGCCACGCCGTGCTGCCACGCAACTGCACTCGCACCCGTCCAGGGGTGCCGGCTGGGGTCCGTCCCCACACCAGGGCGCGATGGAGGCCCAGTTTGAAGGCGACGAACGGGAAGCGGAAGCTGGCGGCGATCGGCTTGGGCTTCTCGCACCCGATCCCCCCGGCGCAACTGAAGTACAAGCCCGAGTGCAGAGGGGGAGAGGAGGACGGTTCGTCGTCGAGCGTGAACCACGTGAACACGTCGATCCCCGCAAGCCAGCTGCGGTACAGCGCTTCGGGCACCCAGCGGCGCAGGTAGCCGATCGGCGCCGCGTGCGGGTTGGGCGGGTTGCTGTCCCAGCTGAACTCGCTCACCCACGTCTGCGCGCGGTGCGCCGAGACGAGAGTGCCCAGGCGCTGGGCGGCGTGCACGAGGGATGTGAGCGCTCCGAGGTTGTAGATCCAGACGTTGTTCGGGTTGGCTGGCAGAGTCGACGGCCCGCCGGTCGTGTATGGGTGAACGCTCCAGGCGTCGACGTGCACTTCGGTTTGACACACGCGACGGATGCTCGGCCCGCTGGACAGGCAAAACAGCCTGCGCGTGAATTCGAGCGGGGCAATCGCGGTGGCTTCGGGGTGGTTCAGGCCGTTGGGGAACAGCTCTCCACCGATCACGACGTCGTCTGCGCGCACGCCGTGCACCGCGTCGGCGAAGTCGTTGACGATGGTCCGGTAGGCGTCCACCGAAACGGGAGCCCCGTTCTGGAGCTGGGGCTTCAAAAAGAAACTGGCGTTCGGCTCGTTCCACGCCTCCCAGTAGCGCACCCAGGGCAAACCCAGGTGCGATCCGTCGTAGCGCGCGGCGAACGCGTGGGCGAATGCGGCTATCTGCGAAGGGTCGGGATATTCCCAGCCCGCTCCCGGGGGCGACTCAGCCCAGCTCGGCGGTTTGGTGAAGTCGATCACCGGGGTCAGCCCGCGCCCAACCGCTTCGCGGATCATTGCGTCGAGCGTCCGCCAGCGGTAGGCGGGGTCTTCGGGGTTGGAGGGGTCGAAGCCGGCGGGCGGGCGTTCCGGTGCGATCTGATACCAGTCGACGGCGAGCTTGACGAACTGGGCGCCCGCCGCCTGCACGCGCTGAAGCGTCACTTCGCGCTTTTCGCCGCCCAGCGGAAACACGTTGATGCTCGTCTTCAAATTGACGCCGAACGCGCCCGCGCGGCAGGCGAGCGGAGATGCCATCGCCCAGGCCGCAAGCGCGAGCACTGCCAGGATGCGGGTGCGCATCGTCCTCCAGCATACGGGTGCACGACGCGTCCGATGCCGATTCGCGTCGTGGTGGGCGGTCATCCGAGCGTTACTGCCCCGCCAGCGACGCCGGGGCTTTCGGCGCGGTGGCTGCCGCGGCGTTCAGCAGTCCCGCCCCATACACCTGCCTGTCGGATGAGGCTCCAAGCGGACGGGCGGTCGACTTCAGGCGCGCCGCCACCTGGGCGGGCGTCGGTTTGCGTCCGAGCACGCCTCCGGCGACGATCAGCGCCGCGGTCGCCGACACGTGTGGCGCTGCCATCGAGGTTCCTTCGTACCCGGGCGGAAACCCGAACGCCGCGGGCGATGGGCCGGTGAACGTCATCTGGAAGATGTCGCGTCCGGATGGCAGCTCCGGATGGCAGCCGGGGTCGCCCGGAAGATTTGCGTCGGGGCCTCCTCCAGGGGCCACGAGCGTTATGCCCCTGCCGTGGTTGGAGTAGGCAGCCAGGCAGCCGTGCTCGGTGCTCGCGCCCACGGCGATCACGCCCGGCCCGCGCGCGGGGTAGGGGATGTCGGTGCTGTCCTCGTTGCCCGCCGCCGCCACCACCACGACGCGGTGGTTGCGCGCGAAGCGCAACGCCGAGATCAGCTCCGGCACGTCGGCTGCGCGCACGCCGCTGGAGAACTCCAGGCTCAGGTTGATCACCTGGGCGTGATGGCGCACGGCGAAGCGGATGCCTTCGGCTATCACCGACGCGTCGCCTTCGCCCGCATCGTCGAGCACGCGCACGGGCATGATGCGAGCGCCCCACGCCAACCCGGTGAGCCCGCGCCGGTTGTCTGTGGCCTCGGCGATCGTGCCCGCCACGAACGTGCCGTGGCCGTTGCGGTCGTTGGGGTGGGTCGTATGGGCGATGAAGTCATACCCGCGCACGAACGTCACCCGATTGAAGTCGGGAGAGCGCCTGAACTGGTTGTGGTTCTCATACGCCACGCCGGTGTCGAGCACCGCCACGATCGCACCGCGCCCGCCCGGTGCGCCCTCGGCAGCCACGTTGGACCACGCTTCCGGTGCCCCTACGCCGAACGGCCCGGCGAAGTTCCATTGCAGCGCCTGCCATTCGCCGGAGCCCGAACCCGTGCCGGGATCGTTGGGGATCAGCTCGGAGGTGGCGATCGAGGTGGCGTGCGCGGTGTAGTCCGGCACCGCCCATCGCACGCCCGGCTGGCGGCGCAGGCGGGCGAGCGCCACGGCGACGCTCACGCCGGGCTTCACGGGGACGCGCGCCGTCGAGGAGGCATAGCCGACCACCACCTCGCTGGGGGCATAGGGCGCGGCGCCCGCGCTCGGGCCGAGCGCCAGGGCTGTGAGCGCCAGTGCGGCGATGCACGCCAGCAGGAGGGATAGGGGGCGGACGGTGGTCTGCAAGCGTGCTCCTCGGTAATGATGATGTTTCGAGCGCCCGATAGTTGCGCTCCCCGGCTATGACCGAGCGCTTCTTCCCACGCGACGAGTACTTCATGCGGCTTGCCCTGCGCGAGGCGGAGCGAGCGCTCGAGCACGAGGATGTGCCGATCGGCGCGGTGATCGCCCACGAGGGGGAGGTGATCGCCGCTGCGCACAACGAGCGGGAGCTGCGCCAGGACCCAACCGCGCACGCCGAGGTGATCGCCCTGCGCGAGGCATCGGCTGCGCTGGGCAGCTGGCGGGTGCTCGACACGGTGATGTACGTGACGCTCGAGCCGTGTGCGATGTGCGCCGGGGCGCTCGTGCTCGCGCGCGTGCCGCGTGTCGTCTACGGGGCGAGCGATCCCAAGGCGGGCGCCTGCGGGAGCATTCTCGACGTGCTCGCCGAGCCGCGCCTGAACCACCGTCCGGAAGTGGGGGGCGGGTTGCTCGCGCAGGAGTGCGGCGATCTCTTGCGCGAGTTCTTCGCCTCACGACGCGGCGGCTAGAAGCCGACGCTCGCGCTCGTCGCGGTGTGGGAGCCGCCATGGCGGGCGCGAAGCCGCCAAGCAGCCCGGCTGCGATGCCGGAGATGGCGGCTCCTCGTAGAATGGCCGCCTAGCCTTGATGGCGCCCTGGAGGGGTGGCAGAGCGGTTGAATGCGGCGGTCTCGAAAACCGCAGCAGCCCACATGGGCGGCTCGCCCGGCACTCGGCCCGGAAGTGGCTCTGGCTAGCCGTTTTCCGCATGGTTGCTAGAGAAACTGGCCTGCGGCCGATCGCGCTCGTGGCCGATAGCTTGCCGCTGGAAACCGCTCGAAGCCGCCTGATCCGCGCTTGGACTGGCGCGCAATTGGCGCGCAAGGGCCGGTTTGGTTGAGGGTTGCAGATGTCAACCCTGTGGTGTTTTGTAAACGGAGGGGGAGGGATTCGAACCCTCGTCGGAGGTTTAAACCCCCGAAATGGTTTTCGAGACCACCGCATTCAACCGCTCTGCCACCCCTCCAAGGGCACCATCGAGGCTAAGCGCCCATTCTACGAAGCCAGGCTGTCCTCGGTATGGCGGTAGATCGCGGTCGAGGCCGAGGGCCACCCCCGTCGCGCTACGGAGCGCAACCGATTGGCGCAACGAGAAAGCGCTCCGCAAAAAGGGTCTGCGACATGCCGCGGAGCGTACACCGCTCGTGACGCGCTCACCCTTTCGGCAGGGGCAGGGATCGTGGCCAGGCGGGACCGTCGTCTTATCGCGTATGCGACCGTCGGCTGGGACGGACGCATGATCGCCGACGCTGTGAAGTTGGCGCAGCGAGTCGCCAACGGCGAGACCCCCAAGCATCGTCTAATGCAGCTTGGATGATTCGACCGATGGCGGGCGTACTCTCAGGGCATGAGCCTGACCTACGACCTACGGGACTGTGAGCAGCAGCAGCAGGCGTTTTGCGATGCGATGGCGTCGGCGCTTCCAGACAGCGTCACGATGACGATGCAGCGAGCGGTCCTGGGCCGCAAAGTTGCCTGCTTGCACTTCCGCGGTAGCGGCGACCTGTACAGCGTCGTCGTGGACGCATTGCGCACGTCGGTTCCACACGAGCTTTGGTCAGTGGTGAGCGCCCACACAATGACTCGCGACACTGCGAACTCGGTGACGTGGCGGCCGGTGATCTAGGCGCGATCGGCAACAGCGCCAGCGAGCTGCGTCTGAGCCAACGGCACGACAGTCTCCTTCTTCCTTGAAACGCAAGAGCGGCAGGGGCTAGTCGAATCGCGTCATAGGGCGCGATCAACGACGGCGGCAACGCTCATGGTAGGCGTCGAGTAGCGCAGCAGCCTCTGCCTCGCCGCCGGGCAGCAGGTGTCCGTAGCGGTCGATCGTGACCGTGATCGAGGAGTGCCCCATGAACTTGCTGACCTTGTCGATCGTGATGCCGGCGTCGAGCATCTGGGAGACGGCGGTATGGCGGGCCTCGTGCAGGCCGATGGGGCGTATCCGTTCGCTGGCGGGGATCGCGGCCTCTTCGTCCTCTCGCTTGCGAGCGGCTGCCCATGCTTTGCGCGCTTTGCTGTTGACCGTGTTGGTGTTGAACGGCCTCGTGGGTGTGCGGCCGAAGACCAAGTCGCTGCCGGTGCGCCCGGTCCGGGCGAGGTGGGCTTCCAAGAGCTCTTGCAGCAAGCCCACGATGACCGTTTTGCGTCTGCCGCTTTCGCTCTTGGGGTCGATTTCGCCCTCGTATTGATCCCAGCCTCTGCAAATGTCGATCCGCTTCAGCGGGAGGCCGAGGTCTTCTACGCGCAGCGCGCGTAGCTCGCCGTGGCGCACGCCCGCGTATAGCGCAGTCGCCCAAAGCGCACGGTCCTCCTCCTTGAGGGCGAAGATCAGCCGACGCGATTCGTCGGGAGTAGCGATGCGGTCGCGCTTGCTCGTGACCGCGGGGAGGCGCAGGTTGCGCGTCGGATCGGTCGAGAGCAGGTTGTCCTTGCCGGTGATGAGGTCGAAGTCGCGCCAGAGCACTCGTGCAGCGGTGACGGCGCCGTGGATCTTGCTGGCGCTCAGCCCTTCGCCCAACCATGTGCCGACCAGATGCTGGAGATCGGCTTTCTCGATATCGCTCATCGGGTGGGGTCCTAGAGCGGGGATGAGGCGAATCCGTAGATCCTGTTCGATGGTGCGTAGCGCGCTTGGCTTATAGCGGCGGCCTGAGCGGTTGAGGATTTCTCCAGCCCTGGCCATCTCGACCCACGAGGTGCCGGTCTCGCCGAAGGTTATGCGCGTCGGTGTGCGTAGCTGGCGTGCGTCGGCAAGCCCGAGGTGGCGGCGCCGCCATGAGAGGGCGTCCTGCTTATGGCGTAAGGTCCGCCTGATCTTCCGCTGCTCCAGGGTCGAGTAGACGGACGCCTCCCAGCTAGGGTCACAATTGCAAGAGCCACCCCGCTTGCTTTGGCAGCGGCGCGAGTGGCGTGGACGGAGCCCTTCCGGCGCGTTGACCGGCGCTGCTGGGGGAGCCGCGGTGATAGTCGCTGACTCGGTGATCGCGGCTAGCACGACATCGATCTCCGAGGCAAGCGTGCGACCCTGCCTGACGGTCAGCGCGCTAACGATCCGGTCGAAAGCCGCCTCCGGATCGATATCGCGCTCGCGCGAAGGGAACTGCAAAATCTCCGCCGACGCCGAATCCTCGACCACGCCGACGGGGTCTGTGCGCCGTTTTGGGCGGTCGATAATCTGAGCGGGCATCTTGGGTTACCTCCAAGGTGCTAAGGGCGCGGCGCGGGGCCTAATCCCGCGCCGCCCCGTCTAGTAGTTGTCCGGTCCACGAGACCTCCACGGCGCGCGGGAAGCGAGTCCTTCATCCGCCTACGGACACGGGCTGTTTCGCAAGCATGCTGGGGCAGTTCGGAGACGAGCGGGACGGCCGCATGCTCCTCTACCCATTCCCCCAGGTCAGCTACGGCGAACAGCACTCGCCGACCGATCCGCACGACACGGATGTCGGGCATGATCTCGCGTTCGAAGGTGTCGATCGAGATCGACAGTAGCCTCGCGGCGAGCGCCTTGGAGACGAGAAGCGGCTCCCTCTGCTCGCTCGTCATATCTACCTCCGCGCCGGTCTCGGGCTTGCTGAGCGTACCCCTCGACGAGCGGTTCGTCCGTGTCGGTCCCAGTGGACGATCCTCGCGCGGGCGATCGGCACGTAGGCGGCTTCGCGCTCGATCCCCAGGAAGCGCGCGTCCTCGAGCAGCGCGGCGGCGCCCGTGCTGCCCGAGCCGGTGAACGGGTCGAGCACGAGGCCGCCAGGCGGGGTGAGTAGCCGCACGAGCCAGCGCATCAGCTCGATCGGCTTGACGGTCGGGTGGATGTTGGCGACCGGGTTCTCGTTGCAGAGCTGGACGTTGCGGGCATCGATCTTGAAGGTCTGCACCACTCGGCGGGGCAGCTGCTTGCAGCCGGCGTCGCGCTCGCGGCGGGATGCCTTGGCGGCGTAGAAGAAGCGGTGACGCTCTCCAAGCATGCCGGCCGGGCAGTCCGGTTCGCAACGGCTGCCCGTACAGGACCGGCCGTGGGAGAGGAGCACGTTGGCGGGCCAACGTCCACGGGGGCTTGCTGTGCCGCGTCCGTGTACGTTGGGGCAGTCCTTGGACGTGAGCGGGACGCGGCAGGCGTCGATGTTCATAGCGCCGGTTCCGTGCGTGGCGAGGTTCTGCTTGATGGGAGCGTCGAGCGGCTTGCGTGCCAGCAGGATCGGCTCCCACGCCGGCTTCAGGCCCGTCCCGAGCCCATCTGGCAACAGTTGGGTCGCGGGATAACCCTGGCCTTGCAGCCACATGAGCACGTCGCGCAGTTCAAAACCGGCTTCTTCAAGACCGCGGGCGAGGAGATGGGAGGTGCGGGGCGCGGCGAACGCGGCGAGGTAAGCGCCGGGCTTGAGCACGCGCAGGCACTGCTCGCTCCATTGTCTGCTGAAGCTCTGGAACGCCAGGGCGGGATCGCCGATGCGACGGCGGTGCCGTCCGGGCTGCCGGGCCGGGTCGAGCTTGCTGGGGCGGTCCCAGCCCATGTTTTTGAAGTTGATCCCGTAGGGAGGATCGGTGACTACCGCCTCAACGCTTGCGGCATCGAGCGTCGGGAGGGCCTCCAGGCAATTGGCGTGCTTGATCTGCCAGCGGCGTGATTTACGGGCGTTCGGCACTTTCATCACCTCGTTTCGGTCGGCCACTTTGGTCGCATGCTGGGTTGGGCTTGGCGGGCGTTTCTTGATCGCACGGAAGCCATGTGCTCACTCCTTTGCTTGGGAGTAGCCGAGCCAGTCGACGGGGTGTTCGGGCTGCTCGGCGGATGTGAAGATCGGCGCGAATGGACCCTGCTGTGTGAGGTCTTCCAAGAGCACGAAGGACACGGGGATCGGGCCGAGGTGCTGCTTCGCGGGGTCCGAGTCGTGCAGCGCGAGCGTGCGGTAGATCCGCTGACGCATGCTCTCGCGTGACTGGTCGGCCAGAACGATCAGTAGGTGCGGGAAGGCTCGGTAGGAGCGGCGCCACAGTGGCTCGGATTCCTCGCCGGACGCGCCTGGCGGTGCGTAGTAGCGAAGCCTCGTGTAGCGGGTGATCTTGCTAGCGAGCTGCTCGGCGGGCCGAGCGGTGCCGCGATCGAGCTCGATCCAGCGCTGGTGCAGAGCGATCGCACCGTCCTTCTTGACCTGTAGGTAGGTCAGCAGCGCATCGGCTATCACCATCTCGGCGGGCCGTCGACCGCGCCACGGGGAGATGGGGTGCGCGATCTCGTGCCACCAAGAGTCCGGGCCGCACTCATCACCCGTTTCGCGTGCGGCTCTCACGAACGCGAGACCGACATCGTTTACGGCGATGGTGTGCGCGCGCAGCGGGCCTTCCGCTTGCGCGCGCGTAGGCACGCGTCTGCGCGGCTCCGGACGTGGCCCCGCGGTCTCGACGGCGTCTGCGCCAGTCTCGGTGAGAAACCAGTGCGAGAGCGTTCCGGGCGCTTGGACACGGTCGACCAGCTCACGGTCAAAGAGCAGTCGCAGCACCCGGCGCGTCCAGCCGATCCTGTCGTCTGGCGTGTGCAGCGCGTGAACTTGCGCGGTCGTCAACAGCCGGTGCTGGTAGAGGCTGACCAGGATCGGCGTTGCGACAGGCGGCAGCGGCCGGTCGTTCTTCGCCCGCGGGCTCATCCTCCGCTCCCTAGACCGTCGCGGTTCAGGGACGTTCGGCTCGCAGGCCGCGCATCGCCCGTGGCTCGCGCTCTTGTGCTCGTCGTGCGCGTGACGGAATGGGCGCGCTGGTGGTGGGCCTCCGTTGGCTGGGGGGCGGGCGCTTGCCAGGGCTCCTCGGCACTCTGAGAACGCTTGGTGTTTGAGCCCCCGGTTTTGCTGGCGCCTTCGAGGTGTTGCTTTATGCGCTCATCGAGGGTGTCCAGCGCGCTGATCGTCTCTGAGGCGTTCGTTCTTCCTGACGCCTGGTCGATGACGGGTTGAATGTCGGGGATAGCGTCGGGTTTGAACGACTCGGCGAAGTGCTCCTCGACCGATTCGTTGCCGAACACGAACGGGTGGGTCAGCTGCCCGTGATGGGTGACTTGCGCGATGAAGGTTCTGCGCGGCAGTCCGGTGATTGCGCTCGCCGGCGGGTCGCCACCCCACTCGCGCGCGATGAGCCCAGCGGCGTGCGCGTTCAGCGCGGTCGTGATGAGGTGCGAGCGGTTGGTCGTGAGCGCGTTCAGCGTCTCCTTGGTCAGCCGCTCGGGGTTCTGGTTGAGCAGGAAGCCACGGATGGCGTACTTCGCCGTCTGCTCCAACAGCCCAGCGAGGTTCCCCGAGCTCGCCCCGTCAAACACCTGGATCTCATCGAGAAAGACATAGAACGGCACCCGCTGGGACGGGTCGATGTGCGCGCGGCCCTTCGCCGCGTGCAAGAGGTCGAACACGAGCAGGTTCGCCACCAGCCGGTCGCGGGCTCCACCGGCACCGGGACATGCGAGCACGATCCTGCGCTCGTCCATCGCTCGCGCAATGTCATAGCTCGAGGTCTGCGCGCCGAGCAGCGCCGCGAGCTGCGTCGAGGAGCGCAGCCGGTCGATCAGGTTCGTGACCGGCGTGATCGCCTCTTCACTCAACCGCGGGAACCGCTCGGTGAAGAACTGCCGCCGCGGAGCCGACAGATGCGGGAGCGCGGCTGCCAGCCAGCCCGGATTCCCCAAGATCGACGGAATCTGGAAGATCGTGGGTTGCAACCCCTCGGGCAGCACGCTCGCTAGCTCGACCAGCGCGGCGGTCGCCTGCGTCGTCAGCGTCAGCGCGCGGTTGTTGCGCTCACCCCACTGCAACGCGCTGGCGAAGGAGTCGACGATCGCCTCAACTCTTCGCTCGCTGGTCTCGCTGTCAAGACCACGGGCAGCGAGCAGATTCCAACCGGGCTGCCCGTCCCGCGAACGAGGACCGACGAGGTCAAGCTCGATTACTCGCTCCGCAAGACCCTCCTCGTCAGAGAGACAGCTCTTGATTCGGGTGATCGCGTCCTGATGCGGGTCGAGGAATAGGCCGCCGTGTCCTGAGCGGACGAGATGCAGAAACTGTGTGAGCGCAAGCTCGGTCTTTCCCCAACGGCTCCGTCCAGACGTGTACATGAAGAAGGAGTCCTCCAGACGCAGCCCGACGCGGCGAGGACCGCTCTCGCTATCGACCGTGCCAAGCGGCACCAGATCGGCCTGGCCGTCAAACGTCGGCAGAGCCTTCGGGGCTGGGTAGACCGCCGGGCCGAGCCGCAACACATCCGGGGCAGAGCAATGAACGGTCGGCGGCTTCAAGAAGCCCGCCATCTCACGGGCGCTAACCAGACCCATGCGCGGCGGATGAAAGAGCCCCGTGTGCATCCGCCGGTCAAACCAGCCGCGCACGCCGGGAAGGTCCGATCCGGCGAACGCCACGCCGAGGACACGAACACCCACCACGCGCAGGGAGTTCGCCGCCGCCAGACCGTCAAAGCAACCGAGCAGCCCCTGCATACAGGAGACGGCCCGCCCCTTCTGGGGACTCGAGCACCGGATCAGGATTTGCAGACCAAACAGTGGCTCGGCCTGCAACAGCTTCGCACCGAGCTCCTCACGGACGGCTCGCTCCTGCACCGTTTCGGTGGGCTGACGGCGACCTACCCGTCGAGCACTGAACAGCCCGCCGGCCTGGTCGCGAATGCCGATCCGTTCGTCACGGCGGCGAGCCTCACGGAGCAGCCGACGGCGCAAGCGCCTACGAGCCGCCGGAACAGCCGGCAGAAGATCAATCGCGATCTCCGCCCGCTCCCCGCGCCCTGGATCAAGCGCCGCGAGAACACGCGCAAAACTCTGCAACGGGTCAGGGTTCAACGGCGGATGCGCGAGCGGCTCGCTGCTGGGCCGCGCAAGCCGTAGCTCCGCCCGGACGACCTCCATCTGCCCCTTCGGGACGTTCCCGGCGGGCGGCTCAGGCTCAGCCCGAACCACCTGTGCTTGCACCCGGTCGAAGGCTCCAAGTGCCGAGCGCACCGCAGGTAGGGCACGCTCCGGGACGCTAAGCGAGTAGCGCATCCGACCCTCGGGATCGGTGTCCAGCAGGACGCGCACCGCTCTCGCACGCGGGTCGAGCCAGCCACCGACCACGCGGCGCACGCGCGAGAGCTGCGCCGCACAGCGAAGCACAGCATCGAGCGACGGATCGAACGAGTCAGGCGCAAGGACGACCAAGCGCGTGCGGGAAGCAAGCGAACGACGAGTAGCGACGACACGACCAGCGACCAAGCCGAGCACGAGCAGCGCCACCGGGACAAGTACCAGTGGACGCACTGCCATCGCAGTCGCCCGCGAGAGGAACCCGACGGGCGATTGAGCGTCACTCACCAGCACGGCAAGCGCGAGGCCCGCGACCACAGCCGCAAGCGGTCTAGCATCCTGAGACGGCTGACGGTTCACCGGGAAGCTATCTCGGTCATAGACTTGTCGCAAAGCACGCCAGACCGAAAAGCCGCACCGTTGCTAGGCACACCCGCCGATCCAGCCGGTCTGCCGCACGACTGCAAGCACGCCTGGATACGAGCCTGGAGACACGCCAGCAGGCAAGCCTGGAGACGGCCCTTCACGCTCACGCCCCTGCCCGCCTGCCCGGTGCTGTCTGGATGGAGGCGCCGGCCCGTGCTCGCGTACGGCGCTGCCTCTTGCGCATGGCGGCACCGAGCACTCGGTGCGCCAGCGGTGGCGGGACCGCGTTACCGACCTGCTCGAACTGGCGGATCTTCGCTCCCTGCCAGGGATAGTCGGCCCGGAAGCCTTGGAGGAACGCGGCTTGGCAGACGGTGACGCGAATGGCGTGAGCGCCGCGGCGTTGCTCGTAGCGGCCGGGCGGATCACCGGCGTTCTGCTTGTGTCCGGGCGGATGCACACGCCGGTCACACGCGATCGTCGTGGCTGGCCGTCGTCCGCTCCAGGTCGGGACGCCCTTTGCCAGTCCGTGCGCCAGCATCGTCGGTGCCGGCTGGTCAATCGGTCGAGGGCGCGCTCCCCGCTGGCGAGCGTCATAGCTGCACGGCACCCACTCGACCTTGTTGACGCGATGCCCGAAGTGGACTGTGGGCGCAGGCTCCCGCGAATCGCGGACTGCTGAATGGGCCTGGTTGCCGTTGCGCCATGCCCAGCCGCCTCGCTCGCAACTCTCCCCGGGCGGAAGTTGACGACCGATCAGCGCGCCCTCCTTGGAGCGACGAGTCGTGACAATCGTGGGCGCCGGGCGCTCGGCGAGCTCGCCAGCGCATTCAGGAGGCCGCTCGCAGGCGGAGTCTTCTACGCCGTGTGCTTGCCAGCGGTCTACACGCGAGGTGACTGCTTGGCCTGGCGAGCTGGCGGGGTCGAATCCCTCATGGATGCGGTCTTTGCCGCGTCGTATCTCAACCCACGCGCCGGAGCGGCGTTGTCTTGCCATGCAGGCGCGGCTCTTCGATTCACCGTCTTTGTTGCCGGCGACGACGGTCATCCCCGGCCGGGCTGTCATGCCCCAGCTGAGAGCTTCGGCCATGCTGACCCAAGGCAGGAGGTCGCGCTCGTCCTCGGGTGTCTCTTTGCGGCGCGGGTTGTAGGAGCGGTGCGTGGGCGCGGGTAGCTGGACGGGACCGTCGAGCGAGGCGATGAGGAACGCGCGTTTGCGGGTCTGCGGCACTCCGTATTGCTCTGCGCTCAATACGCCAACGGCGGTGTGGTAGCCGTAGAGGGCGAGCAGGCTCGCGAACAGGCTCCATAGCTCGAGCACTGCGGGGACTTGCTCCAGCGCGATCCATCGGGGGCGCAGCGCGATGGCGTAGCGCAGTGGCTCGACGGTCAGCAGCGAGCGAGGGTCGTGGCACTCCTTCAGCCTGGCCGCCCGGGTGTCGTTATCGGCGGCAAGCTCGCGCGCGCAGACGATTACCGAAGGCTTGTCGGCTCTGCCGAGGCCCTTGCCGGCGCTTGAGTATGCCTGGCAGGGGGGTGAGCCGATCAGTCCCCACACGGGGGCGAACTGGACAGGGTCGAGCGCGGCGACGTCGGCTTGCAGCCGCTCATGGCCGGCGGCTTGGGCGGTCGCACAGGCATGGGGGTCTGTCTCGATCCCGAGGGCCTTCAGGCCGAAGGGGCGAAGGCCCTCCTCCCAGCCGCCTGCGCCAGCGAACAGGTCGAGGATTTTCCCGGGCTGTTTGCGGACGCGGCGGCTGGGGGCCGTCCTTGTTGTCTTCCGTGACCGTGACGGCATCGAGCTTCCTTTCTCGTGGCGCGCGTTGTCTGCACTGCCGCGCGGCGTTTGTGAATTGGCGCGGGCCATGAGTCCTCACGCCTTCTTCGAGTTGGGGGCTGGTGGCTGGGCGTAGCCGTAGATCGGCTCGCCGGCGATTGTCATGCGGGAGGGTTGGAAGGGACCGGCGCGACCGACCTTGTTTTCACTGTTGTTGCCGTCGATCGTTTCGATCCGTCCGTCCCGCAGGACACGGCTCACGAGCCCGACATGCACGCTTTCGGCTGGCCCTTTGCCGAAGAAGACGGCATCACCGGGCGAGGGTCTCGCGTTGGCGGGCAGGATGCGCCCGCCGTGTTCGGCGGCCCATCTGTAGAGGGAGCCGGAGTAGCCGTAGAGGACTGTCGGACCTGGGATTGGCACGCCGGCCTTCATCCACACCCAGGAGGCGAACAGTGAGCACCACTCCTCGCACGGCCCGTACCTCGTGCAGTTGGAGCCGGGTGGCTGCTCGCCTTCGCCGATCTGGCTTTCGGCGACCTTGAGGATCGCCGATGCGCTCGCGCCTTCCGGTGCGATAGCGCTTGCGTCGCACTGGCTCTGGCTGGCGGTGACGGGCTGGCCGAGCTGCGGGCTCGTCGCTTGCGGAGCGCCGTTGCCGGTGAACCCGTATTGGACGGCGCGGGCCATGACCTCGTCGGCGTAGGCGACCGTGGAGTCACCGCACGCGCCGTAGTAGTGGCACGCTGCCTGCCGGTATTCGGTGTAGGAGCCGCCGGTTGGTGGGGCGCCCTTGTCTTGGCGCAGGATGCGCGCGGCGGTGTAGATCGCGTCTGCCGGATCGTTGATATCCGGGGGATGTCCCGGGTGTGCGCTCACGGCGTAGCGTTCCCACAGCGTTGGACCGGAGCCGGGACTGCACGCACTTCCGCGCACGTAGGCGATCTGCATAGGGCCGGCGCACCCCGCGCTGTTGACGCCCGCACAATTTCCGTTACCGCACTCTTGCGCCCCGATTGACGCGAGAAAGCTCCAGTCGATCTCAAACCGCTGTCCGGCCTGCTCGTATAGCCGTAGGCGTTCGGGTGGGATGTTTTGCAGCGCGTAAGCGGACGGGGTTGGTCCGGTGGAAACACCAGCCGGTTCGTCGCCGGGCTGGCAGTCGGTGAAGCTCGCACCGAGCACTGCGACCGCGACACCGAAGATCACAGCCAGCGCGACGCCTGTGCTGCCGGCACCCGCGGCGAGCCACAGGAATAGCTTGCGTTTGCTCACTTGGCACCGTCCAGGCCGGTGACGACAAGACGGCCGTCATTGAGGGCAAGCGTGAGCTTGAGTGCGTAGTCGATGAGCCCGCCGTCGTTGACCACCGCGCGCACACCGAGCTGGCCGGCGAGCGCAGGCGCGGGTTGCAGCGCTATGACCTTCGGGTGACGTGCTCGGGCTGCCGGTGGAACATGCGGCGGATGGGCGCGGAGGGACCGGATGAGCAGCTGGCTCGCGTCACTGAGCTGGCTCGGGTGGGCTTGACCGTAGGTGTAGGAGAGATAGCCGGCGAGGAAACGCGAGGCGGCTTGTTGGGCTTCGCTGGTCAGCGCAGGCGCATCGGGCGGGGAGCCGATGCTCGTCGTCCCCAGCCGTTTATGCGCGACTGGCTCCTTGGTTTCGCCGGTCTGTCTGGAGGGATGGCTCAGCGTGAGCAGCACCGCGGCCGTGGCGAGTAGCACGATCACAGCGACCATCGCCGTGTGCCGCTCGCGTTCTGCGATCGGCCGGTCGCGCAAGCGGCATATCCGTCCAGTGGAGCTCACCGTGTGCGCTCCTGTAGCTCGACCAGGCGCTTGCGTGCGATCTCGGCGTCCACTTGCCTTGATGCGATCCCTAGGTAGTGGTGACCACGGCCAACGGCGACGATCCCCGTGTCAGCATCCGCACAGAAGGGGTCGATCACAAGACAGCGTCCCCGTCCGGCGTTGTGGGTGCAGGTCGAGCGCCACTGCCGTCTGCCTGAGCGGAGTGAACCGTGGCATGGTGCGCCGCACACATGGCACACGGACGGGACGGTGCTCGACGAGATGCACCAGTCGACGACCTGCCTCGGTTGTGTTCGCGCGGTGTCCTTTGAACGCACGCACGGCGCACGACGTTGGACTTGCCAGGTTCTGCTGTAGCCGTGTTCGACCTGCCGTGGGGGCGGACAGCACGGGCATGTCGAGATTTGCCGCCTGTTGACACTGGGGACGGGCCGTTTGGGGCGAAAGAGAAAGTTTGGTTGCTTTGCGAGCAGCAGCACCCGTCGTGGTGTCCTGCTTGCTGGCAACGGTCGCAACGAGTTGCCTTGTTGGAGTGCCTCCCAGAGCTTGTGAGCGTTCTCGCCGTGTGGGAGTGAGATCCACAGCGTTCCGTCAGGGCGCAGAACGCGATAGGTCTCGCCCAGCACAGCAAGCGTGTAAGCGACCGGCAGGTCGCGTGGTGGGCTTGTGAAACAGGTTTGCGCCCATGAGTCCGGTAGCTCACCCAACAGTGCGAGGGGATCGGCGTGTTCGATACGCCAGCTCATGCCGGCTCCCCTCTATCCGTGCCGCCTTCGAATGCCAATCGAATGTCGGCGCCTTCTGTGGAGGCGATCGGCTCGTCGTACTCCTCGCCGGGTTCTGGTACATCAACGCCTCGTGGAGCGTTCATCGTGGCCTCCTGGGTCGGGTTGGGTGAGGGCGCGTCAGGACGCTGGTTGACGCCGCTGACGCGCCCTCCTGAATGCGGCGTTTGCGGTGAGCGATCCCGGTACAGCCCGGCCAGGCGACTGGCGTAATAGAGGGTCTGTAGGCGGTTCGTCCCGTCCCGCGCGGCCTGTGGGCCTGCGGTCGCCGCGAGAAGACTGGTTGTGAGCGTTTTGCGCTCGATAAAGACGGTCCACAGGAACGCTGCCTGTAGCAGGAACGCGAGCAACCATCCGAGGTTTGAGGTTGCGTCCTCGAGCGCTTGACTGACGGCGAGCGTGACAGCAAGGATCACACTGCAAATGACCTTCTTTGTGAGATTGCTGGCGAGCTTGCCAAGCCAGAACCGGAAGAAGGCGTGTCCCCGTCCGGGGAATATCGCGATCGGCAGCACGAACGGCGCGAGGCACAACCAGAACAGCAGCCGGCCACCAGCGACGACCATCACTATTGCTAGCGCGCCGAGCAGCAGAAAAGCGCCCAGCTCCCCGGCCGGGATGACTATGGCTAGCAACAGGCGCTGATATTGGCCGCCCTTGCCCATCGCTTCGGCCGCAGGCTCATCGGCCTTGCTGAGCGGGTACGTGCCGTTTCCCTTCGCGGGATCTGAGGAGGGGAGCTTGCCGATGTCTCCCTTTTCCAAGGCGTCGTGCTCTGCGTTGCGGTCTTTGCCCTGGAAGGGGTAGGCCAAGAAGTGTGAGGCGTACTTGTTGCGGTTGTTGATGCATGTCTTGCCTTGCGCCTGAACTTCGGTGGCAGTTTCCAGTTGCCCGGCAAGCCGTACGTCTTCAGCCGGATTACTGGCGAGCGGCCGGACGGGGAGCGTGTGACTGCTCTTTGGGCCTGGCGTGCAGTGCTCGATACCGCCGAACTCCAGAACAGTCCAGGGGTCGAGCACCAAGAACGAGAACAGCTGGTCGCTCGCCGCTGTCTTGGCTTGCTGTTCGCTTTCGACATTCCCCTGGCTTGTCAGCGATAGGATCGCTGTCGAGAGCTGGTTTGAGAGCCTGCTCGCTGGAGCGATCGTCTTTTCGGGTTGTGTGACAATCCCGATCGCCAGCACGCAATACAGGAGAGAGATGGCAAGCGCGCCTACTGTCTCGGTGTAGCGGCGCTGCACAAGCGCCTTCCACATCGCCCAACACCCAACGGCAACCACCGCGACCACTAGCCACGGTGCTCCGAACGTCTGCGCGTACAGGTTGTGAATCGCCGATGCGACCGGGGTAAGAGCGCCGGAGCCCGACGTGCCGTTCCCGTTGACGAGGTCGAGACTGAACGCGAATTGGAAAACGGTTATGACCACATACGCCAAAAACGCGGTGATAAGCCACAGCACCTGTGCGATGAAGAACGCGATCATCGGTGCCACACCCGATACGTCCACACCGCTGAATACACCGGCGCTGACCGCAGGGAAATACTGGTCAAGCTGGTAGTGGCTCAGCGGGTAACGGTCCATCAGCCCACCCGAAAGCTGTGGCGCCGGGCCAACATTGCTGTAAATGTCGCTCGCACCAGCAGACTGGCCGGCGAACAACACGAAACCCACCGTCAATCCGAGCAGCAGCAAGAGGCGCCGTCGCCGAGTGCTGGTAAGCGTTCAGTGGGTCGGGTCGCTTAGCTGAGCAGTGGCACTGGGTCGCCGCGGGCGTGGGCGGCGATGGCGTCGGCGAGGTAGGCGAAGAGCGAGCGGCGTTGCAGCCGGCAGGTGGCGTGCGCTGAGAGGAGCCGCG